>NZ_JBFUAW010000008.1:0-331342 GCF_056406095.1 Caulobacter sp. P1_D6 | reverse complement strand
CCAGTCGGTGGGCTTTCAGGACGTCAGCAATACCCTTCACCCACGTCCCACCAACGGCCACAAAGACGAAGATCATGAAAGCTGCAAAGATGAGCGCAGAGAGACGGTTCATAAGCGCAGCTTAGCAGCAGCGTGACCGCCATCCACCCTTCCCGGACGATCGGAATGTCCGCTCTCGGGTGGCAACGTGCGTCAGTCATGCCGCACGGACCTAGCCGGGCGGTGGCCCGCCGCATCGGGATCGATGCGATCATTCGCGAAGGCGTCGTGAGCCCTCAGGCCTGTCCGCTCTGATCGTTTTCGACGCAAAAGGCGCCATCGCCTGCTCAGGTTGTGGATAACCGATCACAGCCACGTTAACTCATGCAGCGAAAATACGGCCAAGCCCGTTCCAGACTCCGCGAACGCAAAGCTGCGTTTCCTGGAGGCTGGGCATGGCGCGTCATCAGATCCACGAGTTCCGCGACCGTCGGTCGCCGCGTCCGGTCTTCATCGTGCTGGGGCTCGGCCTGTGGCTGGTCCTGGGCGTCATCAGCCAGGCGGCGTTCCAGGTCTTGGGGTAGGACCGCGACGGCTAGGGTGATGCCGCATCTTTTGCGAGAGCATGGCCCTATGTACCGTTCAAGATTGCAGGCGTACTCTGCCGGCAAGGCACGCGCATGACGTGTCCGCTGGGAGAAACGCGATGCGTGACGGGCTCTCTCGCCGGTCGCCGGAGCCGCATGTGGCGGGGATCAACGTGGTCCTTGTGGATGTGGCTCTGTGGCTGCTCCTGGGTATCGCCGCCCAGGTCGCGATCCGCCTGATCCGCTGAGCGGGGCGGCGCCGCCCCAGGCGTCCCAGCAGGCGAACTTCTCCTCCTCGGTCATGTGCTCGTCCGACTGGCCCCAATCTGGCTGACCAAAGCAGGCGCGCTTGTAGCGGCGATCCTCGGCCGCCTCCCAGGCGCGACGCGCGCGACGGGCCGTGGCGGGATCCAGATACTCGCCGCCGCCCACCCGCCAGCGGGGCTCCACCGTCCTGGAGAGGTCGGACCCGGTCGCGGCTGGAGCCGTGGCGAGGGGCTCGACGTCCGGCGGCGGCGGGAGGCGCGGCGAGGCCGTCGAGGTCGGCGCCCCCGCCCGGCGCGCGGTCGGGGTCCGCCGCCGGTCGACCCTGGTCTCGCGCGGGTCCAGGGTGACCAGGACGGCGGGCGGATCGACCATCGGCGGCGCTTCGGGGACCAGGGTCAGCAGGGCCAGCAGGCCGGCGTTGACCGCCATGCCGACCCCGCCGGCCGCCAGCCGCGTTCTCCACCGCCCTCGCGCGATCATCGACCGGCTCCGCCCGCTTTCGCCCGAAGGTTGTGTGGAGCCGACGGGCCGATTTACGGCGGCGCTTAGGCCGATTGTGGCGGAGCTTGAGCCGGCCCACGAAATCGCTACACCGGTCGCATGTTCCGCCAGCGCCCCGACGCCGATCTGATCGTTCAAGGCTGGGTCGTCGGCGTGATGGTCGAGATCGCGGGCGAACGCCTGCCGGTCCGCCACTACTTCGCCGTCGGCAAGCCCGACCGCGCCCAGGCCGAATGGGCCGCCGTCGACCTGGCCATGCAGACCGGCCCCGTCGCCTCCAGCCCCTCGGGCGGCCGCGAACCGGTCGAGGCGTTGCGCGAGGTCGTGGCCTTCAAGATGCGCGAACTGGGCCTGAAGTCCGGCGAGGCGCGGGCCCTGGGCGACAAGTTCCCGAGGCGCTGGCTGCCGGCGTAGGCTGGGGACATGCACTTGTGCGTGTCGGCGAGGCGCGGCTGAAGGCGATCGTGCCCGGGATCTGAGGCCCGGCTTCGAAAAACGGCTGTCATCCCGGGCGGAGCAAAGCGAAGACCCGGGACCGACGCCTGAGCGCGGCGCTTCGGGGCGGTCCCGGATCGGCGCGCTGCGCGCTTGTCCGGGATGACAAGCTCTATTGAAAGCTTGGGGTTGGGCTTCCCTTCCACGCCCGCCCAAGCCATCCTCAGCGCCAAACAAACGTTGGAGGGGATGTCGATGTCACGGAAGCTTTGGGCCGCGCTGGGCCTGATCACGATGCTCGGCCTGAGCACGACGGCCTGCGCCCGCAATTCGGCCACCCCGCCGCCGGTGCCCAACGACTATGCCAAGGAAGAGAACTGGCTGTGCCGGCCCGGCCGCCAGGACGCCTGCGCCGCCGACCAGACCGCCACCGTGGTCCAGGCCAACGGGGCGACCAGCGTCGAGACCTTCAAGGCCGACCCCAACGCCCCGATCGACTGCTTCTACGTCTATCCCACCGTGTCGTCCGACCCGGGCGGCAACAGCGACATGACGCCGGACCTGCCGGAAAAGGCCGTGGCCGACCAGCAGTTCGCCCGCTTCGGTTCGGTCTGCAAGCTGTACGCCCCCAGCTACCGCCAGGTGACCATCGCGGCCCTGCGCAAGGTGATGATGGGCCAGGCCTCGACCGGCGACGGCGAGCTGGCCTATGCCGACGTGCTGGCCGCCTGGAAGGACTACCTGGCCCGCGACAATCACGGCCGCGGCGTGGTGCTGGTCGGCCACTCGCAGGGCTCGCGCGTCCTGCTGCGGCTGATCAAGGAGGAGATCGACGGCAAGCCGGTGCAGAAGCAGCTCGTCTCGGCCCTGATCCTGGGCATGAACACGCCCGTCGACCCGGTCAAGGACAGCTACGGCTCGCTGCCCCTGTGCCGCAAGACCGGCCAGATCGGCTGCGTGATCAGTTACGTCTCGTTCCGCGCCGACGTGCCGCCCCCGGCGACCAGCAAGTTCTTCGGCAAGGTCGCCGAGCCCGGCATGAAGGCCGCTTGCGTCAACCCGGCGGCCCTGGCCGGCGGCTCGGCGCCGGTGCGCAGCTACTTCAGCGACCGCACGATCATGGGCACGGCCATGCGCCCGGCCACGGTCTGGGCCAAGGACGTGACGGTCTCGACGCCTTATGTGGAGCTGCCCGGCCTGGTCTCGGCCGAATGCGTCAGCAAGGACGGCTTCGACTACCTGGCCGTGACGGTCCACCCCGACAAGGCCGACGCCCGCGCCGACAACATTCCCGGCGACCTGCTGGTGCTGGGCCAGCCGCTGAAGGACTGGGGGCTGCATTTGGTGGACGTCAACCTGACGATGGGGGATCTGGTGGCCGTGGTCGGGGAGCAGTCGAAGGCTTACGTGGCGGCCGCGAAGTAGGTCAGCGGATCACCCACTTGCCCCCACCTGACCGCTGCGCGGTCTGTCCGCCCCCAGAGGGGGCGGAGGACGCGCCTCTTCCCTCTTTTGGGGGAAGACGGTCGCGAAGCGGCCCGTAGGGGGCAAGTGTTCGCCGCACGAACACTTGCCCCCTAGTCTCGTCAGTCCCTGGTCACGCTCTTGAACACCGTCACGCCCAGGACGGCGAAGATGATGAAGCCGATCAGGAACAGGAAGAACAGGATCTTGGCGATGCCCGCCGCCGCGCCGGCGATGCCGGTGAAGCCCAGGGCGCCGGCGATCAGGGCGACGATCGCCAGGATGATGGCCCACTTCAACATGGTCGTTTCCTCAAAAGCACTGGCCCGCCCGTCGCGAGCTTGGATCACGCAAACGCGGCCTTGAGGCGCACTGTTCCCTTTGGCGCCCCCATCCGCGCCTTGTGTTCGCCGCCCTGGCTGGGTAACCCACTGACATGGCCTCCAAGCCCGAAAGCCCGACCGAACCGTTCAAGCGCGCCCTGGCCCACGCGGCGCGGTCGCTCGCCGAGACCCCCGACCTGGAGGTGGTGTTCTCGGGCGAGGGGCCCAGCCTGATCGGCAACCGGGCGGTGCTGCCCCATCCGCCGCGCGACCTGAACGCCAAGGAGGCCGCCCGCATCCGCGGCCTGGCCGACCAGATGGCCCTGCGCCTGGCCCACCACGACGCCGCCAAGCACGCCCGCGCCCGCCCCAGCTCGCCCGACGGCCAGGCGGCCTTCGAGGCCATCGAGCAGGCCCGGATCGAGGCGATCGGCGCCAACAACCTGGGCGGCGTGCGCGCCAACCTGACCGCCGCCCTGGAGGCCCGTCTCGAAAAGCAGGGCCTGACCCGCGCCGTCGCCACCGACCGCCAGTCCGCGCCCATGGCCGAGATCCTGTCGCTGCTGGTGCGCGAGCGCCTGACCGGCGACGCGCCGCCCGACGGCGCCAAGGCCCTGGTCGACATCCTGCGCGCCGACATCGAGAACCGGGCCGGCAAGGACCTGGACCGTTTGGCCGCCGCCATCGACGACCAGGCCGCCTTCGCCAAGGTCACCCGCGAGATCCTGCGCGACCTCGACCTGGGCGAGGACATGTCCGACGCCACCGAGCAGTCCGACGAGGACGAGGGCGACGAGGACCAGAACACCGAGGCCTCGGAAGACGATTCCGGCGAAGGCGAGGGCGAGCAGTCCGACGGCGCCCAGCCCGAACAGGCCGAGACCTCGGACCGCGAGTCCGAGGCCGGCGACGAGGAGATGGTCCAGTCCGAGCAGGACGGCGAGGCCGAGGACACCGAGGAAGCCCCGGAGATGGGCGACGGCGCCAAGCCGGCCCGTCCCGACCCCGGCGCGGGCGGCGCCAACGAGCCGAGCTACAAGGTGTTCACCACGGCCTTCGACGAGGTGGTGCCCGCCGAGGACCTGTGCGACGCCGACGAGCTGACCCGGCTGCGGGCCTATCTGGACCAGCAACTGGCGGCCTTCTCCAGCGTGGTCTCGCGGCTGGCCAACAAGCTGCAGCGCCGCCTGCTGGCCCAGCAGAACCGCGCCTGGACCTTCGACCTGGAGGAGGGGATGCTGGACGTCGCCCGCCTGACCCGGGTGATCATCGACCCCACCGCCCCCCTGTCGTTCAAGCAGGAGGAGGACGTCGAGTTCCGCGACACGGTCGTCACCCTGCTGATCGACAATTCCGGCTCGATGCGCGGCCGGCCGATCATGGTGGCCGCCGTCTGCGCCGACATCCTGGCCCGCACGCTGGAGCGCTGCGCGGTCAAGGTCGAGGTGCTGGGCTTCACCACCCGCGCCTGGAAGGGCGGCAGCGCCCGCGACGAGTGGATCAAGGCCGGCAAGCCGCCCGCGCCGGGCCGCCTGAACGACCTGCGCCACATCATCTACAAGAGCGCGGATGCGCCTTGGAGAAGGGCCCGCAAGAACCTGGGCCTGATGATGCGCGAAGGGCTGCTGAAGGAGAACATCGACGGCGAGGCCCTGATGTGGGCCCACCAGCGCCTGATCGGCCGGCCCGAAGCCCGCCGCATTCTGATGGTGATCTCGGACGGCGCGCCGGTGGACGACTCCACCCTCAGCGTCAATTCGGGCCACTATCTGGAGCGCCACTTGCGGCAGGTGATCGCCGAGATCGAGACGCGGAGCCCCGTCGAGCTGATCGCCGTCGGCATCGGCCACGACGTGACGCGCTACTACCGCCGGGCGGTGACCATCGTCGACGTCGAGCAACTGGGCGGCGCGCTGGTCGACCAGCTGGCCGGGCTGTTCGACGAAGAGCCCAAGGCGGTGAAGCGGGCGAGGGGGCTTCTGGCCGCCCCGCCGACCGTCCAGCCGTCCGCCCCGAAACCGGCCCGCAAGGTTCCCGCGTGATCGGACTGCGCGGCTTCCTCGCGATGGGCCTGGTGTCGGTGGCGCTGGGCCAGTGCGCCAAGGCCCCGCCGCAGCCGGCCGTCCTGCCGGTGGCCCCGGTCAAGGTCGGGCCCGAGATCAGCCTGACGACCACGCCCGTGCCGCTCAGCTCGGCCAACCCGCCGCCCGTTTCCATCGGCCGCTTCGTCTATGCCGGCGGCGTCGCCATCAGCAGCCCGGACACCCAGCGCCTGCATGGCCTGTCGGACCTGAAGTTCGACCCCGACGGCGGCATGGTGGCGATCAGCGACGACGGCGACCTGTTCGAGGCCCGGCTGAAGCTGGACGAGACCGGCCGCCTGATCGGCTTGACCGACGGCAAGCTCTCGCCGCTGAAGGGCCTGGACGGCCAGCCGCTGCAGGGCAAGGCCCGGTCCGACGCCGAGGGCCTGGCGATCCTGGCCAACGGCGACCGCCTGGTCAGCTTCGAGCGCGAGCACCGCATCTGGCTCTATCCGCGCCAGCCGGACGGGACCTACGGCCTGCCGCGCGCGGTCAACAAGCCCGCCACCACCTTCCCCGACAACGAGGGCATGGAGGCCCTGACCGCCTATCCGATCGCCGGCCCCGACGCCTATCTGGTGGGCGGCGAGGAGGGCGAGGTGTGGCTGTGCAAGCTGTCGGCCCCGTGCGTGGGCCTGGCCCCGCAGTCGCCGCCCGACTTCACCTGGGGCCTGACCAGCTTCGCGGCCTTCGAGGGCCAGTCGATCGCCAGCCTGTTCCGCGCCTACGACCCGATCCGCGGCTGGCGCGGCCAGGTGCGCTTCGTGATCGACCCCCGCGCCCCGGCCGCCAAGCAGTTCCTGGCCGCCACCCTGACCCTGGACGGAGCGGTCAGCCGCGACAATTTCGAGGGCGTGGCGCTGAGCAAGAGCTCTTCGGGGGCGACGCGGATCTACATCCTGTCGGACGACAACGACGCCCCGCAGGAACGCACCCTGCTGATGGCGTTCGACTGGACGGCGCCCCCGCCTCCGCCGCCGGGACCGCCGTCGACGAAGAAGCCGGCGCGGCGCCGGTAAGCTAACGTCGGCCGGCCGTGACCGTGGTTTTGAGCAGCCGGAAGCCGATCAAGCCAAGGCCCAGCGCCCCGAAGACCAAGCTGGCCGCGCAGGCGAAATTCAGGATAACGACCGGGATGAAGGCTCCCCAATGCAGCGCACCAGTGGCCGGGTCGTGGAACTCGCCTTGATTGTTGTTGTCCAGCGCCATCTTTCCGCAGAGCGATGCGAACGAAAGGCCTGAGGCGAGGGCGATCCAGGCGAAGGTTTTGAGCGGTTTCATGCGGCTATCCTGGCGCCGACCTGTCGAGACATCGTGCAGGGATTATGGAATGGGCTGAGCACACTTGCCTCCGACCACTGTCATCCCGGGCACAAGGCCCGCGATGACCGCGTGTTGAGTTAAGCCCTCGCGATCCCGTCCAGCGCCGCCATCGCCTCATCCGGCAGGACCAGTTCCGCCGCCGCGAGGTTCTCGCGCAGGTGGGCGACCGAGGAGGTGCCGGGGATCAGCAGGATGTTGGGCGAGCGGCGCAGAAGCCAGGCCAGCGCCACCTGCATCGGCGTGGCGTTCAGACTCGCGGCCACCCGCGACAGGGCGTCCGACTGCAGCGGGCTGAACCCGCCCAGCGGGAAGAACGGCACATAGGCGATCCCGTCTTCGGCCAGGGCGTCGATCAGCGCGTCGTCGTCGCGGCGAGCCAGGTTGTATTCGTTCTGCACGCAGACGATCTCGGCAATCCCGCGCCCTTCCCGCACCTGGGTCATGGTCGCGTTGCTGAGGCCGATGTGGCGCACCAGGCCCTGCCGCTGGAGGCTCGCCAGCACTTCGAGCCACTTGGCGATGGAGCCCTCGGCGGGTCCATGCATGTCGAACATGATCCGCAGGTTGACGACGTCCAGCGTCTCCAGGCCCAGATTGGCCAGGTTGTCGTGCACCGCGCGTTCCAGCTGGTCGGCTCCGAAGGCGGGCTTCCACGAGGCGTCGTCGCCGCGCGTCGCGCCGATCTTGGTGACGATCGTCAGGTCATCGGGATAGGGCGCCAGCGCCTCGCGGATGATCTGGTTGGTGACGTGCGGACCGTAGAAGTCGCTGGTGTCGATATGGTCGACGCCGGCCGCCACCGCCTCGCGCAGGACGGCCAGGGCCGCGTCCCGGTCGCGCGGCGGGCCGAACACGCCGGGGCCGGCCAGCTGCATGGCGCCGTAGCCCAGCCGCTTCACCGTCCGGTCGCCGAGGGTGAAGGTTCCTGCGTGATCGATCGCTCGCATGTTTCGTCTCCTTTGAAGGTGACCCAAGTTAGGGATCGGCGGACCTTCCGATAACCGGGCGTAATCGGCACGGGCTGTGCGGATTTGCGAACAATGCGGTCGTCGCGCGCGAAGGACTCAGCACCCTGGCGATCGCCGCCCGCCGCGCCCATTTTATGGGCGCCCGGAGGTAGTTTCTTTTGAAACTCAATATTTTAATTCAAACGACAACGTTGTCATGTTACCGCTACCTTAGATGACTGAGCAGGGCGAGATCCCAACGGTCATCAGAGGAACGCGTCGGGAGGTGGTTGAACCCCAACCCCCTTTCGGAAGTAAACATCATGAAGACTCTGTTTGTCCTGGCCGCTTCGGCCCTCGCCCTGACTACCGCTTCGTCGGCCTTCGCCGGCGAGCAGCACGTCAAGGTCCGCGGCCGCACCGACGCCGCCATCCACGCCGACATCGTCTCGGCCGCCTCGTCGATCTGCCGCGAAGACCTGGGCGGCCGCGCCGACGACCTCTACGCCTACTGCGTCCGCGAAGTGACCCGCGACGCCGTCCTCAAGGTCGGCAGCCCGACCCTGAAGGCCTATGACCGTCAGGCGTTCCGCGCCAACGGCCTGATCAAGGCCAGCTTCTAAGACTCTGTCCGAGGCGGCGGGATTTATCTCGCCGCCTCACTCCTCTCCCGTCTCCCCGGCGAAGGCCGGGGTCCAGGTGAAGCCATGAGCTGCTCTGGATGAATCTGGGTCCCGGCCTTCGCCGGGAAGACGGGAAGAGGATGTGCTGCGTAGATGCGAACGATCCATTTCAGCGTCATTTCGTGTCAATCGGTTTTGCGACCGCACTGCAACATAACCGTTGATAAGTGACGTGCGGCAAGTTATAGCTTGAGCAAGGCGGCAGAGCGGGCGAGATCCTGGACCAGCCGCCCACGGGGAAACGCATTTCGGACGGGTTGAAAATCAACGCTGTCCTGGAATCCGTCCCATGATCCGCACCATCGTTCTGGCCGCCTCGGCCGCCGCCCTGTTCGCCGCCGCCCCCGCCGGCGCCGCCGAAATCCGCATCAAGACCGCCGGCAAGGCCCCGGCCGAGCTGCGCGCCGAGATCGTCAAGGCCGCCTCGACCGTCTGCTGGCAGAACGTCCGTGGCGAAACCCTGGCCACCTACCTCTACCCCTCGTGCGTGCGCGCTTCGGTCAACGACGCGGTCAGCAAGCTGAACAACCCGGACCTGGTCGCCTACAACAGCGCCAACCCGGCCGTCTTCTCGCGCTAAGGCCAGTACCGCTTACAGTTCGAGGGGGCGGCGTACCGGCCCTCTCCGCCTTTGACGTGAGCAGGAAGAGCCCTCCCCGGCGACGGGGAGGGCTTTTTCGTGGGCGTCCGCGCCCGGGAGGCTATTTCTCGGCCTGCGACTGAACCAGCGGCATGGCCGAGGCCACCTTCAGGTCGACGGCCATGCTGATGCGGCGGTCGATCTGGAAGAAGCTCGCCGCCTTCACCCCCGGCAGCGCCTTGCCAACGATCGGCACGTATCTGGCGCGCAGGGCGGTCGTCTTGGCGTCGATGTCCACCCAGCGGGCGATGAAGTCCGCCGCCGTCTTGTCGTCGTACTTGCCGAAGGTGTTGACGTATTCGGCCACCAGGGTCGCCTGGCCGTCCCTGATCGCGGCCGTTTCCGCGGCGTACCGGTCGTAGATCGGCCAGAACCGGGTGGCCTCCGCGTCGGTCAACACCAGCAACGAGGCGGTCAGCTGCTTCTTGGACGACTGCAGCTCGGCGCGCAGATTCGCGAGGTCGGCGGCGGTCAGCGGCTTGTCCGCCGCGGCGGCGGCCGGGTCGGCCTGGGCGTGGGCCGGAGCCTGGGCCAGGGTGACGCTTGCGCCCAGCAGCAGCGCGACGGCGAGGGTCTTGAGGGTCATGAAATGCTCCTGGGAGAGCCCCAGGGAACGGAGCGTCGCCGCCGAAAGCATCTTCAAGGGACCTGGGCGCCGCAATCGGGGTTTACCCGGTCAGGCGGCAGGGTTTTGCCGGGGGCTGGGGATCGGAGAGGCAGGCGCGCCTCCGGAAACGGTCCGGAGGCGCGCGCCGTTCAGCGTCGTTTAGTACTGGCGCGGCGTATCGCCCAGGCCCGGGGCCGACTGGGCGCGGCGACGCTCTTCGTCGTCGATCACCGGATCGAGGCCGGCGTCCGAGAACGAGCGGTCCTCGGCGGCGTAGAGGCCGCGTTCGCGGCGCACCTGCTCGGCGGTATAGGGGGCGGCCTCCTGGTCGAACCGCGACCAGCCGTCCGCGCGATAGGCCTCGCCTCGCGTCCGGGCGTCGATCCCGCGCCGGCCGTTGAGGATCTGCTCGATCCGAGCCGCGTCGTCGTCATCGGCCTTGACGCTGACCAGGGTGCCGCCGCGACGGACGCCCTCGGAATAGACATTGGCCTCCTCGTCGGTGTGGCCGGCTTCCTTCAGCGCGCCCAGCAGGCCGCCGGTGGCCGCGCCCGCCACGGCGCCGATCGCCGCGCCGACGGCGGTGGAGGCCAGCCAGCCGGCCGCCACGACAGGGCCGAGGCCGGGAATCGCCAGCATGCCCAGGCCGGCCAGCAGACCGGCGCCGCCGCCGATCAGGCCGCCGGTGGCCGCGCCTTCTCCGGCACCCTCGGCCGCTTCGTTTTCGCCATCGCGATTGGCGTCGCCCAACGGGCCGGCGTCGCGTTTGCCGTCATGCCAGTTGTCGCTGTTGTTGGAGACCAGGCTGATGCGGTCGCGATCGACGCCGCCGCGTTCCAGGTCCTCGACGGCGCCGAGGGCTTGGGTGTGGGTGTCGTACAGACGGGTGATGGTGCGGCTCATGGTCGTGTTCCTCGAATATCTTTTGATGGGTGTGTCGATGGGGGGCGGCGCGACCTAGAGCGCGGTGACGGCGCCCTTGTAGTCGACCGAGACGGTGACCGACTTGCCGTCCTTGGTCGCCGGTCCCTGCCACAGGCCGTTGGTGTTCTGGGTCAGGGCGCCGACGCCGGTGTAGCCGGCCGACTCGATGGCGCTCTTGGCCTGGGCTTCGGTGTAGGAGCTGGCGCCGGGGGTGGGGCCGCTCTCGCCGGTGGTCGGGGTGGTGTCGACCGCTTCGTTGCGCGGCGCTTCCGAGGTGGAGACGGCCGGACCTTCGGTGCGGTCCTTGCCGGCGTCGGCCTCGGTCTTCGGGCCGCAAGCGGTCATCGTCGCCGCTGCGAGAGCGACGGCTGCTAGGGTTCTGATCATCGTGTTGTGCTCCCAAAAGTGGGATAGGAAGCCCCCGCCGGTTGGGTTTGTTCCAACCGTCAGCACGAGGTTTTAGAGCTTTCGACCCCTAAGTCGGAAGGGCGACAGACGGGCGCTCAGCTGACTTCGCGGACCTTCAAACGCGAAAAGGCCCGCGAGGCGAACCTCGCGGGCCTTACGTCGGTCGAAACCGAGAAAGTCTTAGGCGGCGGCGACCGCGGCGGCCTTGGCCTTGGCCTTGACCTGCGTCTTGATCTTCAGGGCGCGCGGCGACAGCTGCTCGTCCTTGGCGTTCAGCAGGAACACGTCCAGGCCACCGCGGAAGTCCAGGGTGCGCAGGGCGGCGTTGCTGATGCGCAGCTTGAAGGTCTGACCCAGCGAGTCCGACTGCAAGGTGGCGGGCGACAGGGCCGGCAGGAAGCGGCGCTTGGTCTTGATGTTCGAGTGGCTCACATTGTGGCCGACCATCGGACCGATCCCGGTGAGTTCGCAACGGCGCGACATGGTGGATACCTTGGCTTGGGCGAAGCTAGGGCTCCGCGACATGAAATTTCGGCCACGCGAGGGACGGACCGCCGCGCGAGAGCGGGCGATATAGGCGAAGGGGGCTTGCCGAGTCAAGCCGCGCGGCGCCCAACCCGCCGAATGTAAGCCGCCCAAACATGGCCATCAGACGCGGTTCATCTGCCGGCCTTATATCGTCCCCTATATAGAGACGAGCTGATGAGAAGGAATCCCATGCGCCTGCTTGCTCCTGTCGCGGCTTCGGTCGTCACCGCCTGCGGCCTGCTGGCCGCCAGCGCCGCCGTCGCCCTGGTCGGACCCCAGGAGGCCGACGCCAAGGCCCCGGTGACCACGATCCTGACCGGCCAGTGGGAATACAATACGCGCTTGGGACCGATTCCCATCGACAGCGACCTGCACTGCCTGACCCAGAAGGACGTCGAGAACTTCAATCGCGGCATCTGCCTCAAGCGCTACACCTGCGACTACGACACCCGCGTGGTGGCCGACGGCAAGATCGCGCTGAAAGGCACCTGGACCGACAAGAAGGGCCGCGTGGCCCCGGTCAACGCCAAGGGCTCGTACACGCCCGAGAGCTTCACGATCGCGGTCAACGGCAAGACGGTCAACGGCCTGCCCATGGCCGCCACCCTGAACGCCAAGCGCGTCGCCGCCACCTGCCCGGCCAGCTAGGGGGTGAGTTCGCGTAACGGCGATTGCCAAGCTCGCGCTGGAGGTCTGGCGCCAGTCGATGGCCGAGGCCGTGGAGACCTGTCGCCAGGCGTTGGGCGCGGCGATCGACCTGGGCAAGACGATCTCGCCCTGACGCGCGCGATCCGGGAAATGATGCGAGCCGCCTGAGGGCGTGACCCGATAGCGGGCCCGTCCCGCCGAGGGTTCTCTGTCGCGAGCCGACAGGAGCCTCGCCATGACGAAGCCAGCCGCGACCTAGTCCCGGGAACAGCTGGCCGAGCGCACCGTGCACCGGCGGGCGGTCGAGGCCATCAACTGGGGCATTCCGGCGGTCAACACCGAGCTGATGTTCCAGGCCGCCTTCAAGGCCGGCGCCCAGGCCAACCAGATCGTCTACTGGTCGCGCCTGCTGGACTGGAAGAACCAGACCCTGACGCCCAATCCCGACACGCTCTATCTGATGCCGTTCGTCGACACGACGGAGGCCGGGCCGATGGTGCTGGAAATCCCGCCGGCCGAGGGTGGCTCGATCACCGGCTCGATCATGGACCTGTGGCAGGTCCCGCTGGAGGACGTCGGGCCCGCCGGCGTCGACAAGGGGCAGGGCGGCAAGTACCTGATCCCGCCGCCGGGCTGGGCGGAGACGCCGCCGGAGGGCTACATCCTCCTGCCGTCGCAGACCTTCAAGGGCTACGCGCTGCTGCGGTCGATCCTGAGCAGCCGCGACGAGGCGGGCATCGAGGAGGCCGTCGCCTACGGCAAGCAGGTCAGGCTCTATCCGCTGTCCCAGGCCGCGAATCCGCCCGAGACGGTGTTCGTCGACGCGGCCGACGTCCTGTTCGACAGCGTCATTCCGTATGACGCGCGGTTCTTCCAGTCGCTGGACCGGGTGGTGCAGGGCGAGCCGTGGCTGGAGCGTGACCGGGTGATGATCGACATGCTCAAGTCGCTGGGTCTCGAGACGGGCAAGCCCTTCGCGCCCGATCCCGCGACGACCACGATCCTCGAGACGGCGGGCCAGGAGTCCCTGGCGCGCTTCGACGTGCTCTACGAGACCCTGTACGAGCCGCACGCCCCTGGCGCCCGCTGGTTCCTGCCCGCCGACAAGGCGATGCTGGAGGGGGCCGGCAACGGCTTCACCACCCCCGGCACTTACCCGATCGATGCGCGCGGCACCGCCTACTACTGCGCCTTTAGCGGCATCAAGCACATGGGAGCGGGCCAGTTTTACCTGTTCGCCACCCGTGACAAGGACGGCCAGCCGCTGGACGGCGACGCGGCCTACCGCCTGCACGTGCCGCCCAACCCGCCGGTCCAGCAGTACTGGTCGGTGGTGCTGTACGACTTCGCCACCCACGCCCTGATCCGCGACATGGCCTGGGCCAGCCGCTCCTCCCAGTCGCCGGGCCTGCAGACCCGGTTCGACGGCTCGGTGGACGTGTTCTTCGGCCCGAAGGCGCCGGAAAGCGGGGAGTCCAACTGGATTCCCACCAAGGCCGGCGGGCGGTTCGAGGCGCTGGTCCGCTTCTACGGACCGACCCCGCCGCTGTTCGACAAGACCTGGGTGCTGCCCGATATCGAACGACTGGGCTGACCCTGGCCGAGGGAACGTCCGGCGAGAAACGCCGCCATGCCGATTGTGGTTAATCCGAATTAAGCTACAATAGCTTGTAGGGAACAAACACTGAATCGGGCGAAGTCGCTGATTCGGTCATGATTCGTTTCGCTCGTGTTCGGGCCAAGGTTAGCTGGCGTTAACCGGTCAAGCTCCCAGTCCTCACGCATCTTCCAGGACCTCACCTGACCGGCGCCTCCAGGGCGGTCGCGACCAGCTGGGTGTCCATGTATTCCGTCAGCGAGGCGATCTTGTCGCCGGCCATGCGGCACACCCAGCAATAGGTGTTGTCGTAGCGCTTGCCGGCTTTGGTGGTGACCTTGCCCCGGCATTCGACCACCACCGTGTCGCCCTCGGCGATGATCGCGTCGGCGACGTTGACGTACTGATCGGCGAACTGGGCGAACAGCGGGGTCAGCAGGTCGCGGCGGATGGCGGTCTTGCCGGTGTAGACGCCGCTCCAGGCGTTGGTCCCGATCATCCGCCAGACGGTGGTCTCGTCCAGGCTGTCGAGGAACAGGCGGGCGTCGCCGCGCGCCAGGCCGTCGAAGATCCGTTGCATCAGGTGTTTATGGTCGGTCGCGCTCATGGCGGCTCTCCGGGTTCGAGTGGAGCCCCATGATCCGGCGATAAGCATCATTCATCCAATCGATGCTTATGATGATCTATATTCGTCGCATGAACCTGACCGGCCTCGACCTGAACCTCCTGGTCGCCCTCGACGCCCTGTTGGCCGAGGGCGGCGTCAGCCGCGCGGCCCAGCGCCTGAACCTGTCGCAGCCGGCGGTCAGCCACGCCCTGCGCCGCCTGCGAGAGGCCACCGGCGATCCCCTGCTGGTGCGGGTGGGACCACGCATGGAGCTGACGCCCCGCGCCCAGGCCCTGCGCGCGCCGCTGGCCCAGACGCTGGACCAGGTGCGGGGGCTGTTCCAGGCCCAGGGCTTCGACCCGGCCACCAGCGCGCGCGGCTTCCGGCTGATGATGCCCGACCTGTGCGTCGACCTGCTGATGCCCGCCGTGCTGGCCCAGGTCGCCGCCGCCGCGCCGGGCGTGCGGCTGGACGTCGTGCCCTGGCGCGGCCCGGCGGTGCTGACCCCCGACTTCGCCCGCACGGTCGACCTGGTGGTGGCCTGGACCGGCGAGGCCTATCCCGGCTTCCACCGCCAGACGCTCTATACCGACCGCGACGTCCTGGCCGTGCGGCGCGGCCATCCCGACATCGGGCGGCTGTCGACCCTGGAGGGCTTCAACGCCGCCCGCCACGTGGCGGTGGTCGGAGCGGGCGAGCGCGACGACGCCATCGAGCCCTTCCTGCGCCAGAACGGGATCGAGCGCCGCATCGCCCTGGCGGTGCCCAGCTACCTGCAGGCTCTGCGGATGACCGCCCGCTCAGACCTGGTGGCCTTCGTGCCCGGCCGGCTGCTGGCCGCCCTGGCCGGGCCGCTGGACCTGGCGCGGGTCGAGCCGCCGATCGATCCGGGCGAGGACCAGCAGTACCTGTTCCACCCGGTGGTGGCCCAGATGGACCCGGGCTCGGCGTGGATCAGGGAGCTGGTGTTGCGGGTGGGCAGGGGGCTTTAGGGCGTTGCTCGCTTCAGCTAAAGGCGAACGATTCCCACTCCCGTCTTCCCGGCGAAGGCCGGGACCCAGATTCATCTGGAGCGTCTCGTGGGTTTCACCTGGGCCCCGGCCTTCGCCGGGGAGACGGAAAGAAGCAACGGCCAGCGAGGTCCTAGAGAAGTCGGACGATGGCGGTTTGAACTACCGCCCCCGCTGCGGGGCCACCGAGAACTCCATGTCGAACAGGGTCGGCGCGTCGTTGGTTTTGGCCCGCTCGATGGTCAGCATCCGCGCCTTGGTCTCGACCCCGCCGGGGGCCGAGAAGCCGCCGCTCTTGCCGTCGGCGCCCAGCACGCGGTGGCAGGGGACGATGATCGGCCAGGGGTTCTCGCCCAGGGCCTTGCCGACGGCGCGGGCCGCGCCGGGATCGTCCCCGGTCTTGGAAATGGCCTTGGCGACCTGGCCGTAGGTCAGGGTCTGGCCGGGCGGTATGGCGCGGGCGATCTCGTAGACCCGGCGGTTGAACGGCGAGACGACGCTGAAATCCAGCTCGACGTCGGTCAGGTCGTCGCGCCCGCCGGCCAGCAGGTCGTTGATCCGCTCGATGACGCGCTGCACGGGCGGCGGGGGCGGGGAGGTCTCGACCGCGTCCGGATAACGGCGGCGCAGGCGGGCCCAGGCGGCGCCGGGCGCGGCCTCGGGCAGCTGGGCCCCGACCAGCCCCTGCTCGCCCCAGGCCAGGCCGCACAGTCCGATCGGCGTTTCGAAGAGCGTGAAGCCTTGTTCCATGACCCAAACATAGCATCGCTGTTGCGCGGATCGAGCGGCGCCCTACGATTTCCGTTTCTTGCTGTCGGGAGATCTTCGTGCGCCGCACCTTCGCCCTCGCCGCCCTGTTCGCTGTCTCCAGCCTGGCGACCGCGAACGCCGGCGACATCCTGATCCACGGTGGTCCGATCCACACCGGCGTCGCCGCCGCGCCGACGGCCCAGGCCGTGCTGATCCGCGACGACAGCATCGCCTTCGTCGGCGACTTGGCCGCCGCCAGGGCCAAGGCCGCCAAGGACGCCCGCGACATCGACCTGAAGGGCGCGGCGGCCTTCCCCGGCTTCGTCGACGCCCACGCCCACCTGACGGGCATCGGCCTGCGCGAACTGACCCTGAACCTGGACCAGATCGACTCGGTCGAGGCCCTGGTCGCCGCCGTGAAGGCCTACGCCGCCGCCCATCCCGACGGTCCGATCTTCGGCCGGGGCTGGATCGAGACCCACTGGCCCGAGAAGCGCTTCCCCAACCGCGCCGACCTGGACCGCGCCGCGCCCGGCCGGGTGATCGTGCTGGAGAGGGCCGACGGCCACGCCTCGGTCGCCTCCACCGCCGCCCTGGCCAAGGCTGGGGTGACCAGGGACACCGCCGCCCCGGCCGGCGGTCAGATCCTGAAAGGGGCGGACGGCGCGCCCGACGGCATGCTGATCGACCACGCCCAGAACCTGATCGCCGCCGTGATCCCGCCGCCGTCGCAGGCGCTCAAGCGCCAGGCCCTGGAAAAGGCCGGCGCCCTCTACGCCTCGCGCGGCTGGACCGGCCTGGGCAACATGAGCGTCGAGGCGCCGGACCTGGCGATCCTGACCGGCCTGGCGGCCGACCGGAAGTTCAGCCTGCGCGTCGACAACTACATGGACCCCAGCGGCGCGGCCGAGGTGCTGGCCAAGGGGCCGTTCGCCGACTCGACCGGCCTGATCCGGGTGCGCGGGATCAAGCTTTATATGGACGGCGCGCTGGGCTCGCGCGGCGCGGCGCTGCTCGAGCCCTACAGCGACGCCGAGGGCCTGGGGCTGCAACTGACCCCGCGCGACAAGGGCCTGGCCCTGATGAAGCAGGCCAAGGCCGTGGGCGCCCAGGTCGCCATGCACGCCATCGGCGACCGCGGCAACCGCATGACCCTGGACTGGTTCGAGCAAAGCCTCGGCGGCGACACCATGGCCCGCTGGCGGATCGAGCACTCGCAGATCGTCGCCGACACCGACGTGCCGCGCTTCGCCAAGCTAGGCGTGATCGCCTCGATGCAGCCCAGCCACGCCATCGGCGACCTCTATTTCGCCCCCGCGCGCCTGGGCAAGGACCGGCTGCACGAGGGCTATCGCTGGAAGGACTTCCTGGACAGCGGCGCGGTGATCGCCGCCGGCTCGGACGCCCCGGTCGAGGTCGGCGACCCGCGCATCGAGTTCTACGCCGCCGTCTACCGCCACAGCCTGACCGGCTTCGCCAACGCCGACTGGCATCTGGACGAGGCCGTCAGCCGCGACCAGGCCCTGCGCATGCTGACCTGGGCCCCCGCCTACGCCGCCTTCGCCGAGAAGGACCGCGGCACGCTGGAGGCCGGCAAGAAGGCCGACGTCACGGTGTTCTCCAAGGACCTGATGACGATCGCCCCGCCCGAGATCCTGAAGGTCGACACGGTGCTGACCGTGGTCGACGGCAAGGTGGTGTTCGAGAAGTAGGCTACCGCCGCGTCCGCTCCACCATCTCGCGCACCGCGTCGATCACCGCCTGGGGCTGGTCCAGTTGGATCTGGTGGCCGGTGTTGGGCACGGTGACGACCCGTCCGCCGGGCGCGGGCGCCTGCGCGGCCTGCTGGGCGGCGGCGTCGCCGATCAGGCCGTCGAACACCGCCTGGTCCATCGCCGGCGGCTTGGCGATCGGGCGCTTGAGCAGGATCACCGGCAGGTCGGCGGCCAGCGGCGGGGCGGCGTTCCACTGCACCTCGTCGGGCCGGGGCGCGGTCGGCGTCTCGCCGCCGAAGCTGAGGTCTTCCGACGAGGTCGCCGCCTGGGTCTGGGCCCGGGCCAGCTGGCGATCGGTCTCGGCGTGCAGGACCGGGTCCTCCAGAGGCGGGTCGTCCAGGCACGCCGCGTCCGAAGCCCGGCCGGGAACCAGCTGCCCGGCCTTGGCCAGGTCCAGGCAATGGCGATAGCGCGCCACCTGCTCCAGCCGGGAGGCGTCGCGCTTGGCCATGGTCTCGGGACCCAGCAGCTTCAGGAAGAGGTCGCGCCGGTTGAAGGTCGAGGGATCGACCAGCACCAGGCCAGCGACCTGTCCGGGGCGCGTGCGGGCGTAGTAGCCGACATAGAGCCCGCCCAGCGAATGGCCGACCAGCACGGGCTTGCCGAGCCCGGCGGCCTTGATCAGCCGCTCCAGATCGGCGGCGTTGTTCACGAGGTCGGACGGATGGTCGGCCGCATCGCTGAAGCCAAGGCCGGCGCGGTCATAGGAACAGGCGGTGGCGAAGGTCGCGATCCGGGCCTGCACCTTGCGCCAGGTCATGGTGGTGTCGCTGAAGCCGGTCTCCATCAGCACGACCGGGCCCTTGCCCTCGCAGAACAGGTTCAGCCTGCGGCCGCCCCCGACGTCGATCAGCCGGGCGGGCGCGGTGTAGGTCGCCGACGGGATGACCTCGGGAGCCTGGGCTTTCGCCGCGCCGGCCAGCGCGCAGGCCGCCAAGACCGCGGCCCCGATAGGATGTCTCATGCTCGCCCCCGTTTCGGGAGAAGCTAAACCGGCGAATGGGGTGTGATCATGGCGCGGGCACGCGCCCCTAGCGCACGATCGTCGCCTGCCGCGCCGTCAGCAGCCAGGCCTCGCCCTCGGGCCGCCACAGCTCGGTGAAGCGGCGGCGCACGGTCTGGCCGGCCAGCGGGTTCTTGCCCTTGGGCACGACGGTCTCCTCGCCCATCAGCAGCACCATGTCGCCGCGCAGGGACGCGTGCTCGATCAGCCGTTCGTACTGGCTGTAGCTGATCTTGCCGTCGGCGTTCAGCTGGCGGACCACGGCGCGCGGAGCGCAGATGTTGACCGGGTTGTTGACCACCAGCTCCGGCGCCAGGGCGGCGGCGAACACCGCGTACTCGTCGGCGACCAGGGCCGCGTCCACCTTCTCGACGGCGTGCATCACCGCGGCGATCTTCGTGTCGCGCAAGGCCTCGTGAACCTCGGGACTGGCGGCCTTCCATCGGGAATTCTGCACGGCACGAGCCTCCGGTCGATGACTTGAAGGGCTGACGTCGAACCATAGGCCTCGCGGGAGCTGAGTCCATGCGGGCGAACCCGGCGAACGGCGGGGCGGCCCTAGTAGACCGGATCCAGCTTCCATCCCGTCAGGCCCAGGAAGGCCAGGCCGACCTTGTGGACGGGACCGGCCTTCGGGGACCAGCGGTCGGCGTAGCTCAACTTGCCGCCCTCGACCCCCTCCAGGATCCATTGGGAGCCGTCCAGGCCCATGTCGCATGAGGTGGGGGCGACGGTCTTGGCGCGGTCAAGCAGGCCAAGGATGGCCCGGGTCTCGTCGGGGGTCAGGAACCGCTCGGTCTTGCCGGTCACTTGGCCGGGATCATAGCCGCCCTTGCCCGACAGCCGCTTGGCGGTCATCCAGAACCGACCCCCGTCACGTTCGTCCAGCCTGACGACGACGGGCGCATGGAAGGTACGCAGCCAAGTGAAGCGATAGGTCCGACGGAGCGGCGGCTTGGCGTCCCGGCTCTGCAGATAGAGCGATGGCTCGTCGGCGGCCCGCCACACCTTGGCGTACCATTCGGCCCGGAGGTCATCGGCGGCCGGCCGCCCGTCAGGGGCGTCTCCCGGGCATTTCACGATCGTGCCAAGGACTTCCTGGGAAAAATAGGCCCTCTGGTCGCTCAGGGTCGGTGTCGTCATCACGAACCAGCCGATCCCCGCGACCAGGGCGCACAACAAAATGGTGAGCAGCGGCGGCGGCGATTTCAGCATGGCGTTCTTAAGCATGCTCTCAGGATGTTCGCCCACCCACATGGTGGTCAACGCCTAAGCTTGGACCGTCTAGCCGTCCACGTTCCGCGGCCCGTGCCGGTGGAACAGGTTGGCCGGAAACTCCGTCAGCGATTTCAACCCCGCCACCGGCATGAACCGCCGCCGGCCGTGGCGCAGGCGTTCGAACAGCTCGTGCATCATCTCCTGGCGTTCGACCTCGCCTTTCTCGTGCACCAGGGCCAGGCGGTGCAGGGCGTAAAGGCCGAACAGGGCGGAGATGAGGAAGTAGAAGTCCCACGCGCGGATGGCCAGGTGGACGACGTCGCCATGGAAGCGCGGCCCCGACCACTCCAGCACCAGGCGGAACTCGCGGGCGGCGAAGAAGTCGGCGCACAGGCCGCCGACGATCGGCGCGAGGCCCGCCGCCGCCGAGGTGATCAGGGCGTTGGCGGCCATGTAGGGCTCGGCCGCGCCGCGCGGCGACAGGCGCATGACGATGTTGCCCGAGGCCAGGGCCACCCCGGCCGAGGCCGCGCCCATCACCAGGTGCAGGACGACCAGATAGATCCCGGCCTCGACCTTGTCGGGGAACTGCGAGGCCACGATCATCGCGGCGATGCAGGCGATGAAGGCCGGAGCGGCCAGGTTCAGCACCGACTTGTTGCTGAACCGGTCGGCCAGGTCGCCCCACTTGCGCAGGGTGAGCAGGTTGGCGAACTGGCTGATCAGGCTGAGCGCCATCACGAAGGTCATGCCGAAGCCCAGCTGACGCAGGAAGAACACCGTGAAGAACGGCTGGGCCAGGTTCACCGCGAACTGCCAGCTGGCCAGGAAGGCGATCAGCTTGCGGAAGTTCTCGTCCATCAACGGCTTCTTCAGCAGCGGCAGCAGGCGCTCGCGCGCGTCGGACGGCGGCATGGCCGGCTCGGGCGCGCGGCTCAGCACCGTGGCGCTGGCCAGCTCCGCCAGCAGGCCCGTGGCGAACAGGGCCAGGAACACCCAGCTGCGCCCGGGCGAGCCCTCGGGCGCGCGGTCCAGCAGCCAGGCCGCGGCCAGTCCGGACACTAGGCCGACGGCCGTCGATAGGGCCGAGCGCCGGCCGAAGAAGCGTCCGCTGACCTTGCCCGGCACCAGGTCGCGCACCCAGGCGTTCCAGGCGCAGCCCGCGAAGGCGCCGGCCCCGCCATAGAGCGCCACGGCGATCACCACCCCCGTCCGCGAGGCCGAGGAGGCGTGGGCGAAGGCCAGGGCCGCCAGCATCGCCGGGGCCAGGGCCGAGACCAGGCTGCCGACCACGGCGATCAGCTTGCGCCGCTTGAGCCGGGCGACCAGCAGCACGCCGGGGGCCTGCAGCAACTGGTCCCAGAAGGTGATGGCCGCCAGCGTGCCGATCAGGGCGTTGGACGCGCCCAGGTGCAGGGCGAAGGCCGTCAGGATCACCCCGCCGGCCACCGCGTCGGCCAGGGTCGAGAAGATCACCTCGGCCGTCAGCACCCGCATGCCGCGCCGCTGCTCGGCGTCGTCGAGCTCGGGGACCGGCTGGAGGGTCCAGGCCGGCTTGGCGGACGGGAAGGTTTCGTCGGCGGCCATGGACGCCGAGCCTAGGGCGCGGAGCGTGGGGAGCTATCCAGCCGAACCCTCGCGGCGGCGGGGAAGAGGCCGTAGGGCGGAGCGCCCTAGAGCGTCGCCAGATGGGCGTGCAGCACGGCGACTTCCTCGCGCAGGCCGCCGAGGCATTCGACTTCCATGGCGACCGGATCGTCGACCCAGAGGTCGCCCTTCAGCAGATCGTCGAGCTGGTGATAGGCGCCGTAGACATATTCCAGGCCCAGTTCCTGCTCGGCATAGGCGCCGTCGGGGCTGTCGGTCAGGCGTTGGGGGTGGACCACCAGGCGGCGCTCGCTGACGTTCACGAAGCGGGCCATCACCAGGTCCATGGCCTCGACCAGCCGCTCGTCGGGCTGGACCATGGCGACGGCCAGGTGCAGGCGCAGGGCGATCGGCAAGGCCTCGTCGCGCGACAGCGGCGCGCCGGTCAGGGCGGTAAGGACACGTTCGAAGCGCGGGCGCAGGTCCTCGATCCGGGGATCGACCTCGCCGGCCAGCACGGCGACGTCCGGCGCCTGTTCGTCGAGACCCTCCTCCAGCCAGGCCAGGCAGACCTGGACCACATCCCGGGCCGTCAGCAGGTCCAGTCGCCACAGGGCGGCCAGTTCGGTGGGCGAGGCGGCTGCGACGATGGCGGACATGCGTCTTCGATGACCGATCGCCGCCGCGACGTCCAGTCGCTCAAGCCTCCGCTTGCCCCGCCGCGATTCCCATCCCACCTTTGGAGCATGAGTGACCGTTCGACAGGCCTGGCCCCTTCCAAGCTGACGGCGGTGCTGGGCCCCACCAACACCGGCAAGACCCACCTGGCCGTCGAGCGGATGCTGGGCCACGCCTCGGGGATGATCGGCCTGCCGCTGCGCCTGCTGGCCCGCGAGATCTACGACCGCATCGTCAAGCTGCGCGGCAAGGCCTCGGTGGCCCTGATCACCGGCGAGGAGAAGATCGTCCCGCCGCGCGCGGCCTATTTCGTCTGCACCGTCGAGGCCATGCCGCTGACCCGAGAAGTCGAGTTCGTGGCCATCGACGAGATCCAGCTGTGCGCCGATCCCGAGCGCGGCCACATCTTCACCCACCGGCTGCTGCACGCCCGGGGCCGGTTCGAGACCATGCTGCTGGGCGCGGGCACCATGGCCCCGCTGGTGCGCCGCCTGCTGCCCGACGCCGAGATCGTCACCCGCGAGCGGTTCTCCAACCTCACCTATTCGGGCTCCAAGAAGCTGACCCGCCTGCCGCGCCGCTCGGCGGTGGTCGCCTTCTCCACCGACGCCGTCTACGCCATCGCCGAGCTGATCCGCCGCCAGCGCGGCGGGGCGGCGGTGGTGATGGGGTCCTTGAGTCCCCGCACTCGCAACGCCCAGGTCGCGCTCTACCAGTCCGGCGAGGTCGACTTCCTGGTGGCCACCGACGCCATCGGCATGGGCCTGAACATGGACGTCGACCACGTGGCCTTCGCCGGCCTGCGCAAGTTCGACGGCAAGCGCACCCGCTGGCTGCACCCCCAGGAGGTGGGCCAGATCGCCGGCCGCGCCGGGCGCTATACCCGCGACGGCACCTTCGGGGTGACCGGCGACTGCGAGGAGATGGACGAGGACCTAGTCGAGTCCGTGGTGAACCACCAGTTCGAGCCGGTGATGGGCGC
Organism: Caulobacter sp. P1_D6; assembly: GCF_056406095.1. Classification (NCBI taxonomy): domain Bacteria; kingdom Pseudomonadati; phylum Pseudomonadota; class Alphaproteobacteria; order Caulobacterales; family Caulobacteraceae; genus Caulobacter; species Caulobacter sp. P1_D6. Next base: position 307,787 of record NZ_JBFUAW010000008.1, on the reverse strand, counting down.
GGAGTGGCGCAACGCCCGCCTCGACTTCGGCTCCCTGCCCGGCCTGCTGCGCTCGCTGGCCGAGCCGCCAAAGCGCGGGGGGCTGTCGCTGTCGGAAGAGGCGCTGGACGAGCGCACCCTGCGCAAGCTCGCTCAGCAGGAGGACGTGGTCGCCCGCTGCAAGGCCGACCGCTCGGCCCTGATCCGGCTGTGGGACGTGTGCCAGACGCCCGACTTCCGCAAGACCACGGACGACGACCACCAGCGCATGGTCCGCACCCTGTTCGACGACCTGACCACGGGCCGCAAGCGCCTGCCGGAAGACTGGATCGCCGGCCAGTTCAAGGCGCTGGACCGCACCGACGGCGAGATCGACAGCCTGGCCGCGCGGCTGTCGGGCGTGCGCACGCTGAGCTACATCGCCAACCGCGGCGACTGGCTGCACAACCCGGTCCACTGGCAGGGAACGACGCGGCAGCTGGAGGACCGGCTGTCCGACACCCTGCACGAGAAGCTGATGGCCCGGTTCATCGACCGGCGCACCAGCGTGCTGATGCGCCAGTTGGGCGACCGCGAGACCATGCTGGCCGGGGTCGGCGCCGACGGGGCGGTGACGGTCGAGGGCCACATCGTCGGCCGGCTGACCGGCGTCACCTTCGTCCAGGAAAAGGGCGGCAGCGCGCTGGAGGAGAAGGCGCTGCGCAACACCGCCCAGCGGGCCGTCACCCCCGAGATCGCAAGACGGCTGGGCAAGCTGGCGGCCGAGGCCGACGACGCCTTCACCCTGACGCCGGACGGCGCGGTGCTGTGGAACGGCGAGGCGGCCGGGGCGGTGCGCTCCGGCGGAAACCTGCTGGCGCCGCGCGCCCGGCTGCTGGGCGACCTGGGCGACGCCTCGGCGCGGGAGCGGGCCGAGCGGCGGCTGGACGCCTTCCTGGCCGGCGAGGTCGACCGCAAGCTGTTCGGCCTGCGCAAGCTGGAGCGCGCCTTGAGCGGCGGCGAGCTGAAGGGCCTGCCGCGCGGCCTGGCCCACCGGCTGCTGGAGGCGGGCGGCGTGCTGGACAAGCGCGCGGTCGACACCGACCTGAAGGCCATGAGCCAGGCCGAGCGGCGCAATCTGAAGGCCCTGGGCGTGCGGATCGGGGCGTTCAGCCTGTTCCTGCCCTCGGTCCTGCGCGACGAGGCCCTGGCCGCCGCCCGGGCCCTGACGCCGGGCGGCTGGCGCGGCCAGAGCGAGCGCCTGGCCGCCGCGCCCAGCCCGACGCCCGACGCCCGCGCCCTGGCGGCCAACGGCCTGCGGCTGGTCGGCAAGTTCGTGGCCCCGGTCGAGATGCTGGAGCGCCTGGACGCCCTGCTGCGCGAGGGCCAGAAGCCCGGCGGGGTGGTGCTGACCGACGCCGCCCGCGACAGCCTGGGCTGGACCCCGGCCGAGGCCGCCGCCGTGCTGCGCGCCCTGGACTACACCCCCGCCATCCGCCCCAAGGAAGGCGACCCGATCCTGTGGAAGCGGCGCGGCGCCCAGCGGCCCGAGCCCAAGGTCACGGCCCGTCCGGACTCGCCGTTCGCGGCGCTCGCCAAGCTGACCGAGCCCCCGCCGCGGCGGAAGAAGCCGCGCCGGAGGAGGCCCGCCGCCGTGAAGGCCAGCGCATGAGCGAGGAGGACGGCTTTTCCGATCCTGGGCACTGCCGCGCCGACGTCTGGCTGTGGCGCGCGCGGTTCTTCAAGACCCGCTCCCTGGCTGGCCGCTTCGTCGAGGAAGGCCGCATCCGCCTGACCCGGGCGGGGGCGGAGAGCCGCGTCGACAAGCCCTCGCGCGGCCTGCGCATCGGCGACGGCCTGGTCTTCGCGATCGGCGGCCGGATCGTCTCGGTGCGGGTGCTGGGGTTTGGAGAACGACGCGGGCCGGCGACCGAGGCGCGGGAGCTTTACGAGGCGGTGGAGGGGTAGGACCGGCGCCGAGGCCCGTCGCTCAATAGATGAACGCCGCCTCGATCGGCTGGCGATTGATGCGCCCCACCTTGTCGACGGCCTGCCGAACGTCGGGGCGATCGCGCAGGGCGACCCTGCGCGTCTCCATCTGGGCCTCGAAAGGGGTCTGGACCGGCGGTGGCAGGAAGATCTGGAGCGCGCCGAGGATCAGGTGCCGTCGACGCGGATCGGCCAAGCTGTCCCGGACATGACGCGCCGCGCCTTCGGCGTCGTCGACGCAAAGCAGGGCGTTGAGCGTCTGGCCCGGATCGTAGAGCGGGTGGGCGCGCAGATAGTCCAGATTGTCGCGTTCGACCGCGCGGTCGCCGGCCTGGTGCGCCGCGCAGACCCGTAGGGCGGCGAGATAGGCGCGGGTCGGCAATTGCTTGGTGGCGATGTCCACCGGGGCCAGGACTTTGAGCGCCCGACGTCCCTCTCCCAGCGCGACCAGCCATTGTCCCATGAGCTGCGGATCGGCCTGCACACGGGCCTCTTCCAACGCCTCCCCCGTGCGGCCCAGCTTGAAGAGGATGAAGGATCGCTGGACGACCGCGTGGTCGTACTGCCCCAAATAGTCCGGATCCCGCTGGTTCAACGGAAGCGGCGCCTGTTGCAGGGCTCGATCCAGGATGGCGAGCGCTTCGGTTTCACGTCCCATGGCGGACAGGTGCCCGACCACGGCGCTCTGGTAGGCCAGATTGTCGGGCGCGTTGGCCGCCAGGGCCTTGAAGCGCGTCAGGCGCCTGAAGTTGGCCAGGGCGACGTTGGTGCGGTCGGGATGGCCGGCCACGATGGCGTCGAACCGCTTGTCGGCTCCGACCGTCGCCACGACCATCGGCTCGTCGAAAGTGTCGATCAGCCAACCTAGGTGAATGGTGACGCCGTCCTCGGCCTGATGCAGGGCGCGGTGGAAGCCGACGACGTCGGGCGAGAACAAGGGATCGACCGGCTTCCAGTCCATGGCCGCCAGGTAGCTTTCGAACATGCGCTGCTTGGCCGGGCCGTCGGGCAGCGTGCCGAAACCCTGCTCGAGCACCGAGATCGTCAGGTCTTCGGCTTGCCTGGCGACGAACTCCGGACGTTCGTTGGCCAGACGCAGGAAGCTGGCGAACGTATCGTCGAAGTCGTCCGTCAGCTTGGCGGTCTCCATGCGATACCAGAGATCGCTCGGCGCGTGGCTTTGCGCGTCGCTGGCGCGCACGTAGCGGGTGTGAGCTTGACGCCATTGGCGCAGCTGGAAGAAGGCGAAGCCGGCGGTCTGGTCGAGGTCGTGGCGCTGGGCGTCCGTCATGCCGCCGTAGAACTTCCCCTCGATGGCTGGCGTGACGGCCTTCAGCACCGCCCGGGGGTCATTAACGGCGGCGGCGACATGGGCCTTGTCCATCGCCCTCCGATACGCCTCCTGCGGCGTGGAGGGACCGGCGCAGCCGCTGGTGGCGATGGTGAGCGAAAGCATCGCTCCGAGCATTCCAAGTCGCAACAGTCGCACAGGCCCAGCCCCACTCTACTCGACCGGTGGTTTAAGCGGCGGGATTAAACGCGGCGTTGAGCGACGTGGTGAATCGCGAAGCTACTTCCCAAACCCCTTCAGATACCCCGGCACCATCGCCGCCGGCATAGGCCGTGAGAAGTGGTACCCCTGGATCTGGTCGCAACCGTAGTCGGCCAGGGCGTCCAGCTGTTCCTGGTCCTCGACCCCCTCGGCGACGACCTTCATGCCCATGGACGAGCCCAGGGTGATCACCGCCTTGACGATGGCGGCGTCCTCGGCGTTCTGGACGAACGACTTGTCGATCTTCAGCCGGTCGATCGGGAACTGGCGCAGATTGGCCAGGGACGCGTAGCCCGTGCCGAAATCGTCGAGGGCGATCATCACCCCGGCCTCGTGCAGTTGGCGGACGCTGTCGCTGACCATCTCCGAGCCCCAGCCCATATAGACGTTCTCGGTGACCTCGATCGTCAGGCGGTCGCACGGCACGTTCCAGCGCTTGAGCCGGTCCTGGACCTCTTCGGCCAGGCGCCCGCTGCGGAACTGGGCGGCCGAGATGTTGACGGCGACCCGGCCGAACTCGACGCCCTGGTCCAGCCAGTCGCGCATCTGGGCCAGCGCGGCCTCGAACGCCAGGTCGCCCAGCTTCAGCGACAGGTCCTGGTCCTCGAAGGCGGCCATGAAGCGGTCGGGCGTCAGGATGCCCTGCTCGGGATGGTCCCAGCGCATCAGCGCCTCGAAGCCGGCGACGCTGTGCGAGGCGATGTCGACCACGGGCTGGTAGTAGAGCACGAACTCCTTGGCGGTGATCGCCGCGCGCACGTCGCGCAGCAGCTCGACCCGTTGCTCCAGCGACGAGCGCATCGAGGGCGTGAAGACGACGCTGCGGTTGCGGCCCTCGTCCTTGGCCCGGTAGAGCGCGATGTCGGCGTTCTTGATCATGTGGCTGGGGTCGGCGTCGAGGTCGCCGTGCAGGGCCGCCCCGATGCTGGCGCTGACCGAGAAGCTGCGGCCGCCGTGCTCGATGGGCCGGCGCAGCAGGTCCTGCAGGGCGTTGACCGGCCGCATCATGTCGGCCTCGGAATGCAGGCCGCGCAGGATCACCGCGAACTCGTCGCCGCCCAGCCGGGCCACGGTGTCGCCCGCGCGGAACGCCGCGTGCAGCATCTCGGCCAGGCGTTTCAGCAGGGCGTCGCCGGCGTCGTGGCCCAGGGTGTCGTTGATGTCCTTGAAGTGGTCGACGTCGATCATGATCAGGCCGAACAGCTCGCCCATGATCTCCGAGGCGTCGACGGCCTCCTGGAACTTGCGATTGAAATACGCTCTGTTCGGCAGGCCGGTCAGGCTGTCCTTGAAGGCCAGGTTCTCGACGGCCTCGGTCTGGCGGCGGCGGTCGGTGATGTCCTTGAACAGGTTGACCAGGCGTTCGGGCTTGCCGTCGGCCCCGAGGAACTTCTTCCCCACCGAGCGCACCCAGGTCTCGACCCCGTCATCGCGGTTGAGGCGGAACTCGAAGACCTGGGCCTCGCCGTCCTTGCGGGCGCGGACCAGCTCGGCCATCCGCTCGCGGTCGTCGGGATGGACGATCTCCAGCGGATCGTTCTTGAACAGGCACCACTTCTCCAGCTCTGGCGAGGTGCCCGAGCAGTAGATCTCGCCGGTCCGCAGGTCGTATTCGCGGACCATCAGGTCGTCGAGCTCCAGCGCCATCTTCAGGCGCTGCTGGTCGCGTTCGGCCTTGAGGGCGGTCTCGGCGTAGCCGCTGACGTCGCGGGCGGTGACGATCACCGCCAGGGTGCGGCCGCTCTCCGTGAGGGTGGCGGCGAATTCGGTGCGCCAGATGCGGGGTTCCGCGCCCCCGAGCGAGATGGAGCGGTAGCGCGAGAACGGCTCGCCGAACGCCACGCAGCGCTCCAGGCTGTCGACGTCCTCGGGGCTGAGCAGGGCGCGGCGGAAGTCGTCGCCGATCTCCAGATCGGGGCTCAGGCCGTGGCTGGCCCAGTCGGGGCTGACGGCCGTCAGGCGGAAGGCGTTGTCGACCAGGGCGGCGGCGAACGGCGCATGGCGCACGAAGGTCTCGAAGGCGTCCATCTGGGCGCCCGGGGCCTTGATCTCTGGGGGAGTGGTCGAGACAGGGGTGCGCACGGCCGTACTCGTCATGGTCGGGTTGTCGACTTCTTGTTTGTTTTCCTCGGCTTGGTTGTGACCGAGGTTCGATAAGAAAGGGTAACGTAACGACGGTATATGAAGAACCACGCCTATTTAACGCGGCGTCGGACGTCCCTATCCGGGGCGGTGTGAGAAATCCTGGGCCCCCGCGCAGCCAAGCCGCATTGACAAGCGGGCCCATGGCTTCGAAAACGCGGCCTCTCTCGCGCTAGTCCCGGAACGCACCGAGCCTTCGATGACCTACATCGTTACCGACGCCTGCATCAAATGTAAGTTCATGGACTGCGTCGAGGTGTGCCCGGTCGACTGCTTCTATGAGGGCGAGAACTTCCTGGCCATCAATCCGGACGAATGCATCGACTGCGGCGTCTGCGAACCCGAGTGCCCGATCGACGCCATCAAGCCCGACACCGAGGACGAGCCGGACGGCAAGTGGCTGCGGATCAACTCCGAATACGCCAAGATCTGGCCGAACATCACGGTCAAGGGCGTGCCCCCCGCGGACCGCGAGGCGTTCGAACGGGAAACCGGGAAATTCGAGAAATATTTCAGCGAAAAGCCCGGCAAAGGCTCCTGATCCGGTCGGATCGGGCGGCTAAACAGGTCGCAAGCCTTTCATCAAGCTGAATTTTATGATATTGTCGATTTCGACGTAACGGTCGCGAACACTCGCGCCTGCCCGTCATGTGGACGATATCTGCCGGGAAACCGGCGCGCCCGATCGAAGGCGAAGGGTGACTTAAGCACTATCCCAATCCCTGACCGGTACTGGCCCCGCAAGCATTTCGCGGACGGGTCCCTATCGCCGTTTTGGGACGCCCTTTGGATGCCTTCGAGACGCGGTGTTTTGGGCTTGGCCCGAACTTATTGAGGACGAACGAATGAGCAAGAGCGGTCTGGAATTCTCGGTCGGCGATCACGTCGTTTATCCCGCGCATGGCGTGGGCAGCATCCAGGGCGTCGAGACCCAGGAAGTGGCCGGGATGTCGCTCGAGGTCTACATCATCACCTTCGACCACGAAAAGATGACCCTGCGCGTGCCGACCAAGAAGGCCAAGACGGCCGGTCTGCGCCCGCTGGCCGAAGGCAATGTCGTGAGCCAGGCCCTGACCACCCTGAAGGGCCGCGCTCGCGTGAAGCGCACCATGTGGTCGCGTCGCGCCCAGGAATACGAAGCCAAGATCAACTCGGGCGACCTGATCTCGATCGCCGAAGTGGTCCGCGACCTGCACCGCGCCGAGAACCAGCCGGAACAGTCCTATTCGGAGCGTCAGCTCTATGAATCGGCTCTGGACCGCATGGCCCGCGAAGTCGCCGCCATCGAGCGCATCGACCGCGAAGCCGCCATCGGCATCCTGACCAAGTCGCTGGTCAAGAACGCCGCCTAAGCTTTCCAGGTCGGAATGAAAAGCGCCCCCGGACTTCGGYCCGGGGGCGTTTTTCGTTCGGGGTCCCGACGACCGGCGCGGGGCCGGCCGTCGGGCGCCGGGTCGGGTCCTAGAACGCCAGCTCGCCGCGGATGCTGAGGCTGTCGCCGGTGTCCTTGCCCTTGAAGCTGCCGACCTTGTTCTCGGTCGTCCAGTGGACGTAGTTGGTCATCAGGCGGGCCCAGTCGTTCAGGTACCAGTTCAGGCCGACGGTGACCGCGTCGCCCTCGCCGCCGTTGGCGACGTCGGTGAAGTCGATCTTGTCGTAGCGGCTGGTGACTTCGAACGCGCCGGGGCCGCCGGCCGTGAACGGACGCGTCACGTGCACGCCGCTCCAGATGCCCGAGCGGGTCGAGAAGCCGGGGCGCTCGCCGGTCAGCAGGTAGCCGGCATAGACCGAGGCGGCCTTCTGCTTCACGTTCGGACCGACCTGCAGGCTGATGTCGCGCACGCCGTACTCGGCGAAGGCCCAGAACGAGCCCTTGGCGCCGCCCAGCTCGTAGCCGTAGCCGTTGTCATGCTCGGGATTGGCCAGCGAGCTGGCCGAGACCTTCAGGTTGTCGTTGAAGCCCGGGCCGATGTAGCTGGTCTTGTTGATCGTGGCGGTGGTCGGCGCCAGGTCTTCGCTGAAGCCCCAGACGCCCAGGTGGACGAAACCGTCCTTGGTCTTGACCGGGTTCCAGTGGGCGCGGCCGGCCAGGGTCAGCGGGCTGCGGTCGGTGCCCGCCTGGCTGATCGGGCCGCCGGTCAGCGAGACGCTGGCGTGCCAGCTGTCGCCATAGACCTTGGTCATCACGCCCAGGCCGAAGAAGCCCTTCTGCGGGGCGACGACGTTGGCCACCACGCTGCGCTCCATGAACGGCAGCGAGACGCCCGAGGTCGAGCCGTCGATCGTGCGGTCGTTCAGCTTGTTGCCCAGGTAGTACTCGGTCTTGTGGCCGAACAAGGTGGAGTCGTAGGACAGGTAGGCTTCCTTGATCGACACCACCTCGTCGGCGAAGTCGGCCTCGACCTTGTAGCCCAGCTTGCCCATCGAGCCCTCGGCGCCCAGGCGCAGCGAGGCGGCCTCGGTGCCCGAGATGTTGCGGGCGTCGAAGTTCGAGCCGCGGGTGGTCGAGGCGTCGATCTGCACCCGGCCGCGCGGGTGGAAGGTGAAGAAGCCGTCGCCGCTGGTGAATTCCGGACCGCCGTCGGTCCACTTCACCTTCACCGCGCCCTGCTGGCCGTCCTGCAGCTGCAGGATCTGGGCCTGAACGGCCTGGATCTCGGCGGTGTGGGTCTCGACGGCCTGGGCGCTGGCCTGGACGGCCTCCTGGGTCTCGGCCGGAACGGCCGGGGCGGCGGCCTTGGCCTCGACGGCCGACAGGCGCTGCTCCAGGGCGTCGATCTTGGCCTGCTGGTCCTTGACCAGCTGGATCAGGGCCGCGTTGGCGTTCGAGCCGGCGGCGGCCTTCTTCGGCGCGGCCAGGGCCACGCCGCCGGTGGCGACCGACAGCGCCAGGGCGCTGATCGTCACGGCCAGGCCGTGCTTGAAGGTGAGTTTACGCATGAGTTTCCCCTCCGCGCCGAGCAGCGCCCCCCTTGGGCCCGCTTGCGGCGCGTTGACTTGGATGGATGGGTGGTGGGTTGACGGGTGGAGCGGTGGTCAGTCGCCCTGCGGCGCCCGGGCCGCGACGGCCTTGCCGCCGAAGAAGCCGTGCGACTTGGCCCAGGCGGCGAACAGGCCTGGCCAGGCCGAGGTCGGTCCGCCGGGCACGCCCATGTTGAAGCTGTGGCCGCCCTGCTCGAAGACGTGCAGTTCGACCGGCGCCTTCGCGGCCCGCAGCGCCTGGTACATGATCAGGCTGTTGTCGATCGCCGAGATGGCGTCGTCGGTGCATTGGGCCAGGAAGGTCGGCGGGGTCTTGCCGTCGACGTGGGTCTCGACCGACATCGCCGCGCTCTGCGCCGCGGTCGGGTTCTCGCCCGCCATCATGCGGCGGGTCTGGGTGTTGTCGAACGGCGGCTTCAGCGTGATCACCGGATAGATCAGGCCGCAGAAGTCGGGGCGGGCCGAGACCTTGTCGGCCTCGTCGACGGGCGCGTAGAAGGCCTCGTCGGCGCGGCTGGCCTCCATGCCGACCAGGTGGCCGCCGGCCGAGGCGCCCACGGCGCCGATCTTGGCCGGATCGACCGCGAACTCGGCCGCGCGGGCCCGGACCAGGCGCACGGCGCGCTGCATGTCCTGCAGCGGCGCCTCGGGCGCCCAGCCGTCGACCGGCATGCGGTAGTAGAGCACGAAGGCGGTGACCCCCATGATGTTCAGCCAGCGCGCCATCGCCTCGCTGGTGTTGCGGATGTTGATCCGGCGATAGCCGCCGCCCGCCACCACGATCACGGCGGTGCCGTTCGGCTTGGGCGCGCGGAACACCCGCATCCGGGGACGCATGACATTGGTCACCGAGCCGTCGTGCGAGCCGTCCTGCAGGACGACCTCGTCGCCGCCCTTGCCCTTGCCGGCCGCCGGCGGGGCGCCGGCCCACAGGTCGACGACTTCCGGCGCGGCGGGCGCGGTCGAGGCCGGGGCGGGCGTGGTCTGGGCTTGCGCCGCGCTGGCCGCGGAGAAGGCCAGGGCCGCGCCGCCCAGCAGGGCTCTGCGATCAAGTTGCATGGTGCTGACTCTCGAAGGGGAGGTGGAAAGGCGGAGCTCTAGAATTCGGTCCAGCCGTCGGGCTGGACCTTGCGGGCGGCCGTGCCGCCGACCACGGCGACGCGGGGCCGGGCCTTGGGGGCGGGAGGCGCGGCGGCGGGCGGGGCGGCCCGCGCGTCGCCGACCTCGAACTGGTCGACCAGCCGGGTCAGGTCCTCGGCCTCGCGGGCCAGGGCGTGGCTGGCCGCCGTGCTCTCCTCGACCATCGCCGCGTTTTGCTGAGTGACCTGGTCCATCTGGCTGACGGCGACATTCACCTGGGCCAGGCCGCTGGCCTGTTCCTGGGCCGAGGCGGCGATCTCGCCGACCACGGTGTTGATCTCCAGCACCTGGCGGACGATGCGCTGCAGGGCCGCGCCCGTCTGGCCGACCAGGTCCACCCCGGCGCCGACCTGGGTGGCCGAGCCGGCGATCAGCAGCTTGATCTCCTTGGCGGCCTCGGCCGAACGCTGGGCCAGGGCCCGGACCTCCTGGGCGACGACCGCGAAGCCTCGGCCGGCGTCACCGGCGCGGGCGGCCTCGACGCCCGCATTGAGGGCCAGCAGGTTGGTCTGGAAGGCGATCTCGTCGATGACGCCGATGATCTGGGCGATCTCGCGGGCCGAGGCGTCGATGGCGCTCATCGCCTTGACCGCTTCGCCGGCGATCGTCCCGCCCTGTTCGGCGTCGACCTTGGCGGCGGCGACGATCTGGCGGGCGTGGTTGGCGCCCTCGGCGGTGCGCTTGACCGTGGCGGTGATCTCCTCCAGCGCCGCGGCGGTCTCTTCCAGGCTGGCGGCCTGCTGCTCGGTGCGGCGCGACAGGTCGTCGGACGCCTGGCTGATCTCGCCGCTGCCCGACTTGATGCCCTGGGTGTTGCCCGAGATCACCGCCATGGTCCGCTGCAGCGTGGCGACGGCGGCGTTGAAGTCGTCCTGCAGCTTGCGATAGTCGACGGCGAACGGCTTATCCAGGCGGTGGGTCAGGTCGCCGCGCGACAGGCGCGAGAGGCCGTCGGCGATCTGCTCGACCACGAAGGCCTGCTCGCGAGCGGCCTCGGCGCGGGCGGCTTCGTTGCGCTGGCGCTCGGTTTCGGCCAGGCGGCGCGCCTCGACGGCCTCGCCCTCGATCCGCAGCTTCTCGAGCGCCGCTTCCTTGAAGGCCAGCACGGCCTGGGCCATCTGGCCGACCTCGTCGTGACGGCCCATGCCCGGCACGGCGACGCCGTTGTCGCCGGCGGCCAGGCGGCCCATCACGCCGGTCATGCCGACGATCGGCTGGGCGATGGTGCGCGACAGCAGCCAGGCCATGGCGACGGCGATCAGGATCGCCATGGCGCCGCCGATCTCCAGGGCCAGTCGGGCGTCGCGCAGGGCCCTGTCGCGTTCGGCCAGGCGGACGGCCGAGCGCTGGTCGGCGGCGGCGTTGATCTCGGCCTGCAGGTCGCGGATCGGCTGGAGCTTGCCGGTGGTGATCATGGCCGCCGCCTGGGCGTGGGTGGCCGGGTCGCGGGCCAGGGCGATCTCGACGTCGCCGCGCGTGCGGCGCCATTCCTTGGCCATGGCCGACAAGCGCTCGGCGCGGGCGATCTGGTCGGCGCGGGTGCTGCCCTTGATGAAGGCCTCGATGTCGCGATCGAACGCCTCGCCCTTTTCCCGATAGGTGCGGGCGAAGGCCTCGTCGCCGGTGATGATGAAGCCGCGCACCGCCGCCTGCTGCTCGTTGATCAGGGTCTCGGTGTGGGCGGCGAACTTGGCCAGCTTGAAGCTGCGCTCCACCGCCACCGCGTTGTCGCGGATGACATTCAGGCAGGCGAAGACCACCCCGCTGGCGACGAAGAAGGCGCTGATCAGCGCCACGAACGTCAGAACGATCTTCCCGGTGATTTTCATGCGGATCACGGCCGGCCCTCGAAGCAATGCGATCGAACAAATCCGATCTTGCCGCCGACGGTTTGAATGTATTTTGTTACTTAAAGGTTTATGTCGGCATTAATACTGCAAGATATGTGAATTTATGAGAATATATAACGACGATATACACTACACAGTAATGTCATAATTCAGATATTCGCCGAAATTCGCATGTATATGCTTCTGGCGGGCACGAATTCGCCCTGGGAAGACTGCTTCTCCAGGTCGCTGGCTGAGGCTGATTGAAGGCGCCTGAAGCTTGGCTGTCTCGACGCCCTTAAGGCAGCACGGCGGACCAAGTCGGCGCAAGTCGCCGGCGAGTTTGATGTTTCGCATTGAAAAGTATAGGGTTTTCAGACAACTCGGCCGGTCGGGCCGTAGTTCGCGGAGCGTCTTTCCGCATGCTTCTGGCAGCATTTGTGCGGAAAACCGCATCGCCTCGTTCGGCGAAGGAGAGGGTCGAGGCCCGCGCCTAGCTCAGGACCAGTCCGCCTTCGCCCCGTCGGGCGATCAGGTCGCCGATGGTGGTGAACAGGGTCGACAGGTCGACGGGCTTGCGGATGACGTCGTCGGCGCCGGCGGCCTGGCAGTCGGCCTCCAGGGTCAGGCCGCTGTCGGCGGTGACCACGATCACCGGCAGTCGGGCCTTGGCGTCGGTGCGGGTGCGGATCTCGCGGATGGCGGTCAGGCCGTCCATGCCGGGCATGCGCAGGTCCATCAGGATCAGGTCGTAGGCGTTGGCGTCGATCATCGCCAGGCCGGACGGGCCGTCCTCGGCCTCGTCCATCTCGACGCCGCCGGCCCGCAGCATCTCGGCGATGACGCGGCGGTTCATCTGATTGTCCTCGACGAACAGCACCCGCATCGCGGAAGGATCCCCGGCTTTCCTGGCGTTAGGCGTCTAACCTAGGTCAAACAATAGTTTAGACGGCGTTCAGGCCGTGGCAATCGTCCTGGCGTCGCGATCGTCCGGCGCCTGCGTTTCGAGCAGGGCGGCCAGGGCCTCGACGAGCCCGGCGGCGGTCACCGGTTTGCGCACGATCAGGGCGGCGCCGGCGTGGCGCAGGGCGGTCTCCTGGTCGTCGTCGCCCTGCGCCAGCAGCACCGCGATCGGGGCCGGGGCCAGGGCGTCGCGCAGCGCGCTCATCGCCGCCCGGCGCGCGTCGAGATCCTCGCCCAGCTCGGCCGCCTCGACCAGCGCCAGGTCGAAGCGCTCGTTCCGGGCCGCGTCCAGGGCCTCCTGACGGCCGGCGACGGCGCGAAGCTCGCGGACCTTGGGACGCAGCACGCCGGCGATCACCGACCGCGTCAGGGGATTGGGATCGCAGAACAGCAGGCCGCAATCCCGCAGCCCGGGCGCGCCCTGGGCCGAGGCCGTCGCGACCGCCCGTTCCAGCGGCAGGTCGACGGTGGCGGTCGTGCCGACGCCCACCGTGCTGTCCAGGCGGATCTCGCCGCCCATGGCGTCCACCAGCCGGCGGCAGATCGCCAGGCCCAGCCCGGCCCCGCCATGGGCCCGGGTGCGGCTGGAATCGACCTGGCCGAACGGCTCGAACACCTCGGCCAGCTTCTCGGGCGGGATGCCGGCTCCGGTGTCGGCGACCTGGAGGATCAGCCGCTCGCCAATCTGTCCTTGGCCGGCGGGGCCGGGCTCGACCGACGCCGACAACCGCACGGTCCCCTGGTCGGTGAACTTCACGGCGTTGGACAGCAGGGCGAACAGGATCTGGCGCAGGCGGCCCGCGTCCTCGACGATCCGGCCGGGCGCCTGGGAATGGTCGCAGGTCAGGGCCAGGCCCTTGGCGGCGGCCTTGTCCGACCACAGATGCACGGCCTCGCGGCCCAGCCCGGGCAGGTCGAAGGCGGTGCGGTTCAGGGTGACGCCGTCGGTCTCGATCCGCGCCATGTCGAGGATGTCGTCGACCAGGGCCCGCATGGTCTCGGCCCCGGCGTTCACCACGGCGACCCGGTCGCGCAGCTTGGGGTCCAGGTCGGGCTGGGCCAGCACCACCTCGGTCATGCCCAGGATGCCGTTCAGCGGGGTGCGCATCTCGTGGCTGGTGTTGGCCAGGAACTCGGTCCGGGCCCGCACGGCCTTGGCCAGCGCCTGGTTGGCCTGGCGAAGCCGCTCGTTGGCGGCGCGGGCCAGGTTGCGGCCGCGACGCACGCCCAGGACCGCCGCCAGCAGGCCGGCGGCGACCAGCAAGGCACCGACCAGCAGCAGGGTGACGACCAGGTTGCGGGCCCGCGCCAGCTTGATGTCGCGCTCCAACTGGCCGGCCTTGAGCTGGGCGATGCGCGAGGCCTGGTTGGCGTAGTCGAACTGGGCGGCCATCAGGGCGGCGTTGGTCGAGGCGGCCAGGGCCTGGCCCTGGTCGTCCAGCCGCTTGAACGCCTCCAGGTGGTCCAGGGCCAGCTGGGTCTGGCCCAACTGCTTGTAGGTCTTGTAGGCGGCCGAATGCAGGTCGGCGTAGTCGGGGCCGGTGGTCTTGAGGTCCACGCCGTCGAACAGCGGGGCCAGCACCTCGGCGGCGGCCTTGGGGCGTCCCCGCGCCAGCTCCACCTGCACCGTGGCCTTCATCACCGAACGCTGGGCGCCCTGGGCGTCGGTCAGCGGGCGCAGCAGGGCGTTGGCGGCGTCGATCAGGCTCTTGGCGGTGTCGGGATGACCGTTGTGCGCCTCGGCGATGGCCTGGTTGGCCACGATCCGGGCCTCCAGCTGCGGGCTGCCCATCTGGCGGGCGATCTTGCGGGCCTTCTCGAACTCGGTCACCGCCCGGCCGTACTGCTCGTCCGACATCAGGGCGTTGCCGATGTTGTTGGCCGCGCTCAGCTGCAGCAACTGGTCGGCGGGATAGGCCTCGGCCGACTGGGCGTAGTAGTGCAGCACCTTCTTGTAGTCGTGGGCGTCCTGGTAGATCGAGCCGATGTTCTGCAGGGCCACGGCCTGGCCGCGCGGATGGCCGGCCTTGCCGAAGATGCGGTAGGCGGCCTGGAAGTCGCGCAGCGCCGACTGGACCTGGCCGCGATCGGCCTCCAGCGCGGCCTGGGTCATCACCAGGTCGCCGTGCAGCTTGGTGTTGGGGACCTTCCGGGCGGCGACCGCCAGGCCGGCGGCGATCACCGGCGCGGCCTCGTCGGAACGATTGAGCCGCAGCAGCGCCTCGCCCTGCAGCCACTGGGCGGCGGCGATCTCCTGGTCGCGATGCGGACCCACGTCGGCCTTGGCCATCGCCAGGGCCTGGCTCGACAAGGTCAGGGCGGCGGCCGGATCGCCCATCATGGCGTCCTTGGCGGCGGCCAGCTGCTTGTCGATGGGGCTCGCGGGAGGCTTGGCGACGGGATCGGCGGCGCCGGCGGCGCCGGCGGCCAGGGGCGCGGCGACCAGCAAGGCGGCGAGCGCCGCCGCCGACCAAATCCGTGTCCTGCCGACCATGCACCCGCCCGATTTTTCGCCGACGTGTCGCGAACGCTCCAAGGAGTCGTCGCGAGCGCGTGGAGAATTCGTGAACCGTGACGATAGCAGGCCTGGGGCGGACCTCCCGCCGCGACCGGACGTCGCATGTTGACAGCAGGCTGTCAGCAGGAGCCGCCTAAGGTCCCGGACGTTGATCCACGAAGGAGAGCGCCATGACCGACCTGCCCCTCAAGGCTCGCTGCCACTGCGGCGCCACCCAGTTCGAGGTGACCCAGGCGCCGACCGAACTGGCCGACTGCAACTGCTCGTTCTGTTCTCGGCGCGGGGCGCTGCACGCCTACTACAAGCCGGCCCAGTTCAAGCTGACCACGGCCCGCGACCGGGTCGCGACCTACCAATGGGGCCACTACATCGGCCAGCATCACCACTGCGCCATCTGCGGCTGCCCGACCTATTCGGAGTTCCCCAGCTTCGACAGCGGCCAGCCGGACTTCGACGACCCCCGGATCAGCATCAACGCCCGCCTGTTCGTCGACTTCGACTGGGCGGCGCTGCCGGTGCGCAAGCACGACGGCAAGGCCTACTGATCGCCGACCTCTCTTGCCTGTTCGCCGCCCGGGCCTGTAAAAAGTATTTGACAGATGCTCGGTGTCTGTAAAATACTTTTTACAGGCAAGAGGGCGAACGACATGTCCATCGAAAGACGACAGAAGGCGATCTGGGTCGCGGGAGGCATGGCTCTCCTGGCGGCGATGGGCGTGGGACTGCTGGCCGGGATGTTCGTCCGGACGGGCCCCGGACATCTGCCGCCGAGCCTGGTGGTTCTTGGCTGCGCCGTGCTGGTGGGGACGGCCCTCCTGGCCTCCGTGCCCTGGTGGCGAAAGCTGGACGACATGGCGCGGGACGCTCATCTGACCTCCTGGTATTGGGGCGCCTCCTTCGGCGGCGGCGTCGCGCTCATGGTCACCGCGGCGATGGGCGGCGTCCAAGGCGAACTCTTCCAAGGCGGCGTCATGGTCTTCGGAGCCCAGGCCGTCGTCTACCTTGTCTTCTGGCTGGGCTGGTGGGCGCTGCGCCGGCCGAGGGCCTCGTGAAGAACCGCCTGCGCGAAGAGCGCGTGGCCCGCGGCTGGAGCCAGGGCGAACTGGCGGACCGAGCGGACGCCTCCCGCCAGACGATCAACGCCATCGAGGCCGACAAGTACGACCCGTCCCTGCCGCTGGCCTTCCGCCTGGCCGCGCTGTTCGACCTGCCGGTGGAAGGGCTGTTCTTCAATCCGTTCAAGGACGTGAAGGAAGGCTAGGCCGCCTTGCCGAACGCCTCGACCGCGTCCTTCAGCAGGTCTGGATTGATCGGCTTGTTCAGCACCGTGATCCCCTCGAACCCGGGCCTGGGCAGGGCGCCGTAGCCGGTGGCGAACACGAACGGGATGCCGGCGGCCCGCAGGCGCTCGGCGACCGGGAAGACCATCGTCCCGCCGATGTTCACGTCCAGCACCGCCCCGTCCAGCGCCGGCGGCGGCGTGGCCGCGTCCTTCAGATAGGCCAGGGCGTCGTCGACCGCGCCGAACGAGCCGGAGATCTGGCAGCCGAAGTCGGTCAGCAGGTCCTCGACCATCAGGGCCACCAGGGCCTCGTCCTCGACGATCATGATGCGGGGGGCGGTCATGCCGACGTCCTCGTGACGGGGCCCGCGACGATCCGGTCCGACAACGGCACGCGCAGGAGGTAGGTCAGGCCTTTGGGCTGGTAGGTCAGCTTGGCCTCGCCGGCCAGGTCGCGGGCCACGCCGCGCTCCAGCAGGCGGGTCCCGAAGCCCTGGCGCTTGGGCGCGAACACCGGGGGACCGCCGCGCTCGACCCATTCCAGGGCCAGGCTGGGAACGCCGTCCACGTCCTCGACCCGCCAGACCACGGTGACCTGGCCGCTGATCGCCGTCAGCGCCCCGTGCTTGGCGGCGTTGACCATCAGTTCGTGCAGGGTCATGTGCATCGCCACCGCCGTCTCCGGCGTCAGGGCGATGGCCGGACCGCGGGCGGTGAAGCGCGGATCGGCCAGGCCGCCGAACGGCTCCAGCGCCGCCTCCAGCACGTCGCGCAGGTCGGTGCGGCCCCAGCCCTGGCGGGTCAACAGTTCGTGGGCCCGCGACAGGCCCATCAGCCGGGACTCGAACGAGTCGGCGAAGTCCGCGGGCGAGGGGGCGTTGCGCAGGGTCTGGCGGGCGATCGACTGCACCGAGGCCAGGGTGTTCTTCACCCGGTGGTCCAGTTCGCGCAGCAGGAAGGTGCGGCGGTCCAGGGCCTCGGTCAGCGAGGCGTAGAGGTTGGCGTTCTCGATCGCCGCCGCCGTGGCCCGGGCCATGGTCTCCAGCCTGATCACCGTGTCGGCCGAGGGCGTCTGGCCGACCGCCCAGTAGGCGCCGATCGCGGCGATCGGGTCCTTGGCGCGCACCGGCGTCATCACCAGGCTTTTGACGAAGGTCGGGCGGTAGGCGTCGTGCGGGATGCGGTCGTCGGCGTAGATGTCGGGGATCACCACCGTCTGGCCGTGCAGCATGGCCCAGCCCGAGATGCAGGCGCTCATCGGGAAGCGCTGGCCCTTCCACATCGGGCCGATGGCGTCCTCGTCCAGGTACCAGCACAGGTCGCCGTCGCGCAGCACGAAGCACACGCCGTCGGCCCCGGAGATGCGCCGGGCGGCCGAGCGCACGACCGCGGCGACCTCCTCGATCGTCCGCGTGGCCGACAACGCCTCGATCGTCTCGACCAGGGTGATCAGGGCGGCGTGGTCAGCCTGTTCCGAGCGTTCCGCGTTCGCGACGTTGAGCAATCTTGGATGTTCCCGGATACGCGTGTCCCTTCGCCAGCCTACCAGCGGCAAGGGTCGCGACAAGGTGGAGTCTATCCTTAACGATCGTCGCTCGCGGCCATCGGGGAGGTCGGGCGGCGGCCCCTCGTTCAGTCGGCGGGAAGATCCTCAAGGACTTCAAGGCGCGTGGCGTTGGGACCCCGGGTCAACTCCCGCGACAATCGGTCGCTGTCCAGCGCGCCCTCCCACTTGGCCACCACCAGCGTGGCCACGCCGTTGCCGACGAAGTTGGTCAGGGCCCGGCACTCGCTCATGAACCGGTCGATCCCGACCAGCACGGCCAGGGCGGCGATGGGGATGTCGGGGACCACGGCCAGGGTGGCGGCCAGGGTGATGAAGCCCGCCCCCGTCACCCCGCTGGCCCCCTTGGAGGTCAGCATGGCCACCCCCAGCAGGGCCGCCATCTGCATGAAGCTGAGATGGGTGTTGGTGGCCTGGGCCAGGAACAGGGTGGCCAGGGTCATGTAGATGTTGGTGCCGTCGAGGTTGAAGCTGTAGCCGGTGGGCACCACCAGGCCGACGACGGACTTCCTGGCGCCCAGGCGCTCCAGCTTCTCGATCAGCTGGGGCAGGGCGCTTTCCGACGAGCTGGTGCCCAGCACGATCAGCAGCTCCTCGCGGATATAGGCCAGGAACTTCAGGATCGAGAAGCCGCTGGCCCGGGCGATCGCCCCCAGCACCACCAGCACGAAGATCAGGGCGGTGACGTAGAAGGTGGCCACCAGGGCGCCCAGCTGGATCAGGCTGGCCACGCCGTACTTGCCGATCGTGAAGCCCATGGCCCCGAACGCGCCCAGCGGGGCCAGCTTGACCACTACGTGGATGATCCCGAAGAACAGCTTGGCCATGTCGCTCATCGCCGTCGCCGCCCGGTCGCCGAACGGACCCATGCGCGTGCAGGCGAAGCCCGTCAGGATGGCGACCAGCAGCACCTGCAGCAGGTTGCCCTCGGCGAACGCCCCGAAGAAGGTGTCGGGGATCAGGTGCAGCAGGTAGGGGACCAGCCCCTCGCCGTGATGGGCCTTCTCCAGGTAGCCGGCGGCGATCTTGGGATCCAGGTGCGCGGGTTCGATGTTGAAGCCGCGGCCCGGCTGCAGGATGTGGCCGACGATCAGCCCGACCAGCAGGGCCAGGGTCGAGACCACCTCGAAATAGACCAGGGCCTTCACCCCGACCCGGCCGAACGCCTTGATGTCGCCCATGTGGGCGATGCCGCTGGCCACGGTCAGGAAGATCACCGGGGCGATCACCAGCTTGACCAGCTTGATGAACGCATCGCCGAGCGGCTTCAGCGCCACCCCGACGTCGGGCCACAGCGCCCCGACCAGCACCCCCAGGGCGATGCCGATCAGCACCTGGACATAGAGCGTCTTCAACGGCCGCAGCAGACCCATGCCCGTTCCCCTTTGACGCCCCCCGGCGCCGCTTTTCCACCCCGGGGTTCGCACGCCCGGAAACTTGCGCTATGGACCCGAAGCCCGCGCAACGCGGCCCGGTAGCTCAGCAGGATAGAGCAGCGCTTTCCTAAAGCGAAGGTCAGGGGTTCGAGTCCCTTCCGGGCCGCCATGCGAGTGTTTGTCGTTTGTCGTCACTCCGCTGGCCAGTGCTCGCCGCCGCTCCTACGCCAGCCAGGCGATGAGGCTGGAAGGTGAGCTCCGCGTTGCGGCGGGTGCGGTGAAGGCGCAGCTTTTTTCGCAGCTCGCAGGATCTGAAGATGCAGCATCGCAACCTGAGATCTGTCTGTTAAGACTTGTGTCAGTTCACGTTAGCCCGCCCGCTGAGTGGCGCCTGCGCGAGAGTTGGGGGAAAACATGCAAATCGACGGGACCAACGGGAACGACGTGCTGGTTGGCACGGACGGCGCGGATGTCATCCGTGGCATGGCGGGTGATGACATCATCACCGGCGGCGACGGCGACGACGACATCGATCCCGGCTCAGGCGTCGATGTGGTCGATGGTGGCGCCGGTTCCGATCTCCTCCGTCCCAGTTCAGTGAGTTCAGGCTACGACGACTCCCGGTACGATGGTGGGGCCGGCCGAGACACATTCGACTACTCGGTCGCGGGATCGGGGTTGTACTGGGGCTTCCACGCCGACGGGCGCGTAACGGTCGCGGACAACGCGATCATCAATGTCGAGCGGTTCATAAGCGGTAGCGGTAACGACACTTTTGGTCTGACTTACAGCCCGTTTAGCCTCGAAGTGTACGGTGGTGCTGGAGACGATTACTTCGTGTCCTCCAACGTCGGTCACACAATCTATGGGGGGCTGGGTGACGACTATGGGCAAATCGCGCCGGGCACTACCCTGTTCGCCGACGAAGGCGACGACAGGTTCTTCGTATCCGGCAAGTTTGGTGGCTCCCCCGTTTATGGCGCGCTAGACGGCGGAACAGGCCGCGACATACTGCAGACCAACATTCAATTTGAGGTCGATTTGGCCGCCGGCACCGCCGTCAGCGGCGTAGCTCATTATTCGGTCGCGGGCTTCGAAGAAGTCCAAGTGGACGCCAACGGCAGCTATATTTCGACCGTTTACGGCGACGACGGAGCCAACACCTTCGCCGTAAATTCCATCTTTGATGGCGGAGCCAGCGTCTTTTTCTTCGGTCGGGGCGGCAACGATACTCTGAAGAGCGGCGCGGGGAGCGACACTCTCGATGGCGGCGCCGGCTACGACTTGGCAAGTTACGAAATGGCTAAGTCCGCCGTTACGGTCAGCCTGGCTCTAAGTGGCGCGCAGAACACTGGAGGCAGTGGCCAAGATATCCTCTCGGGCATCGAGGCACTGCTGGGTTCGCGCTACAATGACAGTCTTTTTGCGGGCCTCAGCAACGACAGCGCCAACCTATCTGGCGGCGATGGCGACGACCAATTGTATGGTGGAGCTGGTGCGGACTACCTCGTGGGCGGCGATGGCGGCGACCATCTTTACGGCGACGCGGGCAACGACATCCTCGACGGCGGGGCGGGCTTCGACATTGTCCGTTATGATCTTTCCGACGCTCGAGTTGCCGTAGACCTTGTGAATGGCCTCGGCTCTGGAGGGTTAGCCCAGGGCGACGCCTACATGAAGCTGGAAGGCGTTGTCGGTAGCCGCTTCGCCGACATCATGTTCGGCAATAGCGCTGATAACCTTTTCTACGGGCAGGGCGGCGACGACGTGCTTAGCGGCGGTCTGGGCGCTGACTCCCTGGAGGGCGGCGACGGCAACGATCACCTTTATGGCGGAGCGGGCGGGGACGCACTGCGCGGTGGCGCGGGCTACGACTTCGCACGCTTTGACGAGGCCTTAGCCAGTGTAGCGGTCAGTCTCGCGCCGGGGGCGGTTTCAGCCGGGGACGGCCTCGGCGACGTCCTTTCCGACATTGAAGGCCTGGTTGGCTCCAACTTCTCGGACCTGCTCGGTGGCGACGCCGGCGCCAACACCATCTATGGCCAAACCGGCGACGACGTATTGCGCGGCGAGGCCGGCGCCGATCTCCTCGACGGGGGCCTTGGCAACGATCATCTCTATGGCGGCGCCGGAGGCGATGTGCTCGACGGCGGCGCGGGGTATGATTTCGCGCGCTACGATGACGCCTCCAGCGGCGTGGAGGTCACCCTGCGCTTGAGCGTGTTCACGGTACAGGGCGGAGGCGCGGCCGGCGACGAACTTTACGGAATCGAAGGCCTAGTCGGCTCGTCCTTCGCGGACACGCTCTTCGGCAGCTATGGCAGCAACACCCTCTACGGCGCGGCCGGCGACGACGTGCTTCGCGGCGGAGAATCGGGTGATGATCTGCTCTACGGCGGGGTGGGCAACGATCGCCTTTATGGTGATTCCGGGAACGATGCGCTGTATGGCGAGGACGGCGCCGATCATCTCTACGGCAGCAGCGGCGCGGACCTGATCGATGGCGGCCAGGGCTTCGACTTCGTCCGCTTCGATGGGGTGGGCGACGGCGCCGTTATTGTCGATCTCAAGAACGGCCTGACCGCCGAGGGCGACCAATTGGTCTCCGTCGAAGGTATTGTGGCCACCGACGCTGGCGACATCCTGTTCGGCGGCGATGGCGACAACGTGATCTATGGCCAAGGGGGCGACGACCGGATCGTCGGCGGAGGCGGCGGCGATCACCTGTACGGAGGCTCCGGAGCCGACGTTTTCGCTTTCGACTCCCGTTCGGGCGCCGACGTGATCTTCGGCTTCGAAATCGACGGGGCCGGCCATGATGTGTTCGGCGTTCAGACTAACGTCAACGGCTCTGGCATCGTGAACTACGCCACGTTGGTCATGCACGCGACCGATGTCGGCGCTAACCTCGTCATCGATCTGGGTGGGGGCAACACCGTGACGCTGGTCGGCTTGCATGTGGCCGATCTGTCGGCGTCGTTGTTTATGTTCTATTAGCGCACGCCACCGAGCGCAGGATGTTGCCTCGGTTGGCTGATGTTTTTGTCGTTGAGCCGCTGGCATCCCGGGCGATGGGGATGCCGCGGCGCTTGGACAGGCATTCCGCCGAACTCGCGGCCTCCTCGCACCGGCCGGCACGAAGCGCCTGCTCAGCTTTCCTCAGACTGGTATCTGGCCGCAGCCAGCGTCGTTGTCCGCGCGGACCATCATGACTTCGAGGAGATCTGACAGCTGCCGGCGCACCAGCGAGGTCGTCATACCGGGGGTCGATTTGAGCAGGGCGGTCATCGCGTGTCCTGGGGCGTGAGCCGGCGTTCCGCTTATCGAAGCGGCAGGACCATTTTACCGCGGAATGCACGAGGGGAGGACGGTCAGGTCTGGGAAGCCGCCATTAGCGAACCTCAACCCGATACGCACGAGGTTGAGGCCTCGCCACACTGGTGCTAGACAATCCTCACGTTTGGAGCAGACCTAGAAGAAGATGAAGCTGTCCGTCCAGTCCGTCGGTACAGTCGAAAACTCAGTCAAGATTATTTGATTTCTGGCGCCCAAGTTTATTACGAGCTGTCCCCCAGGGGTTACTTCCATGTGGGGTAACAGGGAGGCGTAGTCGACGACGTCTGTGCCGTTGATATGCTTCTGTATTTTGATGAAATCTTCGTTTGGGTCAAAGTCAGGCAGCGCATCAGAGCCAAAGTCGCTGTCGAAGCCGAAGGTATCAGAACCAGGCCCGCCATAGATGCTGTCGAAACCGTTCAGCCCGACAATGTAGTCATCGCCTTCTTGTCCATAGATTACGTTGTCCCAGCGGTCGCCAAAAATTATATCGTCGCCGCCCGATGCGAAAATGTTCTCGATGTTAAACAGCTGATCCCCGTTAGCTGTCACGCCGTTTTCCAAGTCGATGATAACGCGGTTCACGTCGTCGAACCGGACGTAGTCCACGCCGTAGCCGCCATCGATCCAGTTGATTCCGGCGCCGCCATACAACTGGTCGTTGCCTTCGCCGCCATACAGCTGGTCTGCGCCACCGCCCCCGTAAATGACGTCCTTACCTTCGCCGCCGTAGAAAACGTTGCTCCCGGCGTCGCCGGTCATCTGGTCGGCAAATACAGATCCGATCGCACCTTCGATGGAGACGTAGTGGTCTTCGGTCAGGGTGTGGCCGCCCTGTTGAAGCGATAGGTCGATGATCACGCTGGCGGCGGTGTCATAATTCACCAAGTCGTAGCCGCTACCGCCATCCAGAAGGTCGTCCCCGCCACCGCCACTGAGGTGGTCGTTTCCATCCTCTCCGAACAATTGATCGTCGCCATCAAGTCCGTAAAGGGAGTCATCGCCTTCATCAGCGTAGATCAGATCCGCGTTGAGCGTTCCGAGCAGCATTTCACTACTGGTCGTGCCGTACAGCGTAGCCATGGCGCGCCTCGAGGTTGACCGAAGGTAGTCATCTTGCCTCAAGGTTGCTCGCGCGTCGATGTTCCTGACGCCCAGATGCCGTTGACGGCCAAACGGAACATGTTGCGATCATGGAAGATCGTCGAGACGACCCGGCCCCAGAAGCTAGAAAAGCCCATCCCTCCGCCTGGTGAGACCGGACAGGTTTTGCAGTTTCGGCCGCTGTCAGAGCCGTCTGACTGACCCGTGCGCGTTCGCGACCTCGTGGTCGCCACGGACGCGACAGTTGCCGCATCGGCAAGCTCGACCGGTGCGCATGGCGTTCCGTGGGCGGCCTTAAGTTGGATCGTCCCCTCCAAGGCTAGTCTTAAGTTGGGACCGCCAAGTTGGCAAAATGCCCGGTTGAGGGATTTCAACGCATCCGCCTGCATGCGTTAAGTCGGCTCCACATGCGGCGAAAATACACTTTATTTTTCAATGGGTTGATCTGAATTTTGTCTAACTGGCTCGGCTGGGTTGGGCTGACTTCGGTTCTGGCTTTGTGTTTTGGCCGGTGATCGCGGCGATCTGGCGGACCGTGCAGCCAGCTTCGGCCAGGCGGCGGGCGGCGGCTTTGCTTAGGCCGTGGGCGCTGCGTCCGTAGTCCTTCGTTTTCTATCCGATGGAGGGGAGAAACGTTGCAATAGCTTGCTGTGAGACGGGCGCTGACAGCTTTGTCCCATCATTGACGATGAGTGGCTTAAAAGGCACGCTGATGCGCGCTATACCGAAAGCCGTGCCGGCCAGTTGCGGTTCGGCCAGGGAGATGCGGTTTATGGCGGATGGCTCCGTGAAGGTGATGCGCGATACGTCCGAACGCCGCCGCGAAATCACGGCCATGCTCCGCAGCCGCGGCAGCGTTCAAGTCACGCCTCTGTCCGAACAATTCGGCGTGTCGATGCAGACCATCCGCAAGGACTTGCACTACCTCGAGGAACACGGCGTGGCGACCCGCGCCTACGGCGGCGCCATCTCGTCCGAAGTGGTCAACGCCGGCGCCGAGCCGGCGATCGAAACCAAGCGTGTCAGCCACACCGAGGAGAAGGAACGGATCGGCAAGCTGGCCGCCGGAATGGTCAAGGCCGGCGACTCCATCATGCTTGATTCGGGCACGACGACCTTGCAGATCGCCCGCTTCCTGCCGGACGAGGAAGACATCACCGTCGTCACGAACGATTTCGATGTCCTGGGCGTGCTCAACCAGAAGCGAAAGATCAAGATCGTCATGCTGGGCGGCGAACTGCGCCGCCGCAACATGGCCTTCTACGGCGCCCAGACCGTCGCGGCGCTGGACGACCTGTTGCTGGACAAGCTGTTCCTGGGCGTCGACGGGTTCGACGTCGAGCGCGGCATCACCACGCATCACGAAGCCGAGGCGCAACTGAACCGCAAGATGGTCGAGACGGCGCGCGAGGTCATCGCGGTCACCGACGCATCCAAGTTCGGCAAGGTCTGCCTGCACCGGATCATCGATGTCGGCGACCTCGATATCCTGATCACCGACGCCGCCGCTCCGGACTATATCGACCAAGCCGCGGAGCGTCTGGGGATCAGCCTCCACAAGGCCTGACGCCAATCGACATCTAGAGCGTAGCGGACGCCGAAACCGCTCACACTTTCGGCTGCCACGCTCAGCGGCGCAGGGCCGCGTCCCCCCAGGTGACGACCAGCGGAAGGTCGCTGGTCGCGGTTTCCGATCGGGCGACGATCTCGACGATGCGCACGCCCTTGATGTCGGCGGTGAGCGGACGCGAAGCCTCGCCCAGGCCCATGGGCGGGCTTTGGGTCAGCAGCTTGCCGTCGCCGTAGACGGCGAAGCGCACCTTGTCCTTGGTGTTGCGCGTGGAGTCGTCCACGCCGACCCGGGCTTCGAAGCGGGCATGGCCGCTGTTGCGCACCTCGATGCGGGAATTGGCCAGCACCCCGATGCCGGTGTCGAAGCCCTGGCCGTCGATGCGCAGGGCCTGGTCATAGGGCGTTGCGTCGGCCTGGGCGCCGCCCCAGCCGGCATAGGTCGGGCGCTCGCCCGAGCCGCGGGTCTCGCCCCAGGCGTTGCGCATGCGGTGCACGACCGGATCGGGCTCGGGCGCGATCACGCCGTCGACCGCCACGTTCACGTCGCCCGGAATTTCCGACAGATAGACGCCGTCGCCGAGCGCTCGCGCGCCCGAGGCTTCGAAGACCAGGGTCTGGCGCGCCTCCAGCGTGAAGCTGGTCTCGCCCGTGAACGCGGTCGCGGTCCTGTCCCACAGGTTCCTGAGCTGGATCGGCCCGTCGCCCGCGAACTTCAGCTGCGCGGCCGTGAGGGTCACGTCGGTCTTGCCCAGGCCCCGGTTGAACAGGGCCACGGCCTTCTTGCCGTTGGCCAGGGTCTTGACGATGATCTGCACGTCGTCGGAGGCGTAGGCGATCACGCCCTGGTGGCCGCCCGGATCCTGGTTGAGCCGCACGATGTCGCCGTTGCCCCAGATGTCCATCAGGCTTTGCGGCGCCTGGCGCAGGTCGTAGCTGATCAGCAGCGGTGCGTTGATCATGGCCCACAGCGCGAAGTGCGAGCGCGCCTCGGTCAGGTGGTTCTGGTCGAACTCGCCATGGCCGATGAACAGGATGTCCGGATCGTTCCATGCGCCGGGCTTGGCGTAGAGCGCGCGGGTCGAGGCGCTGTCGAAATTGTGCAGCATGCGCGTCCAGGTCGGGGTGATGTCGCCGCTGGTGCGCCACATGTGGCCGACGTCCTTGCCCCAGGACCGGACGTCGGCCGAGCCCCAGTTGCAGATCGCCAGGATGTAGTCGCCGTCCGGATTGTAGGTCTTCAGCGCCTGGGCCACCTCGGCGTACCGGGCCCGCACCGCCGGCACGTCGGTGCGGTTGATCGTCACCTGGTCGATCAGCGGCGGCTGCGCCCTGTAGGCGTGCTCGCGCACGATGTCGGTCTCGGGGCCGTAGACGTTGATGCCGCAGGCGTCGACCTTGATGTAGTCGAAGCCCCAGTCCTTGAAGTAGAGGGCGATGTCCTGATCGACGTGGCCCTGAAGCCCGACCTCGCGTTCGGCCGTCGTGCCCTCGGGCAGGTTGGGGGAGTGCAGGTCGTAGGCCTGCGAGCAGGCGTTGCGGCCGATGTCGGTATAGATGCCGGCCTTCAGGCCCATCTTGTGCAGGGCGTCGGTGTAGGGGCGGAAGCTGGTGTCCTTGCCCTTGACCTTGGCCGACGGGAAGATCGCCGTGCGGATCTCCAGCCGCCCGTCCGACTGGCGGCGCTTGAGCCACCAGCCGTCGTCGATGTTGACATAGGTGTAGCCCAGCTTGGACAGGCCGCTGTCGACCAGGACCTTGGCCGCGCCCACGACCTTGGCCTCGTCGACCTCGGTGCGGAAGGCGTTCCACGAATTCCAGCCCATGGGCGGCGTGCGCGCCTGGGACCGCTCGGGAATGGACCACTTGCCCGTGGCGGCCAGAGGATCGGCGACCTGGGCGACGGCGGGCGCGGACAGGGCCAGAAGGCCGGCGACGGCGGCCGAAGCCAGCAGGAAGCGGACGGTCATGAAGCCCCTCGTGATCAGTGCTGGCGCTTGGCGAGGAACTCGCGTTGGGCGTTGCCGTAATAGATCTTGTCGATCACCGACTTGGGCAGGGCCAGGCCTCGCGCGTCGGCGTCGATGTCGTCGACGCGCTGGGTCTCGCCGGTGGCCAGATAGGTCCAGTCCGACGTCCAGTAGTCGTGCGCGACCTTCTTGAAGCCCTGGGCGTCGTCGCCGGGATTGAGCGTCAGGTCGGTGCCGTAGAGGATGCGGTCCTGATACTTGATGAAGAAGGCGCGCACCTTCGCGTAGTCGCGGACCGACTGGTATTGGATCTGGGCCATGCGGGCGGCGGTTTCGATCACCGCGTTCGGATGGGCGTCCAGGAATTTCGCCGCCTCGTCCACGTTCCATTCCAGGCTGGCCATGTGCGCGCCGACAAAGTGCATGTCCGGGTGCTTGGCGACCATGGCGTCGCGCTTGGCCATCAGTGTCTCGTAGCGCGGCATCTCCGGGTGGAGATACATGTGGTATTCCGGGTGCTCGCTGAAATAGGTCTTGTCGTTCTTGGTCGTCATCTGATCGAGCGGCAGCCAGCAGTTGTACGGCTCGCCCTGGTGGGCGATCAGGGGAACGCCCTTGGCCGCCAGGTGATCGAAGACCGGATCCAAGCCCTTGTCGTCGATGAAGATCAGCTGGCCGGCGGCGTCGCGCTCGACCATGCCGATGTTCTTCCAGACCTTGACCGCCAAGGCGCCCTGTTTGAATTCGGAATCGAGATAGGCGTTGGCCTTCTGCGCCCAGCCGTCGGTCCCAAAGCCCTTCATCGTGAAGGTGGCGGCATAGTGGAAGCGTTTCGGATCGATCTTCGTGAAGTGATGGGCGGCGTCGGCCTGGAGGGCGATCGGCGGGAAGGCCGGATAGTCGACATTGATCGACAGGAGCTCGAAGTTGTCGGCCGCCGCCTGGTCGAGGAACGCCGGGTCCTTGGCGTTGACGTGGACGTGGGCGTCGAACTTCCGTACGCGGGCGAAATCGGCGACGCTGTAGGTCGCGGCTTCGGGCGCGGGTTGAGCCGATCGCGGCGCGCAGGCCAACAGCGCCAGGGGCGCTGCAAGGGTGAGTAGCAAACGCCTGTCGAGCCGCATGGCCGCCTCCATTTTCCTGAAACGCACCCTAAAACAACGAAATCGAAACTTGTTGTTTCGGTTGTATGTGTTTTTGTTTGCCTTTTAAAAATGACCTATGCAAGATCATTTTTGTACGCATCGAGGGGGCTGCCCGTGATCACGAAACCGCTTGTGAACAGGCGCGGCATGCTGGCCCTCTTCGGCGGGACCGTTCTGGCGACCGGGGCGCTCGGCGCCAGCCGGGCCTGGGCCGCGGTGCCGGTGGCCCGCGCGGGCGATGCGGCCCTGACGATCGAATTCGACGCCGCCCTGAACAGCCGGCTGATCTCCAGCCTGACCGGACAGGCCACGCCCCTGACCGACTTCGCGCCGTCCGAAACGGTGACGCTCAAGAGCGGCCAGGTGATCGACCGCTTCACCTTCGCCGAACACGGCCAGGCGCCCGTCAGCGACGTCCACGGCAAGGGCGTGCGCCACACCGTGCGCGGCGTCTCGGCCGAGGGGCTGGAGAAGACCGTCAGTCTGACCTTCTACGAGCGCTATCCGGGCTTCCCGCTGATGACGGTCACGTGGCGGCACACGGGCGGCCAGTCGCTCGAGGTCGAGCGCCACCGGATCGGCGCGCACGTGCTGAAGTCGTCGGGCGCGGGCTTCTGGTCGTGGTCGGGCTCGACCCACTCCGACCGGCGCGACTGGGTGCAGCCGATGAAGGACGGCTTCGACCAGCCCAACTTCATGGGCATGAACGCCTCCGACTACGGGTCCGGCACGCCGGTCGCCGATGTCTGGCGGCCGGACGCCGGCATCGCCGTCGGGCATGTCGAACTGACGCCGAAGCTGGTCTCGCTGCCGATCGTCGCCTCGTCGGCGGGCGCGTCGGTGGCGCTGGAGGAGGCGAGGGCGGTGACGCTGAAGTCCGGCGACACCCTGGTCTCGCTCGACGCCTTCGTCGCCGTCCACCAGCGCGACTACTACGCCACGCTCGACGCCTACCGCCGGGTCATGGCCGACCGCGGCCTGGCGGCCCCCAAGGCGCCGGAAGGCTCGTACGAGGCCATCTGGTGCGCCTGGGGCTATGACCGCAACTTCACGGTCGCCGAGATCGAGGGGACTTACAGCAAGGTCAAGGAGTTGGGCTTCAAGTGGGCCGTGCTCGACGACGGTTGGCAGACCAACGAGGGCGACTGGGCGCTGGACCCGCGCAAGTTCCGCACCGAGGCGGAGATGGTGTCCTTCGTCAAGGCGATCCGCGCGGCGGGCCTCAAGCCCAAGCTGTGGCTGGCGCCCCTGGCCGTCGATCCTGGCTCGGACCTGCTGCACGACCACACCGACATGCTGCTGCTGGACGCCGACGGCGCGGTGCAGAACGTCACCTGGTGGAACGCCTTCTATCTGTGCCCCGCCTACCAGCCGACCCGGGACTACACGCAGAAACTGGTGCGGAAGATCATCGGCGAGTGGGGCTATGAGGGCCTGAAGCTGGACGGCCAGCACATGAACGGCGTCGCCCCCTGCTACAATCCGGCCCACAACCATGCGCGCCCGCAGGAGTCCGTCGAGAAGCTCCAGGACTTCTGGAAGCTGGTCTACGACACCGCGCGAGAGGTCAATCCGAACGCCGTCGTCGAGTTCTGTCCCTGCGGCACCTCCTACGCGTTCCACAATCTGCCCTACACCAACCAGGTGCCGGCCTCGGATCCGCTGTCGTCGTGGCAGGTGCGCCTGAAGGGCAAGTCGCTGAAGGCCTTGATGGGGCGTGACGCGGCCTATGCCGGCGATCATGTGGAGCTGAGCGACGGGGGCAATGACTTCGCCTCCACGGTCGGGATCGGCGCGGTGATCTCGACCAAGTTCACCTGGCCGGGCGAAGGTCGGGGCAAGGACGCCAATTTCCGCCTGACGCCCGAGCGCGAGGCGGTGTGGCGCAAGTGGGCCGACCTCTACAACGCCAAGATGCTGCCCAAGGGCCAGTACCGGGGCGAGCTCTACGACATCGGCTTCGACAAGCCCGAGGCCCATGCGATCGAGAAAGGCGGCCGGCTCTACTACGCTTTCTACGCCCCGCAATGGGATGGACAGGTCGAGCTGCGCGGCCTGGGCGACGGCGCCTACCGCCTGACCGACTACTACAACAACAAGGGTCTGGGCACAGTGACCGCCAAGACCGCCCGCATCCCCGCCAAGTTCGAGAAGTTCCTGCTGATCGAAGCCGTCCCCCTGAAAGGCGGCCGCGCATGACCGACGCTTCCGTAGCCGCGCCCACTGAACCCACCGAGCCCGTTGTCGCGCCCCGGCGCTGGCTGCTGTTCGCGCTGCTGACCGTCGCCCTGTGGGGCGTGTGGGGCGCGTTCGCCAGCATCTCGGCCCAGCGCGGCTTTCCCGAGACGCTGGTCTATTGCGTCTGGGCCGTCACGATGATCGTGCCGGCGGTGATCGTCATGCAGCGCGAAAAGTGGAAGCTGGACCGCGACCCGAAGTCGATCTTCTACGGCCTTCTGATCGGCCTGACCGGGGCCGGCGGCCAGATGATCCTGTTCTACGCCGTCTCCAAGGGGCCGGCCTATCTGATCTTCCCGATCATCTCGTTGTCGCCCCTCGTCACCATCCTGATGTCCTTCGTCCTGCTCAAGGAGCGCACGACCAAGCTCGGCGCGCTGGGGGTGGTGCTGGCGCTGATCGCCTTGCCGTTGTTCGACTTTTCGCCGCAGGGCTTCTCGTTCGCGCAAGGCGGGGCCTGGTTCCCGCTGGCCCTGGTCATCATGCTCTGCTGGGGCGTGCAGGCCTACTTCATGAAGCTGGCCAATGCGCGCATGAGCGCCGAGAGCATCTTCTTCTACATGATGGTCAGCGGCCTGCTGGTGGCGCCGGTGGCGCTGGGCATGACCGACTTCTCCAAGCCGATCAACTGGGGCTGGGACGGGCCGTGGCTGGCGGCCGGCATCCAGATGCTCAACGCCGTCGGCGCCTTGGCCCTGGTCTATGCCTTCCGATACGGCAAGGCGATCGTGGTCGCGCCGCTCACCAACGCCGGCGGACCCTTGGTGACCGCGGTGATTTCGCTTCTCATCGCCGGGGTGATGCCCGGCGAGCTCAAGATGATCGGCCTGGCTTTGGCCGTCATAGCCTCGGCGCTCCTGGCCCTGTCCTAGGACGCGCCGCACCTCCCCCCTTGGAGCGGTCGTTGCCTGCAGCGGCCGCTCATTTTTTATCAAGCGGGCGGAGTGCGGGTCGAAACGAAATATGTATGTTTCGTTTTCATTGCTTTCATTGCGTTGTGGTTGGGGTTGCGTTAGGTTGGCGTCTGTTCACCGAAGGGTTCCCTATGAAGGCGATGCTCGATCTGGTCGCCCGGCATAAGTCCGGTCAGGCGTGCGGCATATATTCGGTCTGCTCGGCCCATCCGCTGGTGATCGAGGCGACCTTCGTCCATGCGCTGCGGGCCGGCGTCGACGTGGTGCTGATCGAAGCCACCTGCAACCAGGTCAATCAGGACGGCGGCTATACGGGCATGACGCCGGACATGTTCCGCGACTTCGTCCACGCCATCGCCGACAAGGTCGGCCTGCCGCGCGAGCGCATCCTGCTGGGCGGCGACCACCTGGGTCCCAATCCGTGGACCGGCCTTGGCGCCGAGGAGGCCATGGGCAAGGCCGAGGTGCTGATCGAACAGTACGTGGCCGCCGGCTTCCGCAAGATCCACGCCGACTGCTCCATGTCGTGCGCCGACGATCCGACGCCGCTGCCCGAGGACACCGTCGCTCGCCGCGCCGCGCGTCTGATCGGCATCGCCGAAGCCACGCAACGGCGCGTGGGCGGCGAGCCCTGCGTCTATGTCATCGGGACCGAGGTGCCCGTGCCGGGCGGCGCGGCCGAGGATCTGCCCGAGCTTGAGGTGACGACGCCGCAGGCCGCGCTCGCCACGATCGAGGCCCACCGCGCCATCTTCGCGGCGGAAGGCCTGTCGCAGGCGTGGCCGCGCGTCATCGCCGCCGTGGTGCAGCCGGGCGTCGAGTTCGACCATCACAAGGTCATCGACTACGACCGGGCCAAGGCCGTCGCCTTGAGCCGCGCGCTCGACGATCAGCCCCACATCGTCTTCGAAGCCCATTCGACCGACTACCAGACGCCCAAGGCGCTCAAGGCCCTGGTCGAGGACCATTTCGCCATCCTCAAGGTCGGGCCGGGCGTCACCTTCGCGCTGCGCGAGGCCTTCTGGGCCCTGGACGCCATCGAGCGCGAATGGATCGGCGAAGACCGCGCCTCGCGCTTCCGCCATATCACCATCGAGCGCATGAAGGCCGATCCGCGCAACTGGGGCAAATATTATCACGCCACCGGCGCGGACCTTCAGTTCGACCTGCAGTATAGTCTCTCTGACCGGATACGCTACTACTGGCCCGACCCGCAGATCACCGCGGCCCAGGAGGTGATGTTCGCCAACCTTACCGACAATCGCCCGCCCCTGGCGCTGATCAGCCAGTACATGCCGGACGCCTATGCGGCCGTCCGCAATACTGACCTGACGCCCAGTCCGGCCAATCTGGTGATCGCCCATATCGGCGCGACGCTCGACGCCTACCGCGCGGCCTCCACCGTTGAGCCGGAGTTTGCTTATGCCTGACGTCACCCATCTGGGCCTCACGGAGTCCGCGCTGGACCAGCTGGGCGGTCTTTGGACCGCGCGCGAGATCGCGCAGCAACCCGCCATGCTGCGCGAGACCCAGGCCCTGCTGATGGCGCGCCGGGCCGAGATCGAGGCCTTTCTCAAGCCGCTTCTGGCCTTGCCGTCGCTGCGCGTCATCCTGACCGGCGCGGGCACGTCGGCCTTCATCGGCGAATGCCTGGCGCCGGTCCTGTCCACGCGTCTGGGCCGCCGGGTCGAGGCCATCCCGACGACGGACCTGGTCTGCGCCCCTCAGCTCTATTTCGAAACCGACACGCCGACCGTGCTGGTCTCCTTCGGGCGCTCCGGCAACAGCCCCGAGAGCGTGGCGGCCGTCGAGCTGGCCGACCGCCTCGTCAAGACGCTGCATCACCTGGTCATCACCTGCAACGCCGAGGGCGCCCTGGCGGCCTACGCGCAAAGGTCGCGAGGCCTCATCGTGCAGCTGCCCGAACCGACCCACGATCGAAGCTTCGCGATGACGTCGAGCTTCTCGTGCATGACCTACGCGGCCCTGGCGGTGTTCAGCGGCATCGCGCCGATGGACGCGCGGATCGACGCCATCGCGCGCGCCACCGAGCAGGTGATCGACACCTGCGCCGCGGTCATGCAGGCCGCGGCCGGCGAAGGTTATGAGCGCGTGGTCTATTTGGGCAGCCACATCTTCCAGGGCCTGGCGCGGGAGTCGGGGCTCAAGCTCCTGGAGCTGACCAACGGCGCCCTGGTGACGATGTTCGATTCACCGCTCGGCTTCCGGCATGGTCCCAAGACCATCGTCAACAACCGCACCCTGATCGTCGTCTTCTTCTCCAACAACGCCTATACGCGCAGCTACGACGTGGATCTTCTCGGCGAGCTGCAGCGCGACAACGACGCCGCCCGCGTCATCGCCATCACGGCCCAGGACGGGGTGGGGCTGGCCAAGAGCGACGAGTTGAGCGTGCTGGGCCTGGAGACGGCGGACGACGCCGAACTGCTGTTCCCCTATATCGTGGCGCCGCAGATCTTCGCCTTCTTCGAGTCTCTGCGCCTGGGGCTGACGCCGGACAATCCCAACACCTCCGGCACGGTCAATCGCGTCGTCCAAGGCGTGCGCATCCACGAGCTGAGCTGACGATGGACCAGGCGAACCTGTCCGCAGGATGTTTTCTGGGCGTGGACGGCGGCGGCACCAAGACCGCCTTTGTCCTGACCGACGCCGGCGGGCGCGAACTGGCCCGCCACGAAGGCGGGTCCAGCTACCATATCCAGGTCGGTTTCGAGGCCCTGCACGCCTTGCTGCATGACGGCGTTCGCGCCGTGCTCGATAAGGCCGGCGCTTCGCCCGAGGACGTGATCTTCGCCTTCTTCGGATTGCCCGCTCACGGCGAGGACTCGCAGGTCCAGCCCTTCCTCGACGTGATCCCCGAGGCGGTGCTCGGTCATCATCGCTACGCGTGCGGCAACGACATGATCTGCGGCTGGGCAGGCTCGCTCGGCGGCGAGGACGGCATCAACATCGTCGCGGGCACGGGCTCGATCGGCTATGGCGAGCGCCAAGGCCTGTCGGCGCGAGGCGGCGGATGGGGCGAGGTGTTCTCCGACGAGGGCTCGGCCTACTGGATCGCCGCGCAGGGGCTCAACGCCTTTTCGCGGATGGCCGACGGGCGCCTGCCGCGCGGGCCGCTGCATGATCTGCTGACGCGCGAGCTGGAGCTGCAAAGCGATCTCGACATCTGCGCCTACGTCTACGCCAAGTCCGCGCCCCAGCGTGACCGCATCGCCGCCCTGTCGCGCCTGGTCGCGCGAGCGGCGACGCAAGGCGACGAGGTCGCGCGCCGCATCTTCACCGAGGCCGGCCGGGAGTTGGCGGCGATCGTCGAGGCGATCCGCAAGCGGCTGCGATATCAACCCGGCGAGACGGTGAACCTGTCCTATTCGGGCGGGGTGTTTCAGGGCGGCGAGCTCATCCTCCAACCCTTCCGCCAGCAGCTGTCGCTCTATTCGCCCGACTACCACCTGATCACGCCGCGCTTCAGCCCCGCCATCGGCGCGGCCCTCTACGCGGCGCGCCTGAGCGGCCAGGCCGTGAGATTGCCGATCGATGCCTGACGATACGGGAACCTTGCGTTTTCCTGCTGATCGTTTCGCGTTCGCGCGGCTCGAGGCCTTGCTGTTCGACATGGACGGCACGCTGAGCGACACCGACGCGATCCACCGCCAGGCCATGGTCGACACCTTCGCGGCCCGAGGCGTGGGCATGAGCGACGAGGACTTTCACCGGCACGTGTCGGGTCAGTCGAACGACGCCATCTTCGCGCGCTTCTTCCCCGGCCTCTCCGAAGACGAGCGCCGACGTCTGGCCGACGAGAAGGAGGCGCTCTATCGCCGACTGACGCCGCGGATGACGCCTATGCCCGGCCTTGCGCGGTTGATCGACTGGGCGAAGGCGAGGGGCGTGGCCTGCGCGCTGGTCACCAACGGTCCCCGGGCCAATGTCGAGCACACGCTGAAGGTTCTCGGCCTCGCCGACAGCTTCGACACCCTGGTGCTGGGCGAGGACCTGCCGCGCGCCAAGCCTGATCCGCTGCCCTATCTGGAGGCCCTCCAGCGGCTGGGTGTCGCCGCGGAAAACGCCATGGCCTTCGAGGATTCCGAGCCCGGCGTGACCGCCGCCCTGGCGGCGGGCGTGTTCACCGTCGAGGTCACCGGACCGTCGCGAAAGGCGGGGCTTGGCCTCGGCGCCGACCTCACCGTGCCCGATTTCGGCGCGCCGGCGCTGTGGGCGCGCCTGACCGCAACCGATGTTCACGCTACCACTTGATCGAAAGGATGTTTGGTGGCTGTGGGGGCGGTGCGCGATTCCAAGGCAATACAAGGTCTTAAGGGAAGCTCTGGCGAAAATTTCGACATTTATGCAACGAATATGCTTCCGAAGCGCGCTTTCGTTAAGTAGCGATTTGACACAACATCGAAACCGTTGTTACCTTTTGTAATATAAATAAGGTGCAAACCGAAACTTCGGAATTGCATCCGATCAAGCGAGGAAAAGGGGTTCGCTATGGCACGTCGTCCATCACACCGGGGGGCCATCATGGCCGGCGCAGGCATTGCTGCCCTGCTCACCGCAAGCGCGGCGATCGCGCAGGTTCCCGCCAACGCCCCCGATGACGATACGGTCGAGGAAGTCGTCGTTGTCGGCGTGCGCGCCAGCGTGGCCAAGGCCGTCAAGCTGAAGCGCGACGCCACCACGGTC
The DNA here is from genome assembly GCF_056406095.1 of Caulobacter sp. P1_D6. Taxonomy (NCBI): domain Bacteria; kingdom Pseudomonadati; phylum Pseudomonadota; class Alphaproteobacteria; order Caulobacterales; family Caulobacteraceae; genus Caulobacter; species Caulobacter sp. P1_D6. The sequence continues at coordinate 271,509 of NZ_JBFUAW010000008.1, read as the reverse complement.
CAGGACTCGATCAGCGCCCTCGAACTGGGCATGTTCCCGGACGACAACGTCGCCGACTCCCTCAGCCACATCACCGGGGTCTCGATCTCGCGCACCGCCGGCGGCGAGGGCCAGAAGGTCAGCGTCCGGGGCCTGGGTCCCGAATACACGCTGTCGACCTTCAACGGACGCATCCTGGCCACCGACGGCGCGGGCCGTGACTTCGCCTACGACGTGCTGCCGTCCGACGTCATCAGCGGCGCCGACGTGATCAAGGGCGCCGAGGCGGCCAACACCGAGGGCGCCATCGGCGGCTTGATCAACCTGCGTTCGGCCAGCCCCTTCGACAAGCTCGGCCAACAGGGCATCGTGCGCCTCGAGGGCGATCGAAACCAGATGTCGGAGATGGACGGCCGCAAGCTGTCGGCCGTGTACAGCAACACCTTCGCCGGCGACACGCTCGGCATCCTTCTCGGCGTGGTGCTCGAGAAGCGCGACGACCGCACCGACGTGGCCGGCAACGACGGCGGCTGGAGCCGCAACGCGGACCCGACCGACGAAAGCTGGCTGTGGGGCAATACCTGGGGCGGCGCCATCGACCCCAACAACAACGGCGTGCTGGACCCCGAAGAATACGGCCTGATCGGTCCCGGTCAGTTCCGCGTCGGCTCGATCCTGGAGAAGAAGAAGCGCACCGCCTTCACGGGCAAGCTGGAATGGCGGCCGTCCGACACGTTCAAGCTGGTCGTCGACGGGCTGGCGACCAAGCTGGATTCCCCGCAGGTCGGCTACCAGCAGTCCTTCTACCCGCTCTATGCGCCGGGTCGCTGGTCGAACATGGTGATCAAGGACGGCATCGTCACCAGCTTCGACATGGACAATCCCGATCCGGAGATGCGCCTCAATCCGGAGCTGCTCAATCAGACGTCCTACCGGGTCGTCGAGACGCAGCTCTACGGCGCCAACGCCGAATGGAACGTGTCGGACAACCTGACCATCGTCGGCGACGTCTACCGCTCGACCTCCAAGCGCCATTCCGGCGGACAGGACAGCTACGTCGTTCTGCGGATGAACCAGGCCAACACGGCCCACATCTCGCTGACGGGCGCGCGCGTGCCGAACGTGACGGTCGACTTCGATGACGGCCGCGACCTGGCCAGCGGCCTGGCCAAGGGTCAGTTCGGCGACTCCGACTTCAACACCCACTACTTCTCGCTCGCCGGCGACAACATCGACGACAAGATCACCGGCGCCTCGTTCAAGGGAAAGTGGGACACCAAGCGCGGCTGGCTCGACAACGTGCAGTTCGGGGTCAACTACACCGACCGCACCAAGTCGCGCGACCTGGTCAACAATGCGCTGACGGGCGGGGCCGACTACTATTCCGGCAACTACGCGATCAATGTCGGCGCCCTTCAAGGCAACGTCATTTCGAACAATTTCAGCCTGCCCAACTTCATGAACAAGGTTGACGCGGAGTTCCCGCGCACCTTCCTGGCCTTCGATGTCGCCAGCTATCAGAAGGCGTTGGCGGCCTATGACGGCACGCCGCGGCCGGGCGGCGGCGTCTACGACTATTCCGCCGCGGCGCCCAAGTGGAACCCGCTGAGCAGCTACCGCGTGGGCGAGGAGACTTGGTCCGGCTTCGCGCAGGCCAACCTGGAGGCCGAACGCTGGAGCGGCAACGTCGGCCTGCGCGTCGTGCACACCACGACCAACGCCCAGGCCTGGGACGCGAAAATCCTGGAGATCATCCAGAACGGCGCCTTCAACTATACGGCCGTCTATGACGAACCGACGACCGTCGAGCAGAAGAACGACTACACCTATGTTCTGCCGTCGCTGAACCTCAACTACCGCATCACCGAGGAGCTGCGCCTGCGCTTCGGGGCGGCCAAGACCATGGCCCGTCCGTCGGTCGAGACCCTGGCGCCGAGCAGCACCACCGAAAGCGTGTCATGGGGCGAGTTCACCCAGATCTACAGCGGCAACGCGGATCTGAAGCCCTATTCGGCCAAGCAGTTCGACCTGTCGCTGGAATACTATTTCCGGCCCAACTCGATCTTCAACTTCGCGGTGTTCCAGAAGCGCATCAAGGACCAGATCACCACGAGCTGGGAGCCAGGCCAGGATATCGGCGTGCCAAACCCGGACCCCACTGTGCCGGGTAACCAGCTGTTCAACATCAGCCGTCCGATCAACGGCGACTACGCCAAGGTGAAGGGCATCGAGGTCGGCCTGCAGCACTTCCTGGACAACGGCTTCGGCGTGCGCGCGCAGTACACGCGCAACTGGGCCAAGAGCTATGTCGGCGAACAGGAGCGTCCGCTCGAAGGCATCGCGCCGTCGGTCTATTCGCTGGGCGTCTTCTATGAACACGGCCCGGTGTCGCTCAGCGTGTCTGCCGACCACACCGACGGCTTCGCCACGGCGGTCAACGTGCTCGGCGAAGGCTACAACGAACAGGCCGATCCGATCACCTGGGTCACGGCCCACGCGTCGTACAAGATCACCGAGAAGATGGACATCTCGATCGAAGGCCAGAACCTGCTGGACGAGGCCAACACCTACAGCATCAACGGCAATCCGATGCTGCCGCAGGGCTACTACCGCTACGGCGCCAGCTACAAGCTGGGCCTGAGCTACCGCTTCTAAAGCGCGCCGCCGCCGGTCTCGCCCATCATGGCGGCCGGCGGCGGATTCTTTCCAGTACACATCAAACAGGTGGCGTCTTGCCCTCATCGCCCAAGGCGAAGGAACGGCTCAGCCTTGCGCGGTCGGCGTTGCTGTCGGCCGCCTTCCTGCTGGCCGGAGTCCCTCAAGCCCAGGCCCGGGCCGAGGCTGGGCCGAGCTCGCCCGCCGCCGTCGCGGGCGCCGATTTTCGCTTCACCGAAGCCGATCTCGCCAACCCCGAGCGGGGCTTCTACCAGGCGGCCGACACCGATCTCGACGCCCTGGGCGCGGCGTTCGTGGCGCGGACCTACGCCAAGGGCGATCGGCTGATCTATGCGCGGATCAACCTCGAACCCTATCGCGACAGCGACCTGCCGGCGGCGTTCCTCGACCGGATCGACGCCGCGTTCGAGACAGCGCGCCAGGGCGGCGTCAAGCTGATCGTCCGCGCGACCTACAACTATCCACGCGGGGAGACCCAGTACCGCGACGCGCGGGACGCGTCCCTGGCTCGGGTGTTGGCGCACCTGACGCAACTCAAGCCGCTGCTCCGGCGCAATGAGGATGTGATCGCCTTCATGCAGGCGGGCTTCATCGGCGCATGGGGGGAATGGCACACCTCGTCAAACGACCTCACCACGCCCGCGAGCCGCACCCGGATCAAGGACGCCCTGCTGGATGCGACGCCCGTCACGCGCTTCGTCCAGTTCCGCTATCCGCCCTACATCCAGGCCTGGACGCCCAAACTGCCGGGCCTGGACGCGGCGCTGGACGGCTCGTTCCGCATCGGGTTTCACAACGACTGCTTCCTGGCGAGCGACACCGATGTCGGCACCTATGACGAAGCGGCGGACCCGCGCGAGCGTGAGCGGCGATATGCCGACGCGCAGGGCGACCTGGCGCCCTTCGGCGGAGAGACCTGCAATCCGGCCGACGATCCCGATCCTCGGCCGCGCACGGCCTGCGCCGACATCCTGGGCGAGGGCGCGCGCTATAACCTTACATATCTGAACGACGACTATTACCGCCGCCTGTTCCATGACAACTGGCGCAAGCAGGTGTGTATCGACGAGGTGCGCCGCCGGATGGGTTACCGCTTCGCCCTGGTCAAGGTCAGCCATCCCGCCGCGATCGCCCCGGGCGGCGTGTTTTCGGTCTCGCTCGTGTTTCGCAACTCGGGCTGGGCCCGGCTCTACAACCCCCGGCCGGTGGAGATCCTGCTGCGCGACCGCGCGTCGGGCGCGGTTCGCCGGCTGCCGGCGCGGGGCGCCGATCCGCGCCGGTGGCTGCCAGGAGCGGACACGAGCGAAACGCTGGCGGTCACCCTGCCCAACGACGTGTCGGGCGCGCAGGAAGTCTGGCTGGCCCTGCCGGACGCCGGACCGCGCCTCAAGGACGATCCCCGCTTCGCCATCCGCCTGGCCAACGCCGACGACGGCGCGAAGGGCCAGGGGTGGGATGAACAGCGCGGCGCCTTTGCGTTGGGGACCACGGTGGACGTGACGCCGAAGTAGCAACTTCAACTTCGCCGCGGAGGCTTGGCCCCGCCATGGGCCGCGATGAAGGGCCGGCCCTTCGACCCATTCCGGCGAGAAGGGCGCGCCGACGCCTGACGTTCAGCCAGCTTGGTGCGGAAGAAGCGCCGGGGGGCCGGCTTCCTCCAGGGCGCGCCGCACCGCGATGGCCAGATCGCTGACCTTGAAGGGCTTGCGCAGCACGGCCTCGGACTTGACGAGGTCCTTGATCGCTTTGGCGTCGGCGTAGCCCGTGACCAGCAGCACGGCCAGGGCGGGCGACGCCTCCCGGGCCTGGGCCGCGACCTGGGCGCCGTTGACGCCCGGCATCGCGAAGTCGACCACCATCAAGTCCGGCCGGTCGGCGGCGATCCGATCAAGGCCGGCCTGGCCGCCCGACGCCTCGGTCACCGCGTATCCGAGCGATCGCAGGCACTGGACGATGAACCTGCGCACGCCGGCGTCGTCGTCGACCACGAGGATCCGTTCGCCGTGGCTCAGGGGCGTTTCGCCGGTCGGGATTTCGCTCGCATGCAGGCGTTCGGCCGCGTCGCTGACCGGCAGCCAGATCTCGATCGTGGCGCCTTCGCCGACGGTGCTGTCGATGCGCACCGTGCCGCCCGACTGGGTGGCGATGCCATAGACCTGACTGAGGCCCAGGCCGGTGCCCTTGCCCACGCCCTTGGTGGTGAAGAACGGGTCCAGCACCTTCTGCAGCAGCTCCGCGGGGATGCCGTGGCCGGTGTCGCTGACGGCGATGACCACGTGGCGTCCCGGCTGCAATCCCTCGTGCCAATCCTCGGCCAGGCGGCTCGAGACCGTGACGGTCCCGCCGTTGCTCATGGCGTCGCGGGCGTTGATCGCCAGGTTGAGGATCGCCAACTCCAGCTGGTTGGGATCGGCGTTGGCCCGGGCCGAGCCCGCCCGCAGATCGGTCCGGATCTCCACCGTGTGGCCCAGGGTCCTGGCCAGCAGATCGCCCATGCCGTCGATCAAGGCGTCGACCTCGACGGCCTGCAGGTCCAGTTGCTGGCTTCGCGAGAAGGCCAGAAGCTGGGCGGTCAGCTTGGTGGCCCGCTCCACGCCCTCCCTGGCGTTGGCCGCCATACGCTGAATGCGCGGGTCGTCGCTGCGCCGTTCGATCATGTCGATATTGCCGACGATGGCGGTCAGGAGGTTGTTGAAGTCGTGCGCGATGCCGCCCGTCAGCTGGCCGATCGCATCCATCTTCTGGGCCTGCACGAGGGCCGCCTGGGCCTGCTCTCGCTCGCCGATCTCGTTGAGCAGACGCTCGTTGGAGCGCCGCAGCTCATGGACGCTTTCACCGATGCGGCGCTCCAGCGTCTCGTTCATCGCCAGCAACGCGGCCTCCGCCGCCTTGCGTTCGGTGATGTCGAGCGTCACGCCCGTCATGCGTCGCGGCGCGCCCGGCTTGTCCGAATTCAGCCGCCCGCGAACCTGCAGCCAGTGGACGCTTTCGTCGGGCCAGATCACCCGGTACTCGACGTCGTAGTCTCCGCCCTTGCTGAGCGCGGCGCCCAAGTCGGCCGAGCGTCGTGCAGCGTCGTCGGGATGCACCGCCGCCTCGACATCGGCCAGCGTCAGGGTCTGCTCCGGCGCGCGGCCGAAATGCGCCTTGGCCATGGGCGAGGCGGAAAGCACCTGGCTTCCGAGCTCGAGCTCCCAGGAGCCCAGATGGCCCGCGTCCAGCGCGAAACGCAGTTGCTCCTCGGCCTTGATCTGGTCTGCGAGGTGATCGCGGGCCCGGTATTGCCGTTGCCGGGCCCGCACGGCCGAAGCCGCCGCGCTGACCAGCGTTTCGGCGTTGATGGGGCGCTCCAGCAGCACGACGTTGCCGATCGCCCGCAGCCGCTCGGCGTCGACTTGAGCGCGTTTGCCCGGCTGCTTGGTGACCAGCACGATGAACGGAAAATCCGACCAGGACGGCTGAGCCGCGAGCCAGGCGGTCAGGGTTTCGGTCGCATCCTGCGCCAGCGCCTCCTCGGTGAGGATCGCGGCCCCGGCGTTTTGAGCGAGGGCCTCGGTCAGGGTCGACAGGTCCGGGCAAATCAGGACGCGGTAGCCGGTAGAGGTCAGGGTTTCAGCGATCACCGGCGCGTCCCGACCCCGGGGGGCCAGGATCAGGATGCGCTTATCCATTCGCGCCGGGCTCCGCTGCGCCGAGCATGGCGACCTTGCCTTCATAGGAGGGCAGGCCCGACATGACGCCCTGGAAATCGGTCAGCGCCTCGCCGACCTGGATGCCGGCGCTGGTCAGTCGGATCTCCCGAATGGTCTTTTCGTGTTCGGTGGTGCGGCTCTTGACCGCCGAGATCGCCGTGCGCACCGACCCCGCCGCCTCGAAGAACCGAAACAGCAGGATGCCGTCGCTGAGATAGCTGAGGTCGATGTCGCTGCGGACCTCGCCGATGAAGCCGTGCTGACCCAGGATGAGCAGGGTGACGACGCCTTGCTGGTTCAGATAGGTCAGCAACTCGTGCATCTGCAGAAGCAGGAACTTCTGACCCGGCATAGCTTGCAGATAGGCGTTGAGGCTGTCGATCACGACCTGGGCCGCGCGGCCCTTCTCGACCGCATCCCGGACGTGGCAGGCGAACTCGCCCGGCGACAGTTCGGCCGGGTCGATCGCCCGGATCGTCAGCTGGCCGTTGTCGAGGAAGGGCTGCAGCTCCATGCCCAGGGCCCTGGACCGCGCCAGCAGGGTCGGCAGGCCCTCGTCGAACAGGTAGTAGGCGACCTTCTCGCCGCGTTCGAGCGCGCTGAGCACGCACCGCACCGCCGTGGTGGTCTTGCCCACGCCGGAGGGGCCGCTGATCAGGGTGTTGGTGCCGCGCGACAGGCCGCCGCCGATCAAGGCGTCCAGTTCGGCCGATCCGGTCGAAACGATCTCGTGAGTGAACTCCGCGTGATGACGGGCGGCCACCAGCCGCTCGAAGACCGTGATCCCGCCGGTGTCGAGTTCGAAATCGTGGAAGCCGCCGCGGTACTTGATGCCGCGCATCTTGACGATTTCCAGCCGGCGGCGCTGGGAGCCGTATTCCTGGGGGCTGCGCTGCAGGCTGATCACGCCATGGGCGATGCTGTGCAGCTGCAAGTCGCCGTCCTCGGCGGTCTGGTCGTCCAGCAGCAGCACCGTGCATTTGCGGGTCGAGAAGAAATGCTTGAGCGCCAGGATTTGCCGGCGGTGGCGCAGGGGGTTCTGGGCCAGGAGGCGCATTTCCGACAGACTGTCGAACACGACCCGCATCGGCTTGGTCGCCTCGACCTGTCGCATCACGCCGCGGGTCGTTTCGCCGAGTTCGACGTCGGAGGGGTGCAGGACCGATTGTTCGCTGTCGGGATCCAGGCCTTCCTCGCTGACCAGCTCGAACAAGTCGACGCCGTCCAGCGACCAGCCATGGCTGGCGGCGGCGGCCTTAAGTTCGGTCTCGGTTTCCGACAGGGTGATGTAGAGGCCGCTCTCGCCCAGCTCGCGCCCCTTGAGCAGGAACTGCAAGGCCAAGGTCGTCTTGCCCGAGCCTGGCGTGCCCTCGACCAGGTAGATGCGATCGCGGGTCAGGCCGCCGCCAAGGATCTCGTCCAGGCCGGGCACGCCTGTGGCGACACGGGGCTCTGTCGTTGGCGGGATGAGATCGACCGGCATGCACGCTCCTCGCAGCGGGTCTCCCGACCCTGTGGCGGTCGTCCTTGGGCCGACCCGCTGGAAGATAACCCCGAGCTAAAGCCAAGGTTTCTTCGACGGGCAGAGGCGTTGGACGATGGGCGCGCGACCGAGACGGGAAGGCGCCGCAGTCTTGCCGTCGCGCGAACTCGCGGATGAAGTCGAATTGCCAGGCAGTAATGTCGGACTCATGACATAGCCGCGTCATGTTCTCGCGAACCTACAGGCGCCTGCGGGCGGACGAATGTGAACGGCTCGCCGCCGCCGCCTTAGATTCCTTGAAGCGCAGGCAGTATGAGGTCGACGCCCTGGAATGGCGGCTGCTTGCCGGCGAGTTTCTCGAAACGCCTCCCGTCTTGAAACTCGTCTGGATCGCGCCCTGACGTCCGGCGGATTTTTCTGAAGCACTTATATTTTCGGCGACGCCGGGCCAAACCCCAGGGCACGCGTTGCTAGCGCATGCGCACCGCCGAGGATTGTCGCCGTCAGGCGACGAAGATGAATTTGCTGGCGGCCCAATCGCCCGTGTTGCGCGACCAATACCTGCGGATGGCGCAACTTTGGGAGCGTCTCGGAGACGAGTCCGCGCAAACCGAAGGGCTGGAGGATGAGCAACCCTCGCGCCCGGGCGAACCTTCCAGCGCGGGGGCGCCGTCCGAAGACGATTAGCCCGCCGACGCGGCGTCAGCCGACGATGCTGAGCTCGCGCGAGGAAGCCGCCACGGGCGTGATGACGGCGGTTATCACGCAGATGACGCCGCTGGGGGCGAAGTCGATCGCGGCGTCGCCGCCCAGGGCGGCCGAGAGGCTGCGTTCGATCAGGCGGGATCCAAAGCCGCGGTGCAGGGGCGGAGCCACGACCGGGCCGTCCTTTTCCTCCCATTCGAGGCGGATGACCCCGGCCTCCAGGGTCCAAAGGATGCTGAGCCGGCCCGTCGGCGTCGAAAGCGCGCCATACTTCACCGCGTTGGTGGCCAGCTCCTGCAAGGCCATCGCCATGGCCAGCGCCATGGTCGGCTCCAGGCGGACCTCGGGACCGCCCGTGACGATGCGAGACGCGTCCGCGCCCACATAGGGCGATATGGCCAACGTGACGATTTCGCGCATTTCCGCCCCTTCCCAACTTTCGCGGGTCAGGACGTCATGGGCGAGCGACAGGGCGATGAGGCGCTCTTCCAGCGCGGCCCGGGCGTCGTCAACGCTCGCCGCGGAGCGCAGGGTCTGGGCCGCGATGGATTGAACCGTGGCCAGCGTATTCTTGACCCGGTGGTTCAGCTCGTTGATCAGCAGGCTTTGCTTCTCGTCCGCGGCGCGCTGCTCGGTGCGGTCGCGAAGGATTTTCAGGAAGCCGATCAGCTGACCGTCGTCGCGGCGAAGCGGCGTCATCAGGGTGTGGGACCAAAAGGCCGTTCCATCCTTGCGCACGTGCCAGCGCTCTTCTTCGGTCCGGCCGTCTTGCAGGCAGCGCGCGCGCTCCCGGTCGTCGGCCTGGAGGGCCTTGTCCGCCTGGGTCCAGATCGGGGGGAAGGCCCGCCCGATCAGTTCGGTCGCCTGCCAGCCCAGGATTTGCTGGGCGCCGGCGTTCCAGATCGTCACGGTCTGATCGAGATCGGTGGCCATGATCGCGTAGTCGCGCACGCCTTCGAGGATCAGGCGGTAGCGTTCGTCGCTTTCACGGTGCGCCGCTTCGACCGCCAGCGCGGATTTGGCTTCGGCCACTTCCCTGGCTTGCGCGTAGGTCGCGGTCAGGTCGGTGAGCACGCCGCAGAGAAACGGGCCGTCCGGCGGGTCCATCTGGGTCAGGGACAGCTGAGCGATGAAGGTCTCGGCGGTGGCCGCGCGCTGCAGGGCCAGTTCGGCCTTGCCGCCCTCTCCGAGCAGGCGTTGCAGGTCGGCCAGCGACTCCGGCCTGACGAACGGTCGAAGGCCCGTGGCGATCAGGGCGCTGGGCTCGGCGCCCAGCATCTCGGCCAAGGCGCGATTGCCGTACAGCAACGCGCCGTCCCGGCTGACCATCAGGGCGCCTTCGGTCATCTGCTCGATCAGAAGCCGGTAGGACCGGTCGGCCGTTTCGAGCGTGTAGACCTTTCGGTTGTCGGGTCCCCCCACCACCACGGCGTCCACTTCGCCGTTGCGGATCGCCTCCAGCGTCTCGAGCGCCTCGGCCAGTTGCAGCCGAAGGTCCAGAACCTCCGAGGCAAGCGACATGGGCGCGGAGCGGGGACTACTTTGATCCATCGTCAAGGCCGCCTTTCGCCGGCAGGCCAAGGCCGCGCAGCACGCGGTCGGTGTCCGAAAGGTCGCCGATCATCCGTTGCACGGGTTCCGGCTGCAGCTTGATCAGGGTCGGCGCGGCGAGGATCTGATGCTCGCTCGCCGCCTCCGGGTTTTCGTACATGTCGACGACTTCCAGGTCGTAGCGGTCGGGCAGTTCGCTTTCCAGCACTCGCCGCAGGTTGGCGATCGCCCGGGTGGACCGTTGCGTCGAACCGGTGACGTAGAGCCTCAGCACGTGCCTGGAAGCAGGGGTGTTGTTGTCCGGGCGGGTCATGACGCGGGCCTGCTGTAGTCGAGTCCGATGAGGAACTTCTCGGGATCGGCCAGCGTGCCGATCATGCGCTTGAGCGGCGGGGGCAGGCTGCGCACCAGGGTGGGGATGGCGATGATCTGGTCCTGGGCCGCGAGTTCGGGATTCTCGGCCAGGTCGAGCACCTCGATCTTGTGGCGGCCCGGCAAGTGCGTGTCGCAGAGCAGGGTCAGGTTCCTGATCGCCGCGAGCGACTTGGGCGTCTGGCCGGCGACATAGAGCCGGAAATGGAAGATCCCGCCGTCCGGAACCTCGGCGTCTCCTTCACCCGGCGCGTCCGGCGTCGTGGGCGAGGTCATGTCGTCGCCCCGCGGCGGGTGGCCGCCGCCGACCGGCTGGCGGTCAGGGTCTGTTCCTTGCGCTCATCGACCGTGTCCAACGCAAGCAGTTCGGCTTCCTCGCGCTGGAGCGCCTCGCGGGTTTCGGTGATCTGGCGTTCGGCGGCGTTCTTTTTCTCGGCGAATTCGCGCTGGCGACGATTGACCTCGTCCCGGCGTTCGAGGGCGGCGGCTTCTTCCTGCGCCTCCTGGACGATGCGGGCGCTGCCGGTCAGCACGCCGTGAGGTCCGATATAGGGTTCCATCAGGGTGACGCCGTCGGAGCTCAAGTGATACTCGCGGATCTGATTGGAGTGGCTCATGCCGCGCGCCTTGAGCACGAACAGGCCGCGGTTGCGTTCGCCGTTGGCTTCCAGGTCGTGCAGGCCGATCCAGACGTCCATCAGCGAGGACAGGCTCTGTTCGTTGCGGTCGTCCTGCTCGCCGTTGACCAGGTTGTTGAAGACCACCGTGATGCCCTTGACCTTGAGGTAGTCCACCAACCTCAGCAGCGTGGCGTGGATCTCGCTTTCGGAGCCCCGGAACGCGGAGATCGGATCGACGACGACGACCGCCGGGTTGAAGGCGTCGATCTGGCGGATCATCAGCACCAGGTGCATCTCGAGGCCAAAGAGGCTGGGCCGGGACGACTCGAAGCGCAGCAGGCCGGCGGCCACGTGCGAACCCAGGTCCAGGCCGACGGAGCGCATGTTTCGCACGATCTGCTCGGGAGATTCCTCGAACGAGAAATAGATCGCCCGCTGTCCCGCCAGGCAGGCGGCGTTGACGAAGTTGGATCCGAAGGTGGTCTTGCCGGTCCCCGAGGGACCCGACAGCAGCACGCTCGAGCCGCGATAGTAGCCGCCCACGCCCAGCATGGCGTCGATGCCGCCGATCCCGCTGGAAACAACCTCGTCGGAGATCGAATGCGAGAGGCCGGCCGAGGTCACCGGCAGCACGCTGATGCCGCCCTTGTCGATGAGAAACGGGTACTCGTTGGTCCCGTGGGCCGAACCCCGATACTTCATGACCCGCAGGCGCCGCGTGGTGATCTGTTCCTCGACCCGGTTGTCGAGCGCGATCACGCAGTCGGAGACGTACTCCTCCAGGCCGTGGCGGGTGAGCTGGCCTTCGGAGCCGCGCTCGGCGGTGATCACCGCGGTGACGCCGCGATCCTTGAGCCACTGGAAGAGCCGGCGAAGCTCCGCGCGGAGCACGGGACCGTCGCCCAGGCCGGAAAACAGCGCTTCCAGCGTGTCCAGGACAACGCGTTTCGCCCCGATCTTGTCGATGGCGTGTCCGAGCCTGACGAACAGGCCTTCCAGGTCGTATTCGCCGCTATGCTCGATCTCGCTGCGCTCGACGCGCACATAGTCGATGACCAGCTTTTTCTCGGCGATCAGCCTTGGCAGGTCATAGCCAAGGGAGCTGACGTTCTGCACCAGATCGTCGGCGCGTTCCTCGAAGGTCATGAAGACGCCTGGCTCGTCATAGGCGGTCGCGCCCTTGACGAGGAAGGTCAGGGCAAAGAGCGTCTTGCCGCAGCCTGCGGCGCCGGCGATCAGGGTCGGGCGGCCCTTGGGCAGCCCGCCGAAGGTGATCTCGTCCAGGCCGGCGATGCCGCTCGGCGCCTTTTGGAGGTGTTCGGCTGTCGTCTTGATCTGTTGGGTCATGGCGTCGTCGCTAGCGTGAACTGTCAGGCCGAAGTACAGCAGCGATGGCCTCAAGTCGCGCGAAAGATCGAATTTTATAGAGTAAAAAGGCGTGAATCTCGGCGCGCCTTCAAAATAATTCGCAGTAAAAATTCGATATTTTCTAGTTTTTGGACGCCGTCAGGAAGGGGTTTTTACGGGCAAGATCCGAGCAAAATCTACGAGATCAGGCCGTCCAATCGACGAATTTCGCCGGCAATAACTTGATAAAACTTTCGTCGGATGCCCCCCCGCTGTCGAGGCAAGGGCCCTGGCCGTGCAAGCCGCCCGCCGCCGATCGCGGGCGCTCCACGAGCACCGAAATCAGGCCTTCTCAGTGGGCTGTGCTGGCCGCGGAAAGTCTGAACGGCTTTGGCATGGTCCAGTTTGCGTCGGCGCCCCGGCCAATCTCGAATTCCGTTCTCAGTCGATCCAGGATCGCGTCGTCGACGCCCTGGATCCAAAGGAGATCTTCCCAGGTCCGGAAGGGGCCCCAGAACACCACTTCGCGGGCGACCGCGGGCTCGATCCCGGCGTTGGCGATGTCGTGGATGCTGGCGCTGTTGAGATCGATCATGGCGATAGAAGGTTCGGCTAAGGCTAAGGTTCCACCGCCGAGGGCAAGAGCGCCTTCATCGTATTCGCCGGCTTGCGCGACGCCCTCCCCGGACCGCTTCGCGCAGCCCGGGGAGGCGGCCCGCTCACGCTGGGCGAATCACAGCGCGTATTTCAGCGTGACCAGCCAGGTCCGCGGGTCCGGGTAGTTCTTGTAGTAGACCCCCGTGGCCGGCGTGTAGGTGACGCTGACCGGTTCGTCGGACTCCAGCAGGTTGCGGCCCGACAGCACCACGCTCCAGCGCGGGTCCGGGGTCTGCCAGGTGACCACGCCGTTGAGGAAGGTCTGGGCCGGGGCCTCGTCCTGCGGGCGCTGCAGGGCGTTGAAATAGGTCTTGGTCTGGAACTGGGCGTTCAGCCCGACGCGCAGTTCGCCGGGGATGTCGATGGGAACATCGTAGGTGATCGCGCCCGACAGGCTCCAGCGCGGCGAGTTCAGCAGCCGGTGGCCGTCGGCGTTGACCCCGATCCCGCCGGCGTTGCGGTACTTGTCGTAGACCGCGAACAGGTAGCCGGCCGAGGCCTGGAGGCTCAGGCGTTCGGTGGCGCGGATGTCGGTCTCCAGCTCCACGCCGTAGGTGTGGGCCTTGCCGGCGTTCGACCGCACCGAATTGCCCGGATAGGCCGGGTCGCTGTAGCTGACCTGCAGGTCCTGGTAGTCGTTGTAGAACACCGCCAGGTTCACCCGCGCGCGGTGGTCGAACAGCTCTGTCTTCAAGCCCGTCTCGTAGGCGTCGACGTTCTCGGGGGCGAAGGGGCGGGTGGCCAGGTCCAGCCGCGTGGCGCGGTTGTCGAAGCCGCCCGACTTGAAGCCCTTGGACCAGGTCACGTACTGCAGGACGTCCGGCGTCCACTGGAACTGGGCCGACAGCTTGGGCGTGACGGCCGAGAAGATCTTGTCGGCCTGGCCGGCGATCGACTGGCCCACCACCTGGCCCTGCAGGTTCAGGACCTTGTTGTCGAAGGTGAACTCCTTCTCCTCGTTGGTCCAGCGCAGGCCGCCGGTGACGCTGAGGCGATCGTTCAGCGCATAGCTGGCCTCGCCGAAGACCGCGTAGGCGTCGGTGTTGGTGATGTTGTGGGCGCGGGCGAAGCCGTAGTTGCCGGGCGTGGCCACGGGGTCGGTGGGCAGGGCGTTGCGGCGGCTGTAGCCGTCGCGCTCCACGAAGAACCGCTCGTGCAGATAGAACAGCCCGCTGGTGAAGGTCAGCTTGCCGTAGTCGCCGTTCAGCTGGACTTCCTGGGTGACGTACTGGTCGTTGTAGTGGATCAGGTTCTTCTGGATCAGCGCCGCCTGGCCGTCATTGTCGTAGTAGACGGGGTTGAGGTTGAAGCCGCCGTACGAGGTGACGGACTTCAGTTTCAGATTGTCGTTCAGCTCGTACTGCACGCGCAGGGCGCCGCTGATCTGGTCCAGATCCTGCTTCGGCTCGACTTCCGAATAGGAGCGGTCGGTGCGGTGCGCGCCGTTCGGCTGGGTGACCGGCACATAGCTGCGGCTGTCGCTGCGGTCCTTCAGGGCGTTGAGCGTCAACAGCACGTCCCAGCGATCGGTCGGCGTCCAGCGCAGCTTGGCGCGGTAGGCGTCCAGGTCGATGCGGTTGACGTCGTGGTTCAGGGTCGGGTCGAAGGTGACGCCGTCGCGGCTGTGGTGGATGTAGGACAGGCTGCCGGCCAGCTTGCCCTCGACCAGCGGCCCCTCGATCAGGCCGCGCACGTCGACCGCGCCGTAGTTTCCCAGACCGACCTCGGCCTTGGCGCGGAAGGCGTCGCCCGGGTCGCGGGTGATGATCCGCAGGGCCCCGGCGCTGGAGTTGCGGCCGTACAGCGTGCCCTGCGGGCCGCGCAGCACCTCCACCCGCTCCAGGTCGTTGAACTCGACCATCGAGCCGATCTGGCGCGGGATGTAGACGTCGTCGACATAGACCGCCAGCACCGGCTCCTGGATCGGATCGCTCTCGCCCACGCCGCGCAGGGCGTAGGTCTGGGTGGTGTGGCTGATCGTGACCCGGCTGATGCTGAGATTGGGGATCTGGCCGGACAGGTCGCGGATGCTGTCGACCTTGCGGTCGGCCAGGACCTGCTGGCTGAAGGCCGAGATGGCGATGGCGGTCTTCTGCAGGTCGGTGGCCCGGCGCTCGGCGGTGACGACCACCTGCTCGACGGCCGGGGCGGCGTTGGCGTCGGGCTCGGCGACGGCGGGCGACGTCGGCGTCGCGGCCTGAGCGGCGGTCGCCAGCGCCAGGGCGGAGGTTCCGGAAATCCAGTACAGCGAGATAGAGCTTAGCGACATGATTATCCCCGTTCTTGTTGTCGAGGATAAGTGTCGAAGACTTGTCGCGCCTCAATCCATATAAAATCTATAGGCTTAGAGGTTCGCTCATATCGTGATCTCGAATATACTGATTGAGTATTTCTATCCCTTGGGAAGAACACTGCTCAGGCGGTCGTCCCACAGGGGGCGAACGTCGACCTTGCCGGGAATCAGGCCAGCGGCCGTGAAGGCGTCGGCGACGCCCTGCTGCGAAGCGATGGCGGCGTCGCTGATCCGCAGCAGCCTGGTCGGGCTGCTGCGCTCCTTGAACTCGCGCAGATACAGCTCGGCGGGAACGCCGGTGGCGACGCTTCGGGCCTGGGCCCACCGCGCGTCGTCGGCGTTGGCCCATTCGGCCACCTTGGCGTAGCGGCCCAGATAGTCGCCCACCGCCTGGCGCTTGAGGGGATCGTCCAGGGCCGACTTGGAAGCGGCGACCAGGTAGTTTCCCGACAGGATGCCCAGGGCCGTTCGCAGCACCCGCGCTCCGGCCTGGCGAGCCTGCTGGACGACGACGCCATAGATCACCCAGGCGTCGACCGCACCGCTCGAAAACGCCGCCAGCCCGTCCTGCGGCGACAGGGCGATCGGCTTGATGTCGGTCCAATTCAGGCCGGCTTCGTCGAGCAGGCGCAGCAGGATGTAGTGCGAGGTGGTGGCCTTCACATAGCCGATCCGCTTGCCCTTCAGGTCGGCGAAGGTCTGGGCCCGGCTGTCCTTGGGGACCAGCACCACCTGATTGTTCACGTCGCCCTGCAGCACGGCGACGATGCGGACCTGGTTGCCGGGCGCGCCGGCCACGAAGATCGGCGGGATCTCGCTCATGCCGCCGACATCCAGGGCCCCGGCGTTGATGGCCTCGGCGATCAGGTTGCCGCCGGCGAACTGCGACTTGGCGACCTTGTAGGGCGTGTCGGCGACGCCGGCCTCCTGGAAGAAGGCGTCGAGATTGCCGCGATAGGTGGCCGCGCGCAGCGTCAGGTCTTCGAGCGAACCGGGCCTGGCGGTCTTGCCGGGCGAGCAGGCGGCCAGCGCCGAGAGGCCGGCGACGGCCAAGCCGGCGACTGGGAGGCCGCCGGCGAGGAGGTGGCGTCGGGAGAGGATCATCAGTCGAACAGGTCCGGCTCTTCTTCGGTGACCACGTCCCAGTAGGGCTGGAAGGCCCAGAAGCCGCCGGCCTCGCTGCCGACCTGGCCGGCGGTGTGCTTGGCGACCTCGGGCGGCATCGGCTTGGTCGGGCCGGCGGCCTCGGCCAGCAGCTGGGTCTGGCAGGCGTTCTCCAGCGCCAGGTAGCGCCAGACGGCGGCCTCGACCGACTGGCCGACGGTCAGGATGCCGTGGTTCTGCAGGATCACGGCCTTCTTCGGCCCCAGGGCCTTGGCGATCTTCTGACCCTCGCTGGCGTCCAGCACCACGCCCGAGAATTCCTCGAACAGGGCGTGGTCGTCGTAGAAGGCGGCCGAGTCCTGGGTCAGGGGGTCCAGCAGCCGGCCCAGGGCCGACCAGGCCTTGCCGTACAGCGAGTGCGAATGGGCGGCGGCGACCACGTCGGGCCGCGCCTCGTGCAGTTGGGAATGGATGGCGAAGGCGGCGCGGTTCAGCCGGGCGGGGACCTTGGCCGGCGGCTGAACGATCTCGCCGGCATGGCTGACCAGCATCAGGTCCGAGACCTTGATCCGCGAGAAGTGCACGCCGAACGGATTGACCCAGAAGTGGTCGGTCAGCTCCGGGTCGCGGGCGGTGATGTGGCCGGCCCCGCCCATGTCGAAGCCGTAGCGGCCGAACAGGCGATACGAGGCGGCCAGCCGCTGCTTGCGATAGAGCCGCTCCTGCTCGTGGGTGGGTTGGACCGGCAGGACCTTGGAGCCGAATTCCGGCAGCACGGTCTCGATCTTGGCGGGGTGCGAACCCCCTTGAGCCTGGAAGGCCCGGGCCGGGCTGATGGCGGTCATGGCGATGTCCTTCAGTAGCCGCGCGACAGATCGACGACGTCGGCCAGGGGCGCGCCGGACCGGAAGCGGGCGAGGTTCTCGGCGAAGCGGGTCGCCAGGTTGATGCGGGTGTCGGGGGTATGGACCGAGGTGTGCGGCGACAGCCGGACCTTGGGGTGGCTGTAGAACGGGTGGCCCTCGGTCAGCGGCTCGGGATGGGTGACGTCGAGGCTGGCGCGGGCCACGCGGCCGTCGTCCAGCGCCTCCAGCAGGGCCTCGTCGTCGATCAGGGCGCCGCGGGCGATGTTGATCAGGTGCAGGCCGGGCTTGGCGGCGGCCAGCACCTCGCGCCCGATCAGACGCTGGGTCTCCGGCGTGGCGGGGGCGGCCAGAACGACATGGTCGCTGCGGGCGAACAGGGTCTTCAGGTCGGCGACGCGCTCGACGCCCGGGGTCGGGATCGGCTTGTCCGAGCGGCGGGTGGCGATGACATCCAGGCCCAGGGCCTGGGCGCGCGGGGCCAGGGCCTCGCCGATCGCCCCGAAGCCGACCAGGCCCAGGGTGGTGCCGGAGATCAGTTTCAGCGGCGACGGCGACCAGCGCTCGGCCTTGTCGATCCAGATGTCGGGAAGTCGCTTGGCCTCGGCCAGGATGGCGGCCAGGGCGAACTCGGCCAACGCCACGGCCGAAGAGCCGCGCGCCGAGGTCACCACCGGGCCGTCGAACAGCCAGTCGGGATAGAAGTCGATGCCGACCGAGACCAGCTGCACCCACTGGACGTCATAGGGCCAGCCGGGCGGCGCCTTGGCGGGCAGCACGCCGCCGGCCTTGCGGAACGGGGCGGCGACCAGGACCTTGGCGTCGTCGGGCAGCGGCGCGTGCAGGCCTGGCGGCACGGCGATGATCTCGGCGTCGCCGACATGCTGGGCGAAGACGCTGTTGAACAGCTCGGGCAGTTGGCTGGCGACGACGAGACGGCTCACTTGGCGGCCTCATGCGCGGCGAAGGCGGCCTTGCCGGCGCCGGTCAGCACGACGTCGGACTGCGGTGTGTGGACCCGGCCGCACAGCACGTCGCGGTGATGGCGCTCCAGGTCGTTGTGTCGCGTCAGGCCGGGGTTGCCGGTCAGCTTCAGGGCCTTCTCGACCACGCTGATGGCGTTCTCGGTGACCAGGTGCTTGACCAGGCCCGCCTCGACCCCGCCGACCTCGTCGCGCGCGGCGGTGTCCAGCAGGACGCGGTTGGAGAGCAGCAAGCCGTCGATGTCGCCGACCGCCTCCTGGAAGCGGGGCAGGGTGGACAGCGCCGCGCCCAGATTGGCCGGCTTGCGGTTGGCCAGGAACTCGACCAGCCAGTCGCGCGCCGCCCGGGCCACGGCGTCGTAGATCGCCGCCGTCAGCACCGCCGACCAGGCCGCGAAGGTCGCCGGATAGGGCGGCGGGGCGCCGACCGGCTGCGGGTCCAGGGCGTGGTCCAGCGGAACCAGCACGTCCTCGAAGATCACGTCGTGGCTGGCGCTGGCGCGGAGGCCCAGGTGATCCCAGGTCTCCTCGATGACGACGCCCGGCGTGTCGGCGCGGACCAGCCAGCCGCCGACCAGGGGTTCGGGATCGTCCGAGCGGGCCCAGACCACGAACCAGGTCAGGGCGGTGGAGCCGGTGGAGTAGATCTTGCGGCCGCTGATCCTCCAGCCCTCGGGCGTGCGGCGGGCGATGGTGGCGGGCAGGCCGCCGCGCGCGGGCGTGCCCAGGTCCGGCTCGACCCGCAGGGCGTTGATCAGGGCGCCGTCGGTGATCGCCTCGCCGATCACCCGCTGCTTCAGGTGCTCGGGCCAGCCGGAGCGGCCCTCGACCGAGGCGTGGAACAGGTACTGCATGACCAGCACCAGGGCCGTGGCCGGCTCGCCCCGGGCGACGGCGGAGACCACCTTCAGGGCGGTCGGCAGGTCGGCTTCCAGCCCGCCCAGCCGGCGCGGCGCGGTCAGGGCCAGCAGGCCGGCGTCGCGCAGGGCCGCGAAATTGGCGGTCGGGAAGCTGGCCTCGCGGTCGTGTCGGCCGGCCGTGGCGGCGAAGGCGGCGGTCAGGCCGGGCAGGACCGTGTCGAGATCGGGCAGGGCGGGCGGCGCTTCGGTCACCCGCAAAGCGGCGCCGCTCACGGTGCGACCTCGCGGGGCGGCTGAGAGTTTCTGGGGGTGACCGTCGAGGGCATGGGCGGCGCCGTTCCGTGAACCGTTGCGGCGCGAGCGCCCTTCTTCCCAGAGAAGGGCGCTTAATTCCTACTGAATCAATAGACTTATCCTAAGAAGCCTTATCAGGGTTTCTGATGGTCCGTCCGCGATCAGGCGCGCGACAGGTGGATCTGCTTCTGGTCCTCGTGGATATCCAGCAGGGCCTTCATCAGCTCTTCGTCTTCGCTGGACATCACGCCCAGGACCTCGGCCTCGTCGCAGCCTTCGGCCGCCAGGTAGGCGTGGCCCATGCTGGAGTCGAGATAGATCGACTGGCCCTGGTCCAGGATCACGGGGTCGTAGAACTCGGTGTTCACGACGATCCGGCCCTTCAGCACGTAGATGTATTCCTCGCCGGCGTGGCGGACGAGATCGCCGAACTGCTCGGCGCTCTTGGCGCGGATCTTGGTGATCACCGGGATCATCCGTTTCCCGCGCAGCTCGGTGTGCAGGTAATAGTAGTCGTAGTTCGGGGTCTCGACGCGCACGGCGCGCTCGACCTCGCCCAGGCTGCGGCGAGCGGTGACCGCCTGGGGCGGGCTGGCCGCGTCCTCGGCGAACAGTTCCGACATGCGCATGCCCAGGCGCTGGGCCAGTTGGTGCAGCTTGTCATAGGTCAGGGTCAGGCGGTCGTGCTCGACCTTGGAGAGCGTCGAGACGGGGATGCCGCTCTTCTCGCTCATCTGCTTGAGCGTCAAACCCTCACGATCTCTCAGGCCACGAAGCAGGGTTCCAAGCGTGTGGGGGTTTGCAGGCACGCGCCGCGACTCCTCATGGCTGTTGACGAATTCTCCAATCAGGATAGCAATTGTCCTGATCAGGATAGTTGCTTCCCAATTTATCGGCTGGGCCGTGTGGGAGCAATCCTGCCATTGGCCGAGGGGAGTCAAGGAATGCGAGCGATCAAGGGGGCCGCAGTCGCGGTGTTCGCGCTGCTGGCGGGGCTGGGCTCGGCCCAGGGCCAGACGCGTCAGGAGACGGCGACGCCGCCGGTCGTCAAGGCAGGAAGACCTCCCGCGGCGGCAACGTCCGCCCTGACCGCCCCGTCGGCCAACCCTGTCCTGACCAAGGCCGACGTTGACCTTTGGCTGGACGGCTACATGCCCTACGCCCTGCGCACGGGAGACATTCCCGGCGCGGTGGTCACGGTGGTCAAGGACGGGCAGATCCTGACGACGCGCGGTTTCGGCTACGCCGACCGTGACAAGGGCACGCCGGTCGACCCCTACAAGACCCTGTTCCGGCCCGGTTCGATCTCGAAGCTGTTCACCTGGACCGCCGTGATGCAGCAGGTCGAGGCCGGGAAGATCGACCTGGACACCGACATCAACACCTATCTCGACTTCAAGATTCCGGCGCGCAACGGCAAGCCCGTGACGACGCGCCAACTGATGACCCACACGGCGGGCTTCGAGGAAGTGGTCAAAGAGCTCATCTTCTATGGCAAGCCAGAGCCGGAGCTGGGCGCGTACCTGAAGAACCATGTGCCCAAGCGCATCTTCGATGCCGGCACGACGCCGGCCTATTCGAACTACGCCACGGCCCTGGCCGCCTATATCGTCGAGCGCGTGTCGGGCGAGAAGTTCAACGACTATCTCGACCGCCACGTGATGGGTCCGCTGAACATGCCGAACACCACGTTCCGGCAGCCGCTGCCCGCGAACCTGGTCGGCCGTGACGCCACCGGCTACGACAAGCCCGGCAAGCCTTCGAAGGGCTTCGAGATCGTCGGCCCGGCCCCGGCCGGCTCGGCCTCGTCGACGGGTTCGGACATGGGCCGCTTCATGATCGCCCAGCTGCAGGGCGGCGAGCTGGACGGGGCGCGCATCCTGTCGGCCGAGACGGCCAAGACCATGCACGACAGCCCGCTGGACAAGGTCGATCCGCGCTCGCTGATCCCGCCGCTGGACCGCATGGAGCTGGGCTTCTTCCAGACCTCGATCAACGGCCGGACCGTGATCGGCCACCTGGGCGACACCGAGGGTTTCCACTCCTCGCTGCACCTCTACATGAACGACGGGGTCGGCCTCTATCTGTCGCTCAACAGCGGCGGTCGCGAAGGCGCTGCGGGCGTGCTGCGCACGGCCATCTTCCGCGACTTCTCCGACCGTTACCTGCCGTCCGCCGGCGGGCCAAATTGGGCGGGGGGCGGCAAGGTCGACCCCAAGACCGCCGCCGAACACGCAAAGGCCATGGCCGGCACATGGGATGTCAGCCGCCGCGCCGACAGCACCTTCCTGTCGCTGTTCTACATGCTGAGTCAGGCCAAGGTCGCGGTCGGGCCGAAGGGCGAGCTGGTGGTGCCCAGCATACTGGGCCCCAACGGCCGTCCCAAGGCGTGGGTCGAGGTCGCTCCCTACGTCTGGCGCGAGGTCGGCGGCCATGATCGCCTGGCGGCCCAGGTGGTCGACGGCAAGCCCGTCCGCTGGAGCTGGGATTTCGGCTCGCCGTTCATGGTCTTCGACCGCATCCCGGCGGGCCGCGACAGCGCCTGGCTCCTGCCGGCGATCGCCGCCAGCGTCGGCGTCCTGCTCCTGACCTTCTTCTACTGGCCGGTCGTGGCCCTGGTGCGTCGCCGCTACAAGACCAGCGCCGACATCTCGGGCAAGGCGCTGACCGCCTCGCGGGCCGCGCGCGCCGGGGCGGGTCTGCTGCTGGCCCTGATCGTCGGTTGGGGCGTTGGCGTGACGAAGCTGACGTCGAGCGCGGCCGCCATGGCCGGCGGAATGGACGGCGTGCTGATGCTGCTCCAGGGGCTGGGTTGGATCGTGCTGCCGCTGGCCGTGCTCACCGCCGGGTGGAACCTGTGGCTGACCTGGACGGACGGACGCCGCTGGGGTCGCAAGGCGTGGAGCGTGCTGATGCTGCTGGCGCCGCTGATGCTGCTCTATGTCGCCCTGACCTTCCATCTGCTGGCGATGTCGGTGCACTACTGATGGGCCCGCTGACCCTGGACATCGCCAGCGAAACGCTGCGGCTGGCCCAGCCCTTTCGCATCGCCGGCCATGTGTTCGACAGTTGCGACATCATCGTCGTGACGTTGGCGGACGGACGCGCGAAAGGGCGAGGTGAAGCGTCCGGGGTCTTCTTCCTGGGCGAGACCGCCGACGGCATGCGGGCGCAGATCGAGGCTGTCCGCGCGGCGATCGAGGCGGGGCCGACGCGCGAGGCCCTGCGGTTCATCCTGCCGCCGGGCGGCGCCCGCAACGCGGTCGACTGCGCCCTGTGGGAGCTGGAGGCCGCCCGGACCGGCCAGCCGGTCTGGCGGCTGGCGGGGCTGGACGCGCCCCGGCCGCTGCGCACGACCTTCACCCTGGGCGCCGACACGCCCGAGGCGATGGCCCAGGGCGCGGTGGCCTACGCCCAAGCCCGGTCGATCAAGATCAAGCTGACCGGCGATCTGTCGCTGGACCAGGCGCGGGTGCGGGCGATCCGGGCGGCGCGGCCCGACGCCTGGCTGGGCGTCGACGGCAACCAGGGCTTCGTCCGCGACCAGCTGGACGACCTGGTCGCCACTCTGGTCGAGGAGCGCGTCTCGCTGCTCGAACAGCCGCTCAAGCGCGGTTGCGAGGCCCAGCTCGAAGGCTTCGACAGCGCCGTGCCGATCGCGGGCGACGAGAGCGTGGTGTCGCTGCCCGACGTGGCGGCGGCGGTCGGGCGCTTCCAGGTGATCAACATCAAGCTCGACAAGTGCGGGGGGCTGACCGAGGGCCTGCTGATGGCCGCCAAGGCGCGGCGGCTGGGCCTGGGCGTCATGGTCGGCACCATGGTGGGCACCAGCCTGGCGACGGGGCCGGGCTTCGTGCTGGGCCAGGTCTGCGATCTGGTCGATCTGGACGGCCCGACCTTCCTGGCCAAGGACCGGCCTCCCAGCGTGGTCTATCGCGACGGGACCGTCTGGGCCGACGACGGCGTCTGGGGCGGCCCCGCCGCGGCGGCCGCCGCATGAGCCGGACGGCGCTGGACGCCCCGCCCTGGTTCGGTCAGCCGCGCGGCCTGACCGTGCTGTTCCTGACGAACATGTGGGAGCAGTTCTCCTACTTCGGCATGCGGGCCCTGCTGGTCTACTACATGACCAAGCAGCTGCTGGTGGCCCAGGGGACGGCGTCCCTGATCTATGGGACCTACACGGCCTGCGCCTATTTCACCCCCATCGTCGGCGGGGTGATCGCCGACCGGCTGCTGGGCAAGCGCCGGGCGATCATCATCGGCGCCAGCGTGATGGCCGCCGGCCATTTCATGATGGGTTTCGAGAACCTGCTCTATGTCGCCCTGGCCACGATCGCCCTGGGCAACGGCCTGTTCCTGCCCACCCTGCCCAGCCAGATCAACGACCTCTACGCGGAGGGCGATCCCCGGCGCGGCTGGGCCTACAACGTCTACTATCTGGGCATCAACATCGGCGGCTTCCTGGCGCCGCTGATCTGCGGCACGCTGGGCGAGGTGTTCGGCTGGCACGTCGGCTTCGCCGCGGCCGGGATCGGCATGCTGGCCGGCCTTGTGATCTATCTCTGGGGGCAACGCTACCTGCCGGCCGAGCAGGGAAGGGCGCGGGCCGCGCCAACGCCGCCGGCGTCGCTGGCCGCGCGCGGACGGATGGGCCTGCCCACCGTCCTGGTCCTGGCCGCCGTCGCCCTGTCGGTCACCGTCTTCCGCGGCGCCTACGAGCAGGCCGGCAACACGGTGGCCCTGTGGGCCGACGCGGGCGTCGACCGGGCGCTGGGATCCTGGACCGTGCCGATGACCTGGTTCCAGTCGCTCAATCCGCTGCTGGTCATGGCCATGACGCCGATGCTGCTGGCGAGTTGGAAGAGCCGCGCCGACGCCGGACGCGACACCTCGCCGGCCCTGCGGATGTCGACCGGGGCCCTGATCGTGGCCGGCGCCTACCTGATGCTCTGCGCCGTCGACGCCTTCAGCGGCGGCAAGGCGCACTGGCTGTGGCTGGTGGCGTTCTTCGGGGTCTACACCTTCGGCGAGCTGTTCATCCTGCCGACGGGCCTGGGCCTGTTCGCGCGCCTGGCCCCGCCCGGATTCGGGGCGACGACCGTGGCGGCCTGGTATCTGACCATCTTCGCCGGCAGCCTCAGCGCGGGCCTGGTGGGGACTCTATGGGGCCGGATGTCCCACACGGCCTATTTCGCGCTGCTGGCCGGACTGGCCGTCGTCGCCGCGATCCTCCTGCGACTGATCGATCCTTGGGCGCGCCGCGTCGAAGCGGGCGAACCGTCCGCCTGACCGCGCGATTGCCGTTGACAATTCTCTAATTGGGATAAAAGTGTCCTGATCAGGATTAAATTTACGTAATGACCGGGGTCGAGCACGGGAACATCCGAGCGGACTCCAGCGCCGGCGGGGGCGCTTCAACAAGGGGGAATGGGATGAAAATCAATCGTGAGGCCCTACTGATCTCCAGCGCCATCGGGACGCTGTTGGCCCAGGCTCCGGCCTTCGCGGCCGAGGAGCCCAAGCAGAACGCGTCGATCATCGAGGAGATCGTCGTCACCGCGCAGAAGCGCGAGCAGACCCTGATCGACATTCCCCAGGCCATCTCGGTGGTCTCGGGCGAGACGCTGGAAACCCAGCAGGCCACCAACTTCACCGACTACCTGAAGCTCGTACCCGGCCTGCAGCTCACCCAGAGCGGGCCGGGGGAGGGGCGTCTGGTCATGCGCGGCGTCAACACCGGCGGCGTGGCCTCTACCGTGGCCATCTACATGGACGAGACGCCGTTCGGCTCGAGCAGCGCCCTGGTCAACGGCGCGGTGCTGGCCGGCGACTTCGACACCTTCGACGTGGCCCGCATCGAGGTGCTGCGCGGGCCGCAGGGCACGCTGTACGGGGCCAGCTCGATGGGCGGCCTGCTGAAGTTCGTGACCAACGCGCCCGACACCGACGGCTATAGCGCCCGGGGCCGCGTTTCGGTCGAGGACACCAAGGGCGGAGGCCTGTCGTATCGGACCACGGCGATGGTCAATATCCCGCTGAGCCCGACGGTGGCCGTGCGCGGCTCGGGCTTCTACCGCAAGGAAAACGGCTTCATCGACTCGATCGGCACCGCCGGCTCGGACGTCGAGAAGGACATCAACGACACTGAAGTCTATGGCGGCCGCGTCTCGCTGCTGTACAAGCCGAACGAGGTCTTCGACCTGCGCCTGACCGCCATGCTGCAGGACATCAAGGCCGACGGCTCGACCGTCGCCGAGAGCGATCCCGACACCTTGAAGACCCTGTACGGCAGGCCGAGCCTGTCGCAGTTCGTGCCGTCGTTCTCGGACATCGACTACCGAGTCTACAACGGCCTGTTCAACTACGACCTGGGCTTCGCGACCCTGACGTCGTCCAGCAGCTACACCGAACTGAACCAGACCAAGCGGGACGACGCGACGACCAATCTGAGCGGCCTGATCGAAGCGGTGTTCGGCCCGGCCAACGAGCTCTATCTGGGCCAGAAGACCAACAACCGGAAATACACCCAGGAGGTGCGCCTGGCCTCGAACGAGGGCGCGCCGTTCGAATGGCTGGTCGGCGGCTACTACACCGACGAGAAGGGCCTGATCTTCCAGGAATACGTGGCCGTGACGCCGGGCACGCTGACCGAGCTCTCGGGCCTGCCGCTGCTGGCCGAACTGAACCTGAACTCGCGCTACAAGGAATATGCCGGCTTCGCCAACGGCACCCTGCACCTGGGCGAGCGTTTCGACATCGACGTCGGCGGCCGCTACAGCCACAACAAGCAGACCGCCAGCCAGGAGGCCGACGGCGTGCTGGCCGGCGGCATTCCGATCAACAGCGACCTGAGGTCCTCGGACAACGTCTTCACCTATTCGGTGGCGCCGAAGTTCAAGCTGGACGAGCGCCGCTCGATCTATGGCCGGATCGCCAACGGCTACCGGCCCGGCGGCCCGAACGTGCTGCCGCCCAACGCCCCGGCGGACACCCCGACCAGCTTCGCGCCGGACAAGGTCACCAGCTACGAGGCGGGCTTCAAGGGCGAGAGCGCCGATCGCCGCTTCAGCCTGGACCTGGCCGTCTACCACATCGACTGGAAGGGCATCCAGCTGCTGACGGTGGTCAACAACTTCGGCATCAACGCCAACGGCGCCGACGCCGACAGCGACGGGGTCGAGTTCAGCGCCACCGCGCGCCTGGCGTCCGGCCTGACGGTGTCGGCCAACGGCGCCTATACCGACGCCAAGCTGTCCGGCGACACCAGCGACCTAGTCGGCGGCAAGAAGGGCGACCAGCTGCCGTTCACGCCAAAGATCAGCCTGGGCTTCAACGGCGATTACAGCTGGTCGATCGGCGACAAGGAGGCCTATGTCGGCGCCTCGTTGCGGGTGATGGGCAAGCAGAGCGGCAGTTTCGACGCCGACTATCGCGCCGCCAACGGCGCCCAGCGCAAACTGGACTCCTACGAGGTGGTCGACCTGCGCGCGGGGATCAGTTTCGGCCGGGTCGACCTGGAGGCCTACGTCAAGAACCTGACCGACGCCGAGGGCAAGACCTCGACCAGCGCGGTCACCGCCAACGGCCTGCCGATCTATCCGAACGGGGCGATCGGCACGGGCGTGATCCGGCCGCGCACCATCGGCGTCAGCCTGACCGCAGGCTTCTGATCGCATGAGCGCCATCGCCAGGGCCCCGCGTGACGAAGCTTCGGGGGAGATCGGCGGCCTGCCGTCGCCGTACCTGCTGTTCCTTGGCGATACGGTCGAGGCCGGCTACGCCAAGACCGCGTTCGGCCTGCGCGACTGGGTGGGCGAGCGCTGCGTCGGCGAGTTCGCGCTGCCCGGCGCGCGGGTCAGCACCGGCTTGCCGGCCATGACCCCCGCCCAGGCGGCGGCCATGGGCGCGCGCGGCCTGGTGATCGGCGTCGCCAACGCCGGCGGAATCATCCCGCCGGCCTGGATCGGGGGCCTGGTCGAAGCGCTGGAGGCCGGGCTGGACATCGTCTCGGGCCTGCACGCGCGGCTGTCGGACATCCCCCAGCTGAAGGCGGCTGCCGAGCGGACCGGGCGGCGGCTGATCGACGTGCGCACCCCGCCGCCGGGGATCCCGGTCGGCTCGGGCAAGCCACGCTCGGGACACCGCATCCTGACCGTCGGCACCGACTGCGCCCTGGGAAAGAAGTACGCGGCCCTGGCGATCGCCCGGGCGCTGAAGGGCCGGGGCCTGGACGTCGACTTCCGCGCCACGGGCCAGACGGGGATCATGATCGCCGGCGCGGGCATGCCGATCGACGCGGTGGTCTCCGACTTCGTGGCCGGCGCCGCCGAGATGCTGAGCCCGGCCGCCGCGCGGAGCCACATCGACGTGATCGAGGGGCAGGGCTCGCTGCTGCACCCGGCCTATGGCGCGGTGTCGGTGGGCCTGCTGCAAGGCAGCCAGCCCGACGCCTTCGTCGTCTGCCACGAGCCGGGGCGGACCGAGATCCTCGGCCATGCCGGCCACGCCATTCCTTCGATCGAGGCGGTGATCTCGGCGACCATCGCCCTGGGACGGGTGACCAGCCCGCACATCCGCTGCGCGGGGATCAGCCTCAACACCGGCAAGCTGTCGCCCGAGGCGGCCCTGGCCGAGATCGAGGCGACGGCCGCGCGCCTGGGCCTCCCGACCGCCGACCCGCTGCGCGGCGGGCCGGCGTTCGAGCGCCTGCTGGACGCCTGCCTCGCATGACCGTCAAGACGCCCGGTCGGTTCAGCCGCTGGCTGCTTCCGGGACTGGCCTTCAAGGCGGCCGTGATCGGCGGCGGCTACGCCACGGGCCGCGAGATCGCCGAGTTCTTCCTGCCGTCCGGACCTTGGGGCGGCCTCGTCGGCCTGACCCTGGCGACGCTGATCTGGAGCGGCATGTGCGTCCTGACCTTCCTGTTCGCGCGGGCGACCGGGGCGCGGGATTATCGCAGCTTCTTCCAGGCCCTGCTGGGGCGGGGTTGGATCGCGTTCGAGCTGGCCTACGCCTTCTTCGTGGTCGTGGTGCTGGCCGTGTTCGGCGCGGCGGCGGGCGAGATCGGCCACGCGTTGTTCGGCGCGCCCAGGTTCGCCGGCATGCTGGCCCTGCTGCTGGGCGTCACCGTCTTCGCCGCCTTCGGCAACAGGCTGGTCGAGCAGTTGTTCGCCTGGGTGTCGATCCTGCTCTACGGCGTCTACGCTCTCTTCCTGGTGCTGGCCCTGGGCGCGTTCGGCCACGACATCGCCGCGGCCTTCGCCGTTCCGGTCCAGGTCGGGGCGGACGCCCTGATCGGCGGGACCACCTATGCCGGCTACAACATCATCGGGGCGGTGATCATCCTGCCGGTGACCCGCCACCTGCTCAGCGACCGCGACGCCGTCACCGCGGGCCTGATCGCCGGGCCGCTGGCCATGATCCCGGCCTTCGTCTTCTTCGTGTGCATGTGCGCCTACGCGCCGGAGGTCGGCGGGGCGGCCCTGCCGTCAGACGTGCTGCTGGCCAAGCTGGACCTGCCGGTCTTCCGCCTGCTGTTCCAGCTGATGGTCTTCGCGGCCCTGCTGGAAAGCGGCACGGGCGCGGTGCACGCCATCAACGAGCGCGTCGCCGTGGCCTTCCAGGCGCGGCTGGGACGCACGTTCGGCGTTCGGGCCCGGGCGCTCTGCGCGCTGGGTCTGCTGGTCTTCTGCATGCTGCTGGCTGAGCGGGTCGGGCTGGTCGGCCTGATCGCCGGCGGCTATCGCCTGCTGGCCTACGCCCTGATCGCCCTCTACGTCGTTCCGCTGGCGACGTTGGGGCTGTTTCGTCTCGTCCGGCGTCCCGCCTTCCAAACGGAGGTCCCATGATCAGCCTCGTCCTCGCCGCCGCGCTCCAGGCCGCGCCCATGGCGGCCGGTCCCGTCGTCCAGCCGCCCAAGGGCTTCGACGCCCATGTCGAGCAGCTGCGCCAGAAGGTCGGCGCGCCGGGCCTGTCGATCACCATCGTCGACGAGGGCCAGACGGTGCTGGCCAGGGGCTGGGGCGTGCGCAGGCAGGGAAGCCCCGAAAAGGTCGACGCCGACACCCTGTTCATGACCGGCTCGACCGGCAAGGCCGTGACCACGGCGGCCCTGGCCACCCTGGTCGACGCCGGCAAGCTGTCGTGGGACGACAAGGTGACTGAGCGCCTGCCGGGCTTCCAGATGTACGATCCGTGGGTGACGCGCGAGATGACCGTGCGCGACCTGCTGGTCCACCGCAGCGGCCTGGGCCTGGGGCAGGGCGACCTGCTGTTCGTGCCCCGCAGCAACATCCCGCGCGCCGAGGCCGTGCGCCGCCTGCGCTACCTCAAGCCCGCGACCAGTTTCCGCAGCGGCTACGCCTATGACAACGTCCTCTACATGGTGGCCGGCCAGCTGATCGAGGCGGTCAGCGGCCAGACCTGGGAGGACTACGTCCGCGAGCACGTCTTCGCGCCGGCCGGCATGGCGACCGCCACGACGGACGGCCGCCGCTTCGACTTCGCCAACCGCGCCCAGCCGCACGCCCGCATGAACGGCGGCCTGCGCGGAGCGGGCGACCAGGAGGTGCTCGACGAGCGCGAGGAACTGGCGACCAGCGCCGCCCCGGCCGGCGGCATGGCGGTCAGCGCCAACGACATGGCCAAGTGGCTCAAGCTGCAGCTCGCCCATGGCGCGCTGCCCGGCGGCAAGCGCCTGTTCAGCGAGGCCCAGCACGAGGCCATGTGGCGGCCCGAGGTGATCCAGCCGATCGACAGGGTCCCGCCAGGCATGGAGATCACCAAGCCGACCTTCTCGGCCTACGCCCTGGGCTGGGACATCCAAGACTACCGTGGGACCCAGATCGTCTGGCACAGCGGCGCGGTGTTCGGCTTCAAGACCGTGGTGGTGCTGATCCCCGACCGCAATGTCGGCTTCTCGATCGAGCTGAACAGCGAGGACGGCGAGCTGCCGCGCGGCCTGATGTTCGAACTGCTGGACCACTATCTGGGCCTCAAGCCCGAGCCGTGGACCGAGCGCTACATCGCCTACAAGAAGCAACTGGTCGCCGGGGCGCTGAAGAGCCTGGGCGGCGCCCAGGCCAAGCCGGCCGGCGTCGGCCCCTCCCTGCCGACCGCGAAATATGCCGGGACCTACAGCGATCCCTGGTACGGCGACATCGCGGTGACGCAAGGCGCCGACGGCCTGCGCATCGACTTCAAGTCGACGCCGCGCATGGCCGGCAAGCTCGAGCACTGGCAGTACGACAGCTTCGTCACCCGCTTCGACGACAAGACCCTGGAGCCGGCCTACGTCACCTTCGGCCTGAACGCCGACGGCGGCGTCGAGCGGGTGACCATGAAGCCGGTCTCGCCGATCGCCGACTTCAGCTGGGACTACCAGGACCTGCTGTTCACGCCGAAGGCCGCGCAGCCGTAGGACATCGGCTGATTCTCTGTTCGAGATTAAATTCTCTGATCAGAGAATTTTGATTGCCATCGGTATGGGCCTGGGCTTAGGTCACGCTGTCGCGGAAGGGCGAGGGCGTCCGTCTGAAGACCAGGCGAGGCGCCCGTGAACCAGCTCAGACCCGGATCGCTGAAACCGTCCCGCGGCCTCGCGGCCGGAGGCGACAGCTTCGAGGCGGACCTTCAGATCATGGCCCGGCTGGAGGGCCGGCCCCTGCCCACGACGCTGGAGCTGGCGCGGCTGTTCGACGTCTCGCAGACGACCGCCTTCCGACTCCTCATGCGTGTCAGGCGCAATGGGATGCTCAAGCTGGTGGACCGCGTCAGGCTGCCCGAAAACGCCTGCCACTCCATCGTCGACCTGCGCACGCGTCTGATGGACGCCGACGACCTGCGCCGGCTGGAGGCCAGGCTGGCGGGCGACGCCCACGTGTCCCTCGCGGCGGCCGTGACCGGCAAGCACAGCTACCGGGTCACGCTGGTCCACGCCAACACGGCGGACGCCAACGCCTGGTTCAGGGCCATCCTGGCCGAGCCCGCGGTGATCGACGGCGTCCTGCGGTTCTGCCGGCCGATCATCGAACGCCACCACTACGCCCAGGCCCTGGTCGGCGATGATGGCGGGTGAGGTTTGGCGGAGGAACGAGAACCGGCGTGGCGGTCCTCGAGGGACGCCGCCGGATCGACCTGCGATCAGTCGGGGGGAGACTTGATCATCGGTGATCCTGGATCAGTGATCCGGCGGCGAGATGCATTCTATCGCATCTAGTTATAACTGAAGTCAAGGGCGCCCTCTTTCGGACGTCCCCGGCGCATCCACCCGCTGGCATTGCGTGATAAAGCATTGCATAATTACTGTTGTCGGCGCGGCGACCAGCCCGTCCGGCGCCGCCAGATCACCAGGATGCCGCATGTCACGATCCGCTCCCGACGCCGCCAAGGCCGCGCAGAC
Source organism: Caulobacter sp. P1_D6 (assembly GCF_056406095.1). Taxonomy (NCBI): domain Bacteria; kingdom Pseudomonadati; phylum Pseudomonadota; class Alphaproteobacteria; order Caulobacterales; family Caulobacteraceae; genus Caulobacter; species Caulobacter sp. P1_D6. Next base: position 239,630 of record NZ_JBFUAW010000008.1, on the reverse strand, counting down.
CAAGGTCCTGCGGCAAGAGGCGGGGCGCTGGCTCAAGGCCGCGCGGGAGCGCGCGGGCCTGACCCAGGCTCAGCTCTCCGACGAGGTCGGGCTGCGCTACTACACCTTCGTCTCGCAGGTGGAGAGCGGGGTCGGCCGCCTGCCGATCGAGACCCAGGCCGCCTGGGCCAAGGCGCTGCGCCTGGACGAGGCGGAGTTCGCCAGGACGCTGCTGGCCTATTATGAGCCCGAGCTGCACCGGTTGTTGTTCGGGAACGCCGCCCCGGCCAGCCAGGCGCAGGCCTAGGCCGCGGCGAGTTTCCTGACGTGGGCACCATCCTTTCCCTGGCCGAATGGATCCGCGACAGCGGCCAATGGACCACGGCCGAGCGCGGCCGGCTCCAGGCCCTGACCGAGCATTTTCCGGGCGGCGGCGACCTAGAGGTGGTGTTCGGCGCCACCGACGACGGCGCGCCGTGGTGCGCGGTGATGAACGGCGAGGGCGAGGTCCTGGTCCACGTCGCCCGTCTGGCCGACAAGTTCCTCGTGCACGTGGCCGGCGAGGAGGTCGTCTCGCGCGGCGACAACCTGCGCGAAGCGCTCGGACGATGGCTGAGGCCCGAGCCGGAACGCCAGGGCGTGGTGGTGCCGTTCGCCAGGCTGCAGAGCGGCGTGGACATGATGATCCTCGTGGCCGTCGCGGCCCTGCTGGAGGAGGCGCTGCGCCACCACCAGGCCCAGGGCATGGACGGGCTCGCCTGGCCGATCGCCGACACCCCCATCGCGGACGCGACGAAGGGGCCGACCCAGCACCTGGCGCCGATCGAGGCCGAGACGGCGGGCCACGCGCCGGCGCATGGGGCCGGCGTCGACGATCCGGACGGACGGTCGGCGCCGGTCTTCGCGGCGCTCGCGCCCGCGCCGGCCGACAGGGACGATCCGCCCCCTTCCGTTTCGCATCCCGTCGTCGCCGAGGCCGCCGCGCCTGTCCAGGTCGCCCAGGTCGCCCAGGTCTCGCGGGCCGATGGGCAGGCGATCCATGAGACCCTCCACGTGGACGGGAAGGCGGCGTTGCTGGTGCAGATCCGCGGCGGCGACGGCGACGACGTCCTGGTCGGCGGGGCCGAGGCCGAGCACCTGGTCGGCGGCGACGGCGACGACGTGCTGATCGGCGGCGGCGGGGCCGACATCCTCGACGGCGGAGCGGGCGACGACTGGATCGTGCTGACGTCCCAGGCCCTCGCCTCCGGCGGCAGCGGGGCCGACACCTTCGTGATCAGCGCGCCCAAGGTGATGGACCACGCCGACACCCTGCTGGGCACGATCCTCGACTACAGCGCCCGCGAAGGCGACCGCCTGGTGACCGCCAAGGGCGAGGTCGTCACCGTGCCGCCGTCGAACGAACCCGTCGACACGCCTCCGGACGCCCGCGGCGGCCAGAAGGTCGAGGTCGATCTCGACGGCAACGGGCATGTCGACGGCTACGTGCTGATCGGGCCCCAAGGCCACGCCGCGCCGGCCGATCCCGCGCCGGTCGACCACGGATTCGACCCCTGCCTGATCGCCCCCAGCGAGAGCTGGTCGGGCTGGACCGACATCATCGGCTGAGTGATCGCCGCCTGGCGCATGCCCGACGCGACGATGCAGCGTCGGATGTATAGTAATAACTAGACAAGCGAAAACTATGTGACATAGGGTTCGGGTGACGCCGCCCCAGGGGCCGCGCGCCCTCGCGAGGCGCCCGGTCCGTCCACCGATCAGGCCTGGGCTTCACTTCTCAGGCGACGGCTCAGCCGACCGCAACCCGGACCCCATCCATGTTCCCACGCTCCATATCTGGCGCGCTCGCCGCGCCGCGCCGCGATGTTCCCATGCCGACGCCTCAGCCCCTTCCAAGGGTGTCGGTGGTCATCTGCACCCTCGACGAGCACGAGGCGATCGGCGGGGTGCTCGACGACGTGATCGCCGACCTGGCGGGGATCCCGCACGAGATCATCGTCGTCGACGACTCCATCGACGACGCCACGGCGCAGGTCGTCCTCGACCGCGCCCGGGGGCGACCCGCGGTTCGCCTGATCCGCCGCCACGGCGCCGGCGGTCTGGCCTCGGCGGCGATCGCGGGCTGGGACGCGGCGCGGGGCCAGACCCTGGCGGTCATGGACGGCGACGGCCAGCATGATCCCCGGCTGATCCGGCGGATGCTGGACCGCCTGTCCCAGACGCCCGCCGACGTCGTGGTGGCCAGCCGCTACCTGGACAACGGCGGGTCCGGGCTGACCGGCCTTCGCCACTGGGGCAGCCGTGCGGGCGTCGAGGTCTCGAGGCTGCTGCTGGGCCTGCGCCTGGCCGATCCGCTGAGCGGCTGCTTCCTGATGACCCGGGCCTGGTACGAGACCGTTCGGCCGCGCCTGTCGGGCCTGGGCTTCAAGATCCTGATCGACGTCGTCGCCTCGGACCGTCGTCGGCCGAAGCTGCTGCAGGTCCCGACCGCCCTGCGGGCCCGGGTCGGCGGCGTATCGAAGCTGGACCTGCGGGTCGTCTTCGATCTGCTGGCGCTGCTGGTCGAGAAGCGGACGGGCGGGGCCCTGTCGGCGCGCATGACCCAGTTCCTGTTCGTGGGCCTGACGGGCCTGCTGGTCCACCTGACGACCCTGAGCACCGGACGGGCGCTGGGCGTTCCGTTCTGGCTGGGCCAGAGCGCGGCCATCTTCCTGGCGATGAACTGGAACTTCATGCTCAACAACGGCCTGACGTTCCGGGATCGCCGCCTGCACGGCCGCGCCCTCTGGCAAGGCCTGGCGAGCTTCTACGTCGCCTGCCTGGGCGGGGCCGCCGTCAGCGAGGCGGTCGGCGCGGGACTGCATGCGCTGGACGTTCCCTGGTTCGCGGCCGGCGCGGCCGGCGCGTTGGCGGGCGCGTTCTGGAACTATCGCGCCGTGCAGCGCCTGACCTGGCGTCCGGCCAAGGCGGTGCGCAAGGCCGGAACGATCCTCGCGACCTGGGCGGGGAGGACCATCCGATGAGCGGGTCGTTGCTGAAACGATTGTCGGCGCTCGACGGCCGCCGGCGCTGGGCGGTCGTGGGCCTGATCCTGCTGCTGGCCGCCTTCGCCATCCGGTGCGCGCAGTTCGGCAATCCGCTGATCCATGTCGACGAGAACTTCTACCTGCTGGTCGGCGACCGCATGCTGCACGGGGCCGTTCCGTATGTGGACATCTGGGACCGCAAGCCCGTCGGCCTGTTCGTGCTGTTCGCCGCGATCCGGCTGCTGGGCGGCGACGGGATCGTCCAGTACCAGGTCGTCGCCACCCTGTTCGCCGCCGGCACGGCCCTGATCGTCGCCCGGATGGCCGCGCCGATGGCCGGGCTGAAGGCCGCGACGATCGCCGGCGTGATCTATCTGCTGCTGCTGGGCCTGGTCGGCGGATCGGGCGGGCAGGCGCCGGTCTTCTACAACCTGTTCGTCGCGGGGGCGGCCCTGGCGACCTTGACCACCGTGACGCCCGGCGGCGTCTCGGCCGAACAGATCCGGCGCAAGGGCGCCCTGGCCATGGGCCTGATCGGCGTGGCGATGCAGGTCAAGTACACGGCCGTGTTCGAGGGCGTCTTCCTTGGCTTGGCGCTGATGTGGGCGTCGTGGCGGGTCAGCCGTCGGCCGGGCCGCCTGGCGGTCGACGCGGCGATCTGGATCGCCGTCGCCCTGGCGCCGACCCTGGCCGCTTTCTACTGGTACGCCTGGATCGGCCAGGCCGACGCCTTCATCTACGCCAACTTCCTGTCGATCGGCGATCGCTCGGGCGCGCCGCCGCAGGAACTGGCGCGACGCCTGGCCAAGGCCTGGAAGCTGCTGCACATCCCGGTGTTCGCGGTCGTCCTGGCGACGCTGCTGGCGTCGTGGCGGGCCTTCCCGCGCGGGCCGTCGACCATGAAGTTCGCCCTGGCCTGGCTGGCCGCGGCGATCCTCGGCTACCTGGCGTTCGGCACCTATTTCGATCACTACGCCCTGCCGCTCTTCGCGCCGCTGGCCGTGGCCTGCGCGCCGCTGTTCCTCTATCGCCCATACCGGCTGGGCCTGGTCGCGGCGGCGCTGATGCTGCTGTCCGGCGCGGTCGCCAATGTGGCGGTGGTCCGCAAGATGCACCTCAAGCGGGGCGGCCAGGCGGAAATGACGGCCATGGTCGAGGCGATCCGTCCCCGCCTGAACGGATGCCTCTACGTCTGGAACGGCGATCCGCTGCTGTATCACCTGACCGGGTCCTGCCTGCCCACGCGCTACCCCTTCGCGGGCCACCTGAACCTGATGCGGGAAAACGGCGCGATCGGCGTCGTTCGAGGCTCCTCCGCCGCGCGGGGAGGATGGTCGACGGCTAGGACGCGGGGTTCTTGCAGCTGAAGCTCGCGGCTTGATCGGTCGAGCCCTTGCCGTCCCACTGGGCCGTCTGCGGATAGGCGCAGAGGGGGCGGGTCTTGAGGGTCTTGGCCGGGAAGCCCAGCAGGCCGGCATAGTCGTTGTCGGTCTTGGCCGCGATCACCACGTCCGGCGCCGCGCCGCCCTCGACCCAGCCGTCCAGCGTGGCCAGCATGTCGAAGGTGTCGGGGCCCGGACCACCGAAGCAGTGCGACATGCCCGGAACCATGAACAGCCGCGAGAAGCCGTCGGCCGACTTGACGCCCATCCTGGCGCGGACGGCGTCGTAGTACTGGATCGTCGAATAGGGCGTGATCGCCGCGTCGGCCCAGCCGTGATAGAGGATCAGCTTGCCGCCCTTGGCCTTGAAGGCCGACAGGTCGGGGTTGTCGGCGGCGACGGTCGGGGCCAGGCGCCTGGCGGCCTTCAGGTCGCGATCCAGGTTCAGCTGGGCCAGCTGCCAGCCGGTGTCCGAATAGACGAAATTGGCGAAGAACGACCGGGCGAAGGACGGGTGCTGGGCCTTCTCGCCGCTGATCCACAGCGGCCAGGCGTTGGGCACGGCTTCGCCGCCGGCCGGATAGCCGGGGAAGATCGCCTTGCCGCCGGCGCCGCGCGGACCCTGGTACAGCTTGCGCAGGCCGTCGACCTGCGGCGGGGTCAGGCAGTCGCCGGTCTTGCCGTCCTTGCACTGGACGACGGCCGGATCGAAGCGGCACTGGCGCGGATCCTCGATGACCCCGTCGGCGACGCCGTCCAGCTTGTCGCACTGGGCCAGGACCGCCTTCTGGACGATCGCCAGGCTGGTCTCGGTGAGGCGGCTTTCGGGGCGTTCGTGCACGGCCTTCCACGACCAGGCGAAGCTGCCCATCAGCCGGGTCCAGGGCGCGGCCGGCGCGCCGGCGACGATCCCGTCGAAGTCGCCCGGATAGCGCTGGGCCTCCATCAAGGCCTCGCGGCCGCCGTCGGAACAGCCGGAGAAATAGGCGCGCTTGGGAGCCTTGCCGTAGCGGGCGGCGATCAGGGCCTTGGCGAAGACGGCGGTCTCGTGATTGGCGCGATGGCCCCAGTCGACGATCTTCTCGGGCTGGTTCAGGGCCCAGTTGGCGTCGCCGCCGGCCCCGTCCTCGGTGTGGCCCATGTCGGTTCCGGCCGTCGCGTAGCCGGCCTTGACCGCCGGGCGCATGGCCAGGCGCGGACCGCCCAGCGTGCCGCCGTAGCCGCCGTTGCCGGTGGCCATGAACTTGCCGTTCCAGCTGGCTTCGGTCGGCAGCCAGACCTCGACCTTGATCGACGAGGACGGGGTGGGCGCCAGGGTCGCGTTGATCCGGCAATAGGCGGCGGCGCTGGGCAGGGGCGGGATGCCGAAGACCTCGATCTCCTGCAGGCCGCCGACCGGCACCGCCTTGACCGCGGTGATGGTCGCGCCGGGGATCTTCACCTTGGCCAGGTCGTCGCAGGACGTGGCGGCCTGGGCCTGGCCGGCGAGCATGGCCGCGCCGACGGCGGCCAGGGATGCGATCGAGGCGACGGCGGCGGAGCTCATTGGATCACCGTTTCTTGCAGGGAAATCTTGGTGGGGGCGACCGGCGCGTCGGCCGAGCGGGCGGCGATCTCGGCCACCATCTTCTCGTGCGACGCCCGGGTGATCGGATAGAAGGCGATCAGCCCGGCCGAGGTCAGGCCGCCGACCAGCGGGATCCAGAACATCATCGCCTTGATGCCGGCCAGGGTCTCGGGGCTCTGCGGCGCGTTGGGCACGTAGCCGACGTGGGTCAGGGCGATGCCCAGGAAGCCCGCGCCCAGGCCCAGCGCGGCCTTCTGGCCCAGGACCAGCAGGCCGAACACCAGGGACTCGGTGCGCACGCCCGTGCGCCATTCGCCGTACTCGACGGTGTCGGGCAGCATGCCCCAGAAGCAGACGATGTAGGACGCCAGGCCCATGGCCTGCAGCACCACGGCGGCCAGCAGCAGGGTCACGCCCTGGCCGTCGGCGAAGTGCCAGAGGACCAGGCCGGCCAGGCCCGGAACCGCGCCGATCAGCCAGGCGGCGCGCTTGCCCACCAGCCGCACGATCACCGCGAAGGCGGGCACGCAGATCGCCGCGGTCAGGGCGCCCACGGCCAGGGCCGCGCTGCCCAGCTTGGCGTCGCCGACCACGTACTTGAAATAGTAGAGCAGGTTCTTGGAGAACATCGTGCCCGAGAAGGCGCTGAGCACGACCGCGCCCAGCACCAGCAGCAGGGCGCGGTTGGCCAGCAGGCTGCGGACGACGTCGCGCACCGGGCGCGGGGCGGGCGGCGCCTCGTCGGCGACGTCCAGGCCGCGCGCGGCCCAGGCCACGGCCAGCAGGCACAGGGCCGAGATCGCGCCGTAGACGGCGGCGACGATCAGCCAGCCGCGACGCGGCGCCTCGGGCGTCGACAGGGCCTGGGCCAGCGGCAGGGTCAGGGCCGCGACGGCGATCGCCGCCAGGGTGCCGAACACCATCCGCACGCCCGCCATGTCGCCCCGCTGGGTGCTGTCCTGGGTGATGCGGGCGAACAGGGCCGCATAGGGGATGGAGACCACGGCGTAGAGGGTGCGGAACAGGATGTGGGTGACCGCCGCGAAGGCGATCGCGCCGGCGGTCGGGGCGGCGGGACCGACGAACAGGGCCATGAAGCCCAGGGCCAGCGGCGCCGCGCCCAGCAGCAGGTACGGACGATAGCGGCCCATGCGCGAGCGGGTGCGGTCGACCAGCGCGCCCAGGATCGGGTCCAGCGCCGCGTCCCAGATCAGGGCCGCCATGTAGATGAAGCCGGCCGTCGCCGCCGGCAGGTCCAGGGCGTCCGTATAGAAGAACAGCAGGTAGAGCCCGGCCGTCTGCCAATACAGGTTGAACCCGAAATCACCGACCCCGATCGCCGCCTTGCGGACGGCCGTCAGCCTGGGCGCGTCGCCCTGCGTCAAGCTTGGCATCTCTTCCCCGTTTCCTCGTCGGGGCTGGACCAATCGGCGCGCCCCGTTTATTCACCAGTTGTATAACGAAATCACAATGCCTCTGGGGGAATGGAATGTCAAAGCCGCTGATCGATGTTCGTGGAAGCCGGTTCGTCGATGCGCACGGGCGGCACGCCATCCTCCGCGGGGTCAATCTGGGGGGCGACTGCAAGGTGCCCTGGCCCGACGGCGGCACCGACCGGCCCAGCGATTTCTCCGACCATCGCACGGTCAGCTTCGTCGGCCGGCCGTTCCCCCTGGAGGAGGCCGACCAGCACCTGGGCCGCATCGCACGCTGGGGTTTCAACACCCTGCGCCTGCTGACCACCTGGGAGGCGGTCGAGCATGCTGGCCCTGGTCATTACGACGAGGACTATCTCGACTACTTCGCCGCCGTGGTCGAACGGGCCCGGGCCCACGGCCTGTTCGTGTTCGTCGATTTCCACCAGGACGTCTGGAGTCGGATGAGCGGCGGCGACGGCGCGCCGGGCTGGGTGTTCGAGGCCCTGGGCCTGGACTTCACGCGGTTCGACGCCGCCGACGCCGCCCACGTCATGCAGCACCGCTACGACTACGCCAGCGAGGAGGCGCGGCAGGAAGACCGCTATCCGATGATGAGCTGGGCCGGCAACTATCGCCTGGCCGCCAACGGGATCGCCTGGACCGCCTTCTTCGCCGGCGAGATCCTGACGCCCGACTGGAAGATCGAGGGCCGCAACGTCCAGCGCTTCCTGCAGGACCACTATCTGGGCGCGATGACGGCCGTGGCCCGGCGCGTGGCCCACCTCGACAACGTCGTGGGCTTCGACAGCTTCAACGAGYCCGGCCTGGGCTGGGTCGGCCTGCCGATGAGCGCGCCGCGCCTCCAGGCGACCCCGGCCGATCCCCTGCCGATCTGGCCGGGCCGGGCCTGGACCCCGCTGGACGGCCTGCGGGCCGCGCGCGGACGCACGGTGTCGATCGCCCGGCTGGGCTGGAGCGACGAGCGCGGCGTGCTGCGGGTCATCGACGAGGAACCGGCCAATCTGACGGGCGCCTCGATCTGGCTGGACGACGGCCCCGATCCGTTCGAACGGGCCGGCGCCTGGCGGTTCGATGACGCGGGCGACCAGGTGCTGGACGAGGACTTCTTCCGCCTGCGCGACGGCGCGCCCATCGATCACGAGAACCAGTGCATGGCGCCGTTCTTCGCCCGGGTGGCGCAGACGATCCGCGCCGTGCGGCCCGACTGGCTGCTGTTCGCCGAGCTCTGCCCGTACCTGGTCGGCACCGGCCGGATGTTCCCCGACGCCATGCCCGAGCGCAGCGTCAACGCCACGCACTGGTACGACATCGACATCCTGCGCAAGAAGCGGTTCGACCCCGACCAGGACGCCGACGCCCTGCGCGCCCGCTACTTCAACCAGATGGCCTATATCGGCTGGCTGGGCACGCGGTTCGGCCAGGACGGCGCGCCGACCCTGATCGGCGAGTTCGGCATTCCCTATGACCTGAACGACGGCGAGGCCTTCGAGGCCTGGGCGCGCGGCGAGCGCGGCGAGGGTGTATGGACCGCCCACGCCCAGGCCCTGTCGCTGATGTACGACGCCCTGGACGCCCTGCAGCTGTCGTCCACCCAGTGGAACTACACGGCCAGCAACCGCAACGACCTGCGGATCGGCGACGGCTGGAACCAGGAGGACCTGTCGATCTTCTCGCCCGACCAGGCCGGCGATCCGGGGCGCAACGATCCCGACGCGGGGGCGCGCGGCCTGCTGGGCTTCTGCCGGCCCTACGCGCCGCTGACCCAGGGCGTGATCAGCACGATGGCCTATGCCGACGGACGCTTCGAGCTGGGGGTGGAGGCCGATCCCGCCATCGCGGCGCCGACCGAGATCTATGTTCCCGAAGTCCGCTTCCCGAACGGCGTGCGGGTCAGCGTCTCGCAAGCCGGGGCCCGTTGGACCCATGACCGCGCGGCGCAGACGGTGCGGGTCTGGGCCGTCGAGGCCGGTCCGGTGGAGATCGTGGTGGAGGGGGCCTGAGGCCCCCGTTCGCCCGGGTCCCCGAACGAAAAAGACCGGAGGGGATTTTCCCCCTCCGGCCAGCGAACGCGAAGCCTCGGGCCTCGGCGTTTCGAGGTCGGCCTGGCTTGCAAGACCGCAGGCCGACCCCGCTTTCGTCAGTAGCGCAGGTTCAGGGTGACGCCGTAGCGGCGGAAGGCGTCGCCGGTCAGCACCTGGCTATAGTCGCCCTTGCCGCCGAACGGGGTGCCGAACAGGGCGCTGGGATAGCGCTTGTCGGTCAGGTTCTTGCCCCACACCGCCAGCTTCCAGCGGTCGTTCTCGGACCCGATCCCGATGGTGGCGCCCAGGATCCCGTAGCTGTCGATCTGGGTGGCGGGATCGCCGGTGGCCGAGGCGCTGTAGCGGTCGCGCCAGCCGTAGTCGGCCGAGGCGTTGAACGCCAGGCCGTGGCCGATCGGACGTTCGTAGATCGCCGCGAAGCTGGCCTTCCACTTGGACACGCCGCTCAGCCGCTGGCCGGAGGCGTCGTAGCCGTAGAGGCCGGGCGCGATCAGCACGCAGCCCGTCGGCGTCACCAGCGGGTCGCACGAGATCGGCGCGAAGTCGCCGTAGCGGGCGTCGATATAGGCCGCCGCGGCGGTGACCATCAGGCCGGGCGCGAGGATCGCCGTCAGGTCCGCCTCGATCCCCTTGGTCTTCAGGTCGCCGGCGTTGATCGTCCGGAACGCCGGCGGGGTCAGGGTGAAGTCGACGGTCTGGGCCTGGTAGTCCTCGAACTTGGTGCTGAAGGCCGCCAGGTTCAGCACGGCCAATCCGCCCAGCAGGGTGGTCTTCACGCCCAGCTCGTAGCTGGTCGGGATCTCGGGGCCGACCTCCTGGCTGGTCGTGGCGTTGCTGACGCCGGTCTGGTTGAAGCCCGGACCCTTGTAGCCGCGCGAGATCGTCGCGTAGCCCATGGTCCGCTCTGCGAACTGGTACTGGGTCCCCAGCCGCCAGGAGACGTTGGTTTCCTTGGCCGTGTCGTCGAAGGTGACGGTGGGGTTGATCCCGAAGAAGCCCGGACGGGTGAACTGGTGGAAGTCCAGGCTGACCTTGTCGTGGGTCAGTCGAGCGCCGGCGATCAGGGCCAGCTTGTCGTTCAGCTGATAGTGGGCCTGGCCGAAGGCGGCGTAGCTGGTGGCGTCCACCAGGCTGTTGATCGTGGAGTTGACCACCGGGGCCGGGAAGACCCCGAAGGTGCCGGTCTGGTCGGTCACCTGGTTGGTCTTCTGGCGGTAGTAGTAGAGGCCGGCCACGTATTCCAGCTTGCCGCCCGTCGGCGAGGCCAGGCGCAGTTCCTGGCTGACCTGGCGCAGGTCCTGGTTGGAGATGTTGTCGTTGAGGATGTTGATCGGCAGGCTGTCGGAGTCGCCGTTGCTGTAATCGAAGTCGCGGCGGCCGGCGGTGATCGAGGTCAGGGTCTGGCCGCCCGGCAGGCTCCAGTCGACCTGGGCCGCGAAGCCATAGTTCTCGCGGTCTTTGTACTGCGGGCCGTCGATGCAGAGGTCGGTGTTCTCGGGCGAGGCCTTCACGCCGCAGCCGGCATAGACGAAGGCCAGGGCGCCGACCGGATTGACCGCGTAGGGCGACCAGGTGAGCGACTGGTCCTGCTTGGCGTAGTCGGCGGTGATCAGCAGGTCGACGGTGTCGCTGGGCCGCCACAGCAGCTTGGCGCGGCCGCCCCATTCGTCGTTGCCGTTGAAGCGGCGACCGTCGAACTTGTTGTTCAGCACCCCGTCCAGCTTGTTGACGAAGCCGCCGACCCGCAGGGCCGCCTTGTCGCCCAGCGGCAGGTTCACGGTGGCGTCGGACTTGTTGTAGCCGTCCTCGCCGAGGTTGAAGTTGCCGATGGCCTCCAGCCGGCCGATCTTGGGCGCGTTGGTGGTGATGCTGACCAGGCCCGCCGAGGCGTTCTTGCCGAACAGCATGCCTTGCGGACCGCGCAGGATCTCGACCCGGGCCACGTCGTAGAAGCTGCCCAGCGCCATTTCGGGCCGGCCCAGCACGACGCCGTCCAGCACGGTCGAGACCGTGGGCTCGATCGAGGTCGAGAAGGTCGAGGTGCCCACGCCGCGCACCGACACGCCGAACGAGGTGGCCTCGAAGCTGGGCACCACCAGCTTCAGTTGGTCGATGTTGCCGATGTTGCGGCGCTGCAGCTCGGTCTCGCCGACCACGCTGACGGCCACCGGCACGTCCTGCAGCTTTTCCTCGCGCTTCTGGGCGGTGACGACCACTTCGGTGATCATCATCACGTCGCCGGACTTGGTCTCCTGGGCCATGGCCCGGCCGGCCGCCAGGGCGGTGAGCGAGACGCCCACGGCTAGCATTGTCTTCAACCTGATCATTGTTTCCCCTCTTTCTTGTTGTCTGTTCAGCGTCCGGCCTGGTCGTCCCTCAGGGCTCCCAGGGCGCGGATGCGGTCCGGCGTCGGCTTCAAGGCCGCGCCGTCGTTGGCCACCGTCATGCGTTGGTCGGTCGCCGGGTCGTATCGGGGCCAGCCGGGATCGCCGGTCTTGGCGAAGGTCGCCCACGTGTCGGCCCAGCGCGTCGCCGTCGCCTGGTCGGCGGGCGAGGGCGGATCCTTCAGCTTGCCCAGGGTGTCGAAGACGTAGCCGAGGTCGCTGGAATGCGGCGCGCCCCGCCAGTCCTTGCGCTTGGCCTCGGCCACGTAGCCGAAGCTGTAGGTCCAGACGGGCTGGCCGGACTTGGCGGCGCGGCCGGCCAGGGCGTGGGCGGGCTCGACGAACGTCGCGTCGCTGGGCAGGTCGGCGTTCATCGCCGACTTGTCGCCGTAGACAGCCAGCAGCCGGTCCTCGGGCAGGCCCAACTGGCCGATCAGCCGGCCGGCGAACATGCCCTTCAGGAAGCTCGGGATGATGCCCAGCTCGTCGCTGTTGGCCCCGATCAGCAGCGGGACCTTGGCCTGCTTGCCGGCGGCGAAACCCTCGACGGCCGAACCCGTCACCAGGCGGCCGTCGACCACGGGGCCGGAGAAGGTGGCTTCCTCGCCGTTCAGCAGGTCCAGCTTGCCCAGCAGCTTGGCGGCGGGCAGGGCGCGCAGGGCCGCGGCGTCCGCGTTCTTCGCGCCGGCCTTGTCGGCGAAGGCGACGCCGATGCTCTCGGCCGAGACCTTGCCCGGCCGGTCGGTCGCCAGGAACGGCCAGACGTCGCGGCCGCCGCCCGACTGGACGACGGCTTGCTGGAACAGGCCTTGGGCCTGCGGGATCAGCATCAGCTGGCTGACCGAGCCGCCGCCCGCCGACTGGCCGAAGATCGTCACGCGGCTGGGATCGCCCCCGAGGGCGGCGATGTTGGCCTTGACCCAGGCCAGGGCGGCCACCTGGTCCATGAAGGCGTAGTTGGCCTTGGGCTCGTCGGGATGCTCGGCGTCGATGGCCGGGTGGGCGAAGAAGCCGAAGCGTCCCAGGCGGTAGTTGAAGGTCACGACCACGACGCCGCGCCGGGCCAGGGCCGCGCCGTCGAACACCGGCTGGCTGCCCGAACCCATCACGTAGCCGCCGCCGTGGATCCACACCATCACCGGGGCCTTCGTGGCGCTGGCGGGCGTCCAGACGTTCAGCGTCAGGCAATCCTCGCTGACCGGCAGCTTGGTCTGGGTGTCGTCCCAGCCCACCCGGTTCTGCATGCAGTCGGACCCGAAGACCTGGGCGTCGCGCGCGCCGGCCCAGGCCTGGGCCGGTTGCGGCGGCCGCCAGCGCAGCGGGCCGACAGGGGGCTGGGCGTAGGGCACGCCCTTGAAAATCCGCACGTCGTTCTCGAGGTAGCCGCGCAGGCCGCCGCTCGCCACCGTCGCCTCGACGGGCGCCAGAGGTGCGGTCGGCGCCGGTGTCTGGCTCTTGGCCCCGCAGGCCGCCAGGCTGATCGCCACGGCTAGCACGGGCGCGACGCGGCGGGTCAGGGTGGATTTCGGGCGCAAGTCGAGCATCGGCGTTTCCCTCGGACTCTCTCGGTCCGTCCCATATGTTACGTTATGCAGTTGTATAATGAAATGTCGAGACTGATTCACCGATTGGTGAGCCAATTTCCATTCCCGTGCGACTATTGCTAGTCTCACGTCCCCGCGCGCAGGTTGCGTCGAACCCGATTCCACGAGGATTCCGTCTTGAACATTCGCGCGCGCCAGAAGGCGGCCACCCAGGCCAGCATCCTCCAGGCGGCCCTGGAGATCTTCTCCGAGCAGGGCTTCGAGGGCGCGTCGACGCGGGAGATCGCCGCCAAGGCCGGCGTCCACCATGCGCTGATCAAGTATCATTTCGACAACAAGGACGCCTTGTGGCGCGCCGCCGTCAGCTTCCTGTTCAAGCGTCAGGCCGAGGAGCTGCAACTGCCGGCGCCCGGCGACCCGGCCCATGGTTCGTACCGGGATTTCGCCAAGGCCGTGATCCGCTCGGTGGTGCTCTATTCGGCCCGTCATCCCGAACACGCCCGACTGATGGTCCAGGAGAGCGTGCGCGACAGCGAGCGATTTCGCTGGGCGGCCGACGAATTCATCGTCGAGACCCGCAACGCCGCCGAGCGCTTCATCGTGTTGTGCCAGAAGGAGGGCATCCTGCCCAAGGTCTCGGTGGCGGCCTCGGTCTACATCTTCGTGGGCGCGGCCCAGCTCTTCTACACCCTGGCGCCGGAGGTCCGGCGAGTGTGGGGCCTGGATCCCTCGGATCCGAAGGTGATCGAGGACCATGCCGACGCGCTGGTGGCGATCATGGTGCGCTGAGACCTCTCGACTTTCGTTATGCATCTGCATAACGTGATCGTCGATAACTCGCGCCGCCAAGTAGGGCGGACGCAAGGCAAGGGGAGATGAAGCGATGGCGCGGACGACGATGACGGCCCTGGCGGCGGGCGTGATGGCGATGGCTCTGTGCGGCGCGGCGCCCAGCGCGGCCTTCGCGCGGCAGGCGGCGGCGGCCCAGCCCTACTTCACCCTCGACACCAAGATCGCCGACATCTTCGCCGACCCCAACGCCCGCACCGTGTTCGGCGAGTTCTTCCGCAAGCGCGGCGAGGCGGCCGGCCAGCCCGAGGCCACGCCCGAGGAACAGGCCAACACCGCCCAGGTGATCAAGAACTTCACGCCGCGCCAGCTGGCGGCTTTCCCGCAGGCCAATCTCGACGAAGAGGGCCTGAAGGCCCTGGGCGAGGCCCTGGCCAAGGTGCCGGCCCCCGCGACCCCGGCCGCGCCCGCCGCGAACTGATCTTGCGATGACCGGCACGACGCGACGCGGCGCCCTGGGCGGGGCGGCTGCCCTGGCCGGCTGGCTGGCGGCGGACAAGAGCCTGGCCGCGACCTCCAAGGGCGACGCCGGCGGCGTCACCGCCGCGCCCGTCCAGCCTCGCGCCGAATACGCGGTCGATCCGATCGGCCTGGACGAGCCGCAACCCAGGCTGATGTGGCGGCCGCCGGTCGCCGGCCAGAGCGCCTGGCGCGTGCAGGTCGCGGGGGCCGAGGCGGATCTGCTGGCCGGCCGCATGACCTGGGACAGCGGCAAGGTCGCGGGCGTCCACACGGTCGAGGCCGCCTACGCCGGGCCGCCCCKGGCGGCGCGCGACCGCCGGGTCTGGCGCGTCCGCCTGTGGGACGCGTCCGGCCGGCCCGGCGCCTGGAGCGCGCCCGCCGCCTTCGAGATGGGGCTGTTGTCGCCCGCCGACTGGGGCGACGCGGCCTGGATCGGTCGCCGCCCGGCCCCGCCCAAGGGCTGGGCCGACCAGACCCTGACGATCGACTTCACCCTGAAGGGCCGGTTCTTCGACGTGCTGTTCCGGGCCCGTCCCGAGGGCAAGACCTACGGCGAGGCCTACATGCTGCGCGTCGGCGAGGTGGACGGCGCGCCGTCGCTGATGCTGCAGGTGCGGCAATATCCCGGCGGCTCCAGCCCGGCGGTCAAGCTGAGGCGTCTGCAGGTCTGGCCCTTGCCGCCCACGCTCGTCCCGCTGGCCGGCCGTCGTCGGCGCCTGACGATCGAGGCCAAGGGGACGTCGCTGCGCTTCGCCCTGGACGGCGCGCCGGTCGGGACGCTGGACGACGCGACCCAGGGGGAGGGGACCTTCGGCTTCCTGGCCCCCGAGGCCGAGGCCGCGACGATCCACGCCGTCGAGCTGAAGGCGCCGGATCGGCCGGGCTTCGCCAGCACGTTCCCGGACGGCGACAATCCCTTCACCGGCGGCGACGTCGGCGACCGGGGCCTGGTGATCGCGGCCGGCGTGCCCGGCAAGGACATCGTCGCGCCCCTGGCCCATCCCGCGCCCTTGCTGCGACGGGCCTTCGTTGTGAACGGGACGATCGTCCGGGCACGGCTCTACACCGCCGCCGGCGGCTGGGCGGCGCTCAGCCTGAACGGCCGGCCGGTCGGGGTTCATGCCATGGCCACGGGCTGGACGGCCTACGACAAGCGCGTGCTCTACCAGACCCACGACGTCACCGACCTGCTGAAGGCGGGCGACAACGTGCTGGCGGCCGAGCTGGGGCGCGGCTGGTACGGCGTGACCGAGCCCAACGAATGGTATTTCCACAAGGCGCCCTGGACCGCCGAGCCGGCGCTGAAGGCGCGGCTGGAGATCGTGCTGGCCGACGGCTCGACCCAGGTGCTGATCAGCGACGGGACCTGGCGGACCCTGGACGGTCCCTGCCTGTGGGACTCGATCTATGCCGGCGAGCGGCGCGACGCCCGACGCGAGCCCGCCGGCTGGCGCGCGAGCGGCTTCGACGACCACGCCTGGGACCCGGCCCTGACGGCGAAGGGGCCGGCCGGTCGCCTGGTCGCCGCCGTCCACGAGCCGATCGCGCCGGTCGCGCGCCATGCGGCCGTGTCGGTGAAAGAAGTGAAACCCGGCGTCTGGCTGTTCGATTTCGGCCGCATCCGCACGGGCGCGCCGGAGCTCAACACCGCCGGTCCCGCCGGGCGGACGGTGTCGATGGTGCTGGCCGAGAAGCTGCGCAAGGACGGCGCGATCCAGGTCGCCAGCGGGCTGATCGACGCCCAGCTGATGACCTATCGCTACACCCTGGCCGGGACAGGGCGCGAGACCTGGCGGCCGGCCTTCGGCTATGGCGGCTTCCGCTATGTGCAGGTCACGGGGCTGGAAGGACCGCCCGCCGCCGACGCGGTGGTCGCCGTCGAGATCCACTCGGCGGTGGCCTCGAACGGCGAATTCGACTGCGGCGACGACCTGGTCAACCAGATCCACGACGCCGCCCGCCAGGGCCTGCTGAACAACCTGCACGCCGCCCAGACCGACACCCCCAGCCTGGAGAAGAACGGCTGGACCGGCGACGCCCAGGCGTCCTCGGCCGCCGCCGCGATCAATTTCGACGTCGTGCGCACCTGGGAGAAATGGCTGGGCGACTTCGTCGACGCCCAGGCGCCCAGCGGCGAGCTGCCCGAGATCGTGCCCTCGACGCCGTTCTACGGGTTCGAGAACTCGCCGGGCTGGAACTACATCTGGGGGCCGACCCCCGCCTGGGACGTCGCCGCCTTCATCCTGCCCGAGGAGCTGGCCCTGCGGTTCGGCGACGACCGGATCGGGGCCCGGTTGCGCGGGATGCAGAAGCGCCTGGCCGACTACACGGCGGGTTTCCTGAAGGCGCCGGACTATCGCTACGACCACGGCCTGGGCGAATACGCCGCCGCCGGGCCGACGGGGCCCGTCGACGCCACCTCGACCGCCTTCGCCTTCCACATGCTCAAGGCGACCGGACAGGCCGAGCTCGCGGCCAAGGTCCGCGCCGCCTACAACGCCCGCTACTGGGACGCGGCGGCCAGGCGCTATGTCGCGCCGGCCGAGGGCGGCAAGCCCGCGCCCTACGCCCAGACCATGAACGTGCTGCCGGTGGCGCTGGGCCTGGTTCCAGACGGACAGGCCCAGGCGGTGATGGACGGCCTGGCCGCCGACATCGCCGCGAAGGGCTACAAGCTGGACGTCGGGGTCTACGCCCTGCGCTACCTGCCGCGCCTGCTCAGCGACCACGGCCATGGCGAGGTGGTCTGGAAGGTCGTGACCCGCACCGACGAGCCCAGCTGGGGCTTCTGGTTGAAGAACGACATCCGCAGCATGCCCGAGGGCTGGGGCCTGGGCTCCCGCTCATGGAACCACCACTACTTCGCCTCGATCAGCAGCTGGTTCTACGAGGGCCTGGCGGGCATCCGGCCTGCCGCGCCGGGCTATGCGCGCGTCCAGGTGCGTCCGGTCGTGCCCGACGGGTTGACCGGGGCGGGAGCCCGTCTGGTCACGCCGCGCGGCGAGGTCGGTTCACGCTGGCGTCGCGAGTCCGACAGCGCGGTCACGCTGGACGTCGCCATTCCGGGCGCGTGCGACGGCGAGGTCTGGCTCCCGAACGGCGGCGCGCGGCTGACCCGTCCGCCCCCGGGCGCGCGTTGGCTCGGCCGGCGAGGCGCCGCGGCCGGCTATGGGGTGGGGGCGGGGGAATGGACCTTCCGGTTCAGGCCGGCCTGAATCGTCTCCACGGGAGGAGGCGCGTCCAGGGCCTCGCGCAGGGCGGGCTGGCGGGAGCGGCTGACGGGCAGGGGCGGACCCTCGTTCAGGTGCAGCCGCCAGCGGTCGCCGTCGCGCTCCAGCCGCTGCACGTGGTCCAGATTGGCGATCACCGAGCGGTGGATGCGCAGGAAGTTCGCCGGCAGCTGGGTCGTCAGACCGTCCAGGCGCGCGGCGTGCAGCAAGCTGCGGCCGCCCGCCATTCGCAGCTCGACATAGTCGTCGGCGCCCACCACGGCCAGGATCTCGGCGAGGGGCGCCAGCTCGACGCCGCGCGCCGAGGCCACGGTCAGGCGGTCGGGGCGGCTGGCGGCGCGGGTCAGGGCGGCCTCGCGGCCCCGGTCGTCGCGGCCCAGCCGCACCATCTCGACCACCAGCAGCGGCAGCACCAGGCCGGCGGCGAGTAGGAAGTAGGAGAAGTCGGCCAGCCATTCGGGGAAGCCCAGGGCCAGCACCAGGAACAGCGCCAGATAGGCCAGGGTCAGCCGCGCGCCGGGTCGCTTGTCCCACACGCCGGCCGCGGCCGGCAGGGCGGCCAGCGCCACCCCCAGGATCAGCGCCCAGACCGTCTTGAAGTCGAAGCCCGGAAGCAGGGCCGTGGCGCCGACCACGCCCAGGGCCAGGCCGATCATCAGGCCGCGCGCCCTGGGCAGGAACCGGGTTGCCACATAGCTGACCAGCAGGACCGCGAAGGCGGCCGCCAGCAGCCAGATCGCGCTCATCCGCCAGGCGTGCAGGGGATAGGGGTAGTCGAACATCGTCCGCAGGGTCTCGACGATGGCCTGCAGGGCCGCGACCCCGGCCATGGCGGCCAGGAGCAGGCTGGACCCGGTGCGGCGCATGGCGTGGATGACGCCGAAGCCGAACGCCGCCGCCAGCAGGGCGCCGGCCGTCACGAAGGTGACCGCCAGCAGCGCGATGCGCGACGGATAGGGATGGGGCAGGACGACGATCGCGCTCATCGGGCGAGCGAACCGCAGGCCGCCGTGGAAGGACGACAGGTGCAGCACCAGGGTGTTCGCGCCGGGCCGCCAGGCGGTCTCGCGGATCGGGAAGACCGCCTGGTAGCGCCCAGGGGTCTCTTCCCGGGCCGTGGCGCCGGGGCGGCCGTTGACGCCCAGGGGCTTGCCGTTGAGCCAGACCTCCGACGAGGCGACGCCCGCCACATAGAGGGCGCGGGGCCGGGTGTCGCTCGGGACGGCGATCGTGGAGCGGATCCAGAGCTCGCGGCCCTGGGGATCGACGAAATCCTGGATCGGGCGGCAGTCGCTGAGCACAGGGCCGTCCGGCCCGGCCGCGCCGCGGCAGGCCTGCCATTGCGTATCCCCGGCGTGGGCCAGGGTCGTCAGGCCGGCCAGGAGCAGGCCGAGAAGCAGGGTTCGGAACATGGTCCCACTCTAAGGCGCCGCTCGCCGAGATGCGCCGCCATTCGCCGATGACGGGGCGCCGTTGACCGAAGCGGCGTGGCGGACGGCGCCGCCGACGGCTCAGCTGTCGGCATGACCCACATCTCGCTCAATCGCCGCGCCCTGCTCTCCGCCGCCGGCCTCGCCCTTCCGGTCCTTGCCCTTCCCGCCCTGGCGTTTGGCCAGGCCCCCGCCGCTCCGACGCAGGCGGGCCCTTTCCGCTTCAAGGACCGGAAGGGCCAGGAGACCGACGCCGAGCGGGGCTTCTTCGAGGTCCCGGAGGATCGGCGCGATCCCGGCTCGCGGAAGATCCGGCTGGGCTATGTCCGCTTCGCCTCGACGTCGGCCACGCCCGGTCCGCCGATCGTCTACCTGGCGGGCGGTCCGGGCGGCGAGGGGACGGGGGCGGCGACCGGACCCCGCTTCCCGATCTTCATGGCGCTGCGCGAAGTGGCCGACGTCATCGCCTTCGACCAGCGCGGCACGGGCCTGTCCAGGAGCATCCCGGCGCGGCCGGCCTCGACGCGCCCGCCGCCGGTGTTCACGGAAGCCGGACTGACGTCGTATTTCCGCGACGAGTTCCAGAAAGCCTGGGTCGACTGGACCAAGGGCGGCGTGGCCATGACCGGCTACAACACCGAGCAGAACGCCGACGACATCGATGATCTGCGACGCCATCTGGGCGCGGAGAAGATCGACCTCTGGGGCATCAGCTACGGCTCGCACCTGGCGCTCAGCGTGCTCAAGCGCCACGGCGACAGGGTGAACCGCGTGGCCCTGGCCAGCCTGGAGGGCCAGGACCAGACGGTGAAGCGCCCGGCGCGGACCGACGCGCTGTTGCGCCAGGTGGACGACCTGCTGGCCGCCGACCCGGCCGTCCGCGCCGCCGTGCCGGACCTGCCGGCCCTGATGCGCCGCGTGCACGCCAATCTGGAGGCGCGGCCGGCCGTGACGAAGGTCACGCTGAAGGGCGCGCCGGGCGAGATCCGAATGGGCGGCTTCGGCGTCCAGCTGCTGGCGGGCGGGCTGATCGCCAATCCCAACACCCTGTCCATGCTGCCGGGCCTGTACCTGGCCCTCGACGGCGGGCGGACCGACGTTCTGGCGCCGTTCCTGGGCGATGTGGCCGACCTGCTGGGCGTGACCGGCATGCCCGAGGCCACGGACCTGGCGTCCGGCATCTCGCCGGGCCGCCTGGCCCTGATCCGGCGCGAGGCGAAGACCGCCGTGCTGGGCGAGGCGCTGAACTTCCCGATGCCGCAGCTGCTGGGCGCCGTCCCGGGCGCCGACCTGGGCGAAGCCTTCCGGACCTCGATCCGCATCGACCATCCCGCCCTGCTGGTCGCCGGCACGCTGGACGGCCGCACGCCGCTGGCCGAGCAGGACGAGGTGGCGGCCCAGTTCCAGCGCAAGTCCCGGGTGATCGTCGAGAACGCCGGCCACAACGTCTTCGAGGCCCATCCCGACGTGCAGGCCCTGCTGGTGCGGTTCTTCCGCGGCGAGGCGGTGGCCGACACCCGCCTGAGCCTGCCGCCGCCGAAGTTCCGGCTGGCGTGATGGAAACGGAAGCCGTGGAGGGCGCCGGTCAGGGCGTCCTCCACGGTGATCCGTCCGTCTTCGGACGATCTGGATTCAGGCCTGGTCGACCAGGTTGGCCGAGATGTTGTTCCAGGCCGCGCCGGTCCATTGCGCCCTGGCGACGGTCGTGTTGATGGCGTCGCCACCGATGTCGACGCGCGCGCTGTCGAACAGATAGTCGTCGTTCCAGTACCAGCGCGTGACCAGGTAGTCGCCCTGCGGGTCGCTGCCCACGTGGACATAGAGGTTGGCGACCCCGTCCTTGTGATCGACCGAGATGATGCTGGGCATGGTGCTCATCGGCACGTTGACCACCCTGCTGTGCTGGCCCCAGTTGACGAAGGCCTCGTCGGTGTACCAGGCCACGTTGATCCGCAGCGAATTGTGCGTCAGCGCCTGCACCTGGTCGTTCAACCCGCCGGAAATCAGCAGGCTCTGCGGCACGCCGGAGGACATCGCCTGCAGCTGGGCCAGGCTCTGGCTCTGGATCGTGGCCTGACCCGCGGTGGCGGCGCTGATCAGTCGACCGGCCAGACCGCGTTGGGCGGGGATGGCGAACTCGCCGTTGGTGATCATGCTGCGGCAGGTGCCGATGATATAGCTCAGCGCCGCGTATTCCGCCGACAGCTGGCTCAGGGCGTTCAGCGCCGAGCCGAGGCTGAGCGCGTTGGGTTGGCCGATGTCGTTCAGCTTCTGCTGGATCTGCGAGAACTGGTCCCAGGTCACGCAGATGAAGGAGACGGGCGCGCCCTTGACGTCCGGGATCCCGCTGTCGCTCAGGATGATGGCCTGGGCGGCGCCGAGCATGCCGTCCGGGTCGGTGCGGCTGAAGCCGGCGCCGGGGGAGGCCCCGACCAGACTGGAGTTGGAGGTCAGGTCATAATATCCGACGATCGAGCTCAGGCCGGTGCTGAAGTCGGCGTTGACGGAGCCCTTGATCCCAAAGCCCGAGGCCGAGGCCGACATCGAGGCCGAGATCGATTCCTTGTGGCTGGCCGAGTGGGTGTCCAGGCGGATGTAGCCGGCGAACGAGCCGCCGTACGAAACCCCGATCACGCAATGGGTGCCATACCGGTTGATGAAGTTGGTCGGGCCGTTGGGACCGCCCAGCAAGGCCAGGGCGTCGGCCGAGATCGTGGCCTTGGTGATGTCGAGATAGATGTCGGCGGTGCGAACGTCGCGCAGCGCCATGTACGACATCGAGGTGTCGGTCGAGGCGTTCGCGCTGGCGAAGGCCACCGAGGCGGTGGCGGACCAGCTCAGGCCCGAGGCCGACACGGCGCCGCCGGCGTTCAGGAAATCGGAGAAGTCCGAGCTGCTCTTGACGACCTTGACGTTGAGATTGTCCTGGTTGCGCTGTTGCGGCGCCAGCTTGACGATGTTCCCGACGCAGTTGGCCCCGGACACCACGCCGCCGGTGATGCAGTTCACGCCGGAGCCGAAGATGTTGCCGGCCCGGGAATCGATCGCGCAGATTTCGAGAGTCGTGTTGAAATTGGGCATGCCGCCCTCCCTGACGAAATTTGTTTTTTTTGGCCGTGGTGGCGCTCAAGGCCGCCCACCAGGATCGCGGCGCACTTGGCGGGAGGATGCGGTGGGGCTCGACGAGGGACGCCTGAGCTGATCGTCGTCCGGCCCCCAGCCGGACGACGCCGACCTGGCGTCCCTCGTCCCTCGCCCCCCGCGCGCCCCCCGGCGTTCTTGCTTGCTCCCCGCGTCTTTCGCGAAGGTTCGTCTCGATGACCCAAGCAACGCCTAGTTGCCTCGTCGACGCTCGGAGAGCAACGTTCGGCCTGTCGCAAGATATGATGACGTCAACTCGCGCGAGCTCTGCGAATCCTTATGGGATCGGGTTTTCCGGTCGACGCGCGCAGGGGAGGGACATGACGACCGAGGCGACGCCCCATCCCACTCCCTTGGCCATCGTCCTGGTCGAGGACGACGTGGCCTTTCAGGACGCCTTCCGCGCGGCGGTGGGCGCCGCGTCGGACCTTTCGGTGATCGGCGTGGCGGCCACCGTGGCCCAGGCGCGGATCCTGTTGCGGGGCCCGGCGGCCGACGTTCTGGTCGTGGACCTGGGCCTGCCCGACGGCTCGGGCATCGACGTCATCCGCGAAGCCCACGCCGTGTGGCCCGACTGCGCCATCATGGTCTCGACCACCTTCGCCGACGAGCGGCACGTGATCGCCTCGATCGAGGCCGGCGCCAGCGGCTACCTGCTCAAGGACAGCGCGTTGCCGGCCATCCCCGAGGACATCCGCGTGCTGCACGGCGGCGGCAGTCCGATCAGCCCGCGCATCGCCCGCCAGGTGCTGATGCGCTTCCGGCCCGACGAGAAGCCGGTCTCGACCGACGCGGCGGCCGCCGACAAGGCCGCCGCGCCCAGCCTGTCGGAGCGTGAGCAGGAGACCCTGCAACTGATCACCCGGGGCTTCTCGTTCGACGAGATCGCCGAGCTGATGAACGTCTCGCGCAACACGGTGCTGACCTTCGTGCGGCGCATCTACACCAAGCTGGAGGTCCGCTCGAAGACCGAGGCGGTGTTCGAGGCCCGGGCCCATGGGCTTCTCTAGCTCCGCCTCGTCCGAGGTGGCCTCCGGCGCCGCGCCGCCGTTCGCGCGGTGGCCGTCCTGGCTCGGCTTCGCGGCGGCGGCGGCCATCCTCGTCGTCCTGGCCCTGGCGATCTCGATGGCCGGCGGCGGCGAGCGGATCGGCTCGGCCAGCCTCGTCCGGTACGACACCACCGGCTACCAGCCGCCCCCGGCGACCAGCGCGGGAGCCGTTCCGCGCGACGGGGCCGCGGTGGTGCGGCTGCCCTACGCCCCGGCCCCGGCCTGGCTGCCCAGCACCGATCCCTCGCCCCAGCGCATCGCCACCCAGGTCAGCTGGTACAGCCTGGACGTCCCGGCCCTGGCCGACGACGGCGAGCAGCTCTACCTCTACATTCCGCGCTGGAAGTCGGACGGCTCGCTGGCCGTCTACGCCGATGGCGCGCTGGTCTACCAGTCGCACGCCAACTTGCAATGGAACGGCTCGAACCAGCCGATCTGGATCGCCCTGCCGCACACCACCAGCTCGCATCCGCCGCGCACCCTGGACCTGCGGCTGCAGCACGTGCGCGGCATCGGCGGGGCGTTCTCGTCGGTCTGGATCGGGACGCATCGCCAGCTGGCGCCGCGCTACGACCTGCGCGACACCTTCCAGGTGAGACTGCCGGCCTTCTCGGCCGCCTCGTTCCTGGCCACCGGGGTCTTCGCCCTGTTCGTCTGGTTCAGCCGGCGGGGCGAGCCGATCTACCTGCTGTTCTTCCTGATGTCGGTGGTCTGCTTCCTGCGCATGCTGCACACCTTCGTCGGCCTGCAGCCGCTGATGGTCTCAGACGCCTGGTTCGGCTGGATCACGGTCAATTCGCTCTACTGGATGATGATCGTGCTGCACCTGTTCGCGGCCCAGCTCCACGGCGTGCGCCAGCCCCGCCTGACCTGGGCGATCGTCGCCAACGGCGCGGCCTGGACCTTGGCCACCTTGCCCGGCCTGCTGGACGCGACGCTGATCTCGTCCCTGGTCTACATCAACATCCTGATCGTCGGCCTGGTGGTGTCGGTGAACGGGATGCGGCAGTCGGTGCGGGCCGGTTCGACCTTCGCCATGCTGCTGTCGGCCTGGAGCCTGCTGGCCATCGGGGCCGGGGCCTACGACTGGGGCCTGCAGCAGAACCTGGTGAACATCGAGAGCGTGTTCCTGACCAACTTCGCCGGCGTCGGGATCACCATCGTCTTCTGGTACATCATGTTCCGCCGCTACATCGAGGCGCTGGAGACGGCGACCCTGGCCAAGGCCGACCTCGCCCGGCGCCTGGCCCAGCGCGAGGCCGAACTGACCGACAGCCACGCGCGGCTGCGCGAGGTCGAGCACCGCGAACTGCTGCACCAGGAGCGTCAGCGGCTGATGCAGGACATGCACGACGGCCTGGGCTCGACCCTGGTCGGCGCGCTGCGCGTGGTCGAGAACGGACGGGCGGCCAAGCTCGACCTGGTCGGCGTGCTGCGCGGCTGCATCGACGACCTGAAGCTGACCATCGACTCGATGGAGCCGGTCGAGACCGACCTGCTGCTGCTGCTGGCCACCCTGCGGTTCCGGCTGCAGCCGAGGCTGGAGGCCAGCGGGGTCAAGCTGATCTGGAACGCCGACGACGTGCCGCCCCTGGAGTGGCTGGACCAACGCCACGCCCTGCACATCCTGCGCATCCTGCAGGAGGCCTTCGCCAATATCCTGAAGCATTCGGGAGCCGGCGAGATCCGGGTCTCGGTGACCGCCGTGGGCGACCGCGTGGAGATCCGGGTGCGCGACGACGGCGCCGGCTTCGACCCGGCCGCGCCGTCG
Organism: Caulobacter sp. P1_D6; assembly: GCF_056406095.1. NCBI lineage: Bacteria > Pseudomonadati > Pseudomonadota > Alphaproteobacteria > Caulobacterales > Caulobacteraceae > Caulobacter > Caulobacter sp. P1_D6. Next base: position 214,335 of record NZ_JBFUAW010000008.1, on the reverse strand, counting down.
AACGGCGGCCGCGGCCTGGCCAACCAGCTGCGCCGCGCCGAGGCGATCGGCGCGACCATCGTCTGGGCCCCGAGCGAGCAGGGCGCGTGCCTGGTCTTGGCGCTGCCCGTCGTCAAGCCGGCGGCCGAGCCGCGCCAGGCGGCGGAATAGCAGCCTCACATCGGTAGGGGTCATCCACGCGGCGGCTTAAGGGCATGATCCTCTGAAGGTATCCGCGCTCGACCCGGCTGATCCGACAACGCCGACCGCCCCGGAAGACCATGACTACGGCGTCGCGTAAGCGCGTCTTCGGGCGGATCGTTCCGCGATCGCTGTTATCCGGTTAAGATTTGCGGCATAGTGCCGCGAAAATGGGCGGCGCCACGCTGGGTGGCCGGAGGGGCTGTTGCGAGTTTTGTTCAGGATGCGTCGCGCCGTCATGGGCGCGAGCGCCATGGCGTGTCTGGGCGCGGCCCTGCTCGCCGCGACCCCCGCGGCGGCCCAGGTGGCCCTGCCCTCGCGCCAGGAATTGGACCCCGCGCGCGCCGCGCCGATCGCGGCCGCGCCGCGCGGCGACCTGTTCAAGGGCGTCGAGGCGGGGCCCTGCGCCTTCCGCGACAGTCCCATCAAGGTCACCCTGAAGGCGGTCGAGTTCCAGGGCGCGACGGCGGGAGCCCTGGCGCTGTCGGACCAGGCCCTGGCCTCGACCTATGCCGAGTTCATCGGCCGCGAGGCGCCGCTGAGCGTGGTCTGCGACATCCGCGACCGGGCCGCGGCGCTGTATCTGCGGCGCGGCGTGCTGGCCAGCGTGGTCATTCCCGAGCAGCGGATCGCCGAGGGCAAGCTGACCCTGACGGTGGTCGAGGCGCGGATCGCCTCGGTGAACTATCACGGCGACGCCGGCCCGGCCCAGAAGCAGGTCGTGCGCTTCCTCGACCATCTGCGCGGCATGGCGCCGTTCGACCTGGACGTCGCCCAGCGTTACCTGCTGCTGGCCTCCGACGTGCCCGGCGCGCGCATCCAGTCGGTGCTCAAGCCCTCGCTCGCCGGCCCGGGCGCGCTGGACCTGGACATCACCGTGTCGCGCGACGCCGTCGACGGCTCGGTCGTGGCCCAGAACTACGGCTCCAAGACCGTCGGCCGCGACCTGACCCTGGCGCGGCTGGACCTCAACGGCTTCACCCCCCTGGGCGAGCGCACCTCGATCATCGGTTACGGCACGCTGTCCAGCGACGAGCAGCAGGTCGTCCAGGTGGTCGAGCGCTTCTTCATCGGCGGGGACGGCCTGGCGGCCGACTTCTCGGGCTCGTGGGCCTGGACCAAGCCGGGCGACGTGCTCAAGCCGTTGGACCTGGAGGGCGAGTCGTTCGCCGGCGGCGTCCGCCTGACCTATCCGCTGATGCGCCACCGCCGCCACAACCTCAACATCGGGGTCGGGCTGGACTGGATCGACCAGAAGGTCGAGTTCGGCGGCGGCGCGGCCGTGCTGACCGACGACAAGCTGCGGGTGTTCTTCCTCCGCCTGGACGGCCACTACGCCCCGGCCAGCCTGGCGGCCAATTCGGTGGCCCTGACCGGCACGGTCGAGGTGCGCCAGGGCGTGCACAGCCTGGGCGCCAGCCGCTATGGCGAGTTCACCGCCTCGCGCTTCCTGGGCGTGCCGGACGCCACGGTGATCCGGGCCGAGGGCGAGATCGGCGGCCGCGCGGGACCGATGATCGGCAAGCTGAAGGTCGCCTGGCAGCACACCGACGACCCGCTGCTGTCCTACGAGGAATACGGGGTCGGCAACCTGACGATCGGGCGGGGCTACGACCCTTCGGTCGCCTCCGCCGACCGCGCCGCCTCGGCCTCGGTCGAGATCAGCACCGTGCCGCTGCCGCTGGCCGGAGGCCGCGCCGCCTGGCGGCCCTACGCTTTCTATGACGCGGCGGAGTTGAAGAACATCGGCTTCGGCGCGAACGAGCTGGACCTGTCCTCGGCCGGGGTCGGCGTCCGCGCCCAGGTCACTTCGCGGGTGGCCTTCGACCTGACCTGGGCCAAGCCGTTCGACAGTCCGTACGGCGTGGGCGACGAGCCGTCGTCGCGCGTCCTGATCTCCCTGTCCGCCGCCCTGTTCTAGCCTGCTGAAAGTTCCGGAGCGTCCCCCATGACCTCGCCGCCGACCCGCCCGATCTCTTTCCGCACCGGCCCCGCGCGCCGGACCAGCCTGCTGGCGGCCTCGGCCCTCTGCGGCGTGGCGGCGATGCTGGCCCAGCCTGCCCTGGCCCAGACCCTGCCGGGCATCCCGTCGGCGGCCAACATCTCGGTCTCCACGGGCGGCTCGCAGCCGGTGATCACCGCGCCCACCGCCAATGACCTGGACATCGACCTGAACGCACCGCGCACGGTGATCAACTGGGCCAGCCTGCACGTGAGCGGCGCCGACGCGATGACCTTCCACTTCGACGCGAACAGCGACATCGTCCTGAACAAGACGACCAGCCAGATCGCCATCGACGCGGGAGGGACCGTCTCGGGCCTGGTCGGCGCCTCGGCCGGCGGCAACATCTGGTTCTACTCGCCGCAGGGCGTGATCGTCTCGCCGGGCGCGGTGATGACGGGCGGCGGCTTCCTGTTCAGTCGCGGGACGGGGATCGTGGACGCCGGCTTCGTCGACGCCGCCGATCCGCTGGCCAACCTGCGCGCCGCCACCAACGCCCTGATCCGGATCAACTCCATCACATCGGCGACCAGCGCCTCGATCGACTCCAGCGGCAACGTCCTGCTCAGCGCGTCCAGCGGCGCCCTGAACGTCGGCATCGCGGCGGGCGCCACGGTGGACATTTCGACCACCTCGGGCTCGATCACCGCCAGCGAGGTCACGGCCACCAGCGGCGCGGCCTCGGTGACGGCCGGCGGCCCTGGCGCCACCGTCAGCGCGATCACGGGCGCGACCGGCGTGACGGTCTCGTCGGACAGCAACACCTCGGTCGGTTCGGCCACCACCACGACCTCGGGCGACATCGTCCTCGGCAGCGGCGGCTCGGTGTCGCTGACCCTGGGCAACTCGGCGCGCGACACCCTGCTCACCGCTCCGCTCATCTTCCTGAGCACCCTCGACACGGGGCGTGACGCCATCCTGACCGGCGATACCGGGGTCACGGTGACCAACCGCATCTTCGCGGGCGACGACATCGAGCTGACCGCGTCCAACGGCGACATCACGGCCGGCGGCGCCTTCCTGAGGTCGACCGGCCTGGGCGCCAGCGACGATGCGCACATCCTCCTGCGTTCCGACACCGGCTCGGTCACCGCCACCAACACGCTCCAGACCCAAGGCGCCGGCGCGCGGGCCGGCGACATCACGATCCAGGCGGCGACGACCGCCAGCGCCGGCTCGACCACCGCCACCCGCGACATCAAGGTCACCGGCGTCACCGCCAGCCTGACCAGCGGTTCGGCGGCGCGGGACATTTTCGTCACGGCCACGACGGGCAACGCCACCGTCGTCACCAACGCCATAGCCGGCGACGATGTCGAGGTCACGACGGTCAGTGGGAACGTCCTGGCCAGCGGCGCGACACTACGGTCGACAGGCGTCGGCGCGAGTGACGACGGCCATGTGTTGGCAAGATCGGTCAGTGGGTCCGTCAATATCGGCACGGCCCAGACCCAGGGGACAGGCGCGGCGCTGGGCAGCGTGGTCATCGTCGCGGCGGGCGCTGCAATTCTGGGCACGGGCGACGCGACCGCGATCCTGAACATCACCGGCGGCTCGGCCAGCCTGACCAGCGGCTCCGCGGGGCGAGACCTTCAGATCACAACCACCACGGGCGACGTCACAGTCGTCACCAGCGCCACCGCCGCCGACGATGTCGATATCACGACCACCGACGGCGACATCCTGGCAGGCGGCGCGACGTTGACGTCCACCGGACTCTCGACCGGCGCGGGCGACGGCCACGTGTGGCTGACCTCGACGAACGGCGCGGTCGCTTTCGGCACGGCGATCACCCAGGGCACGGGCATATCCGCCGGTGACGTCACCATCCTGGCGGGCGGCGCGGCCGCCGGGACGTCGGCCCGGGCGACGCGGGACGTCTCCGTCACGGCGGCGGGCAATATCGACCTGGACTCCGCGACGGCCGGGCGCGACATCACCGTGTCGTCCACGGGCGGCGGCGCGATCCTGGGCGCCGCGGAGCTGACCGGAACCGGCGCGGGCCACGACCTGCTGGTCTCGGGCAGCGGCGACGCGATCCTGGGCGCGCCCGACTTTTCGAGCATCACCACGGCCAACACCTTCAGCCGGACGGGCGGCAACACGGGCACCGCGACGGTCCGGTCGACCACCGGCGACGCCAAGGTCTATCTCGACGCCAGCGCCATGATCGACACCCTGGAAGGCGAGGACGTCGACGTCACCATCAACACCGGACCGGCCTCGTTCGGCACGATCACGGCCAACACCAGCAACATCTATGTCGAGGCGCTGGACGGCGCCCTGACCGTCGGCGCGGCCACGGCGGCCAACGGCGACGTGGAGCTCTACAGCGGCGGCGGCGACGACCTGACGATCACCGGTGCGGTGCACGGCGCTGGCCTGGTCGACATCGAAAGCGATGGACTGCTGCACGTGACCTCGACCGGCTCCGTCAACAGCGACGACGAGGTGGTGCTGGGCGGCGACACGGTGACGATCGCGGGTTCGGTGCACGGCGACGGCCCGGTCCAGATCGGCGCCAACGGCCTGATGGACGGAACCGCGGCCACCCTGATTTCCAGCGGCGACGACCTGACGATCCTCGGCGGTACGGTCGATGTCGGGACGCTGGAGGCCGACGGGATCATCGGGGTGGTGGCGAGCACCGGCGACGCCGACGTCCAGTCGGCCCATGCCGGCGTCGCGGTCACGGTCGCGGCGTTCACCGCCAATGTCTTCGTCGGCTCGGCCGAGGCGGACGACCAGGGCGTCGCCGTGCAGGCGGCAGGCAACGCCGTGGTCGACCTGGCCAAGGTCAACGGCGCCAACGGCGTCATCGTCGTGCAGGCCGACGGCGACGCGACGCTGCGCGCCGGCGAGGCGGCCCTCGGGATCCTGGTCGAGGCCACGGACACGGGGACGGCGACCTTCGGCGCCGACACCGCGGCGCTGATCACCAACGCCAACTACGCCCTGACCGGTCCCAGTTCGGGCTGCGGCTGCTCGCCGGCTCCGGACGGGCTGCAGGTCTATTCCGCGTTCGGCGACGCGGTGGTCAATGCGTACTCGGTCAGCAATCCGATCGTCCTGGTCGCTTCGGGAGAGTTCAACAACGCGACCGTCACCCTGCAGACCGGCGACCTGAAGATCGACGAACTGGCGGGCTACAACATCACGCTCGATGCGCAGGCGGGCACGCTGGAGACCGGCGCGGCCTTCAGCGGCGGGGGCGACTACACGGTCACCGCCCAGGACTTCCTGGGCGACGTGCTGACTCCAACCCTCACCACCGGCCTCATCCACGACGTCACCGTCACCGACACTCTGGGCGACCTGAACCTGGGGACCGCGGCCATCCACGCCGACCGCCGGCTGACCATCGTCGCCCAGGACGGCGCGGTGACCGGTGCGGCGCAACTCTCGGCGGGAGCCGGGCTGGTCAACGGCCGGGTCGACGTGACGGCCGACGCCATCGCCATCGATACGGCGTCGAGCAACGGCTCGGTGTTCCTGGACGGTGGAACCGGCCTGGTGGACGTGGCCACCAGCGTCAGCGTCGACGGGAACTACAGCCTGTTGGGCGGCGATCTCTCGGACAACGCCCTGGCGCCGGTCGGCCTCCAGACCGGATCCTGGTTCATCACCGACCGGGCCGGCGGCTTCGACTTCAGCGGCAAGACCCTGCACTACGGCGGCACCATCGTCCTCGACGTGCAGGGCGTCGTCAACGGCGGCGACATGACCGTGGACGCGGGCAATATCCTTGTCACGGCCCAGAGCGGGCATCTGGGCAAGCTCACCGCCGTGAGTTTCGCCGGGGCGGACAGCAGCGTCGGGAGCATCGACGTGGATTCCATGGCCGCGTTGTCGGTCCAGGTCCGGACCCTGAACGGCGGCACGGCCCGCCTGGGCGCGGCGACCCTGACCGGTACGGGCGCCAACACCCTGGTGGTCGACGCCCTGGCGGGCGGCGCCGCCATCCTGGGGGCCGCGACGCCGGGCGCGATCACGGCGGCCAACTTCGTCACCTCCGCCGGCACGTCCACGACGGTCACCGTCGGCAGCGCGACGGGCGGCGCCGACATCAACCTGGATCACACGACGAACGCCAAACTGACCACGGTCAGCGCGTCGAACGACGTGAAGATCAAGGTCGTCAACGGCCCGCAGGCGATCGGCGCCGTCACCTCGACCAACGGCGCGGTCACGATCAACGGCCCGACCGGCCTGCTGACCGTGGACCAGCTGACGGCGCACTCGACCTCGCGGATCAACGCGATCGGCGACATGCGGCTGGTCGCGGCCGACGCCGACGCCCAGCTGACCTTGCAGTCGCTGGCCGGCGGCGTGCGGCTCGGCGACGGGACGCCCGGCCGGCTGATCGACGTCGGCGGCGGGCTGACCCTGCAGGCCTTCACCGACATCGTGCAGGAGCAGGGCGCGCTGAAGGCCGATACGCTGACCGTGGCCGCGAGAAGCGGCGTCACCCTGCTGGGCGACAACCTGATCCCGAACCTGCTGTCGGTCACCGTCTCCAACGGCGGCTTCGCCTATCATGGGACCAGCGCCTTCATCGTGCAGGGCGTGGTCGACGTCCAACACGGAACGGTGGACCTGCGGTCCGACGGGACGATCGGCCAGAACCTGGCCGGCGTCATCCTGGCCCAGAAGCTGACCGGCTCGTCGGTCGGCGCCGCCAACTTCCGCGCCGCCAACGAGATCGTCGAGCTGGGCGATTTCACCAACACCGGCGGCCTGTTCAAGCTGGTCGACAATCGCGCCCTGACCGTCAGCGGAACCGTGCTGAGCACGGGGACCCTGTCGATCGCCTCGCACGGCGGCATGACCATCGCCGGCACGGGCACGGTGAGGGCCAACGGCGCGGGCGACGCGGTGGTGCTGGCCTCGGACGGGGTGTTCACCAACGCCCGCGGGGCCGACGCGGTGACCGCCGCCAGCGCCGGCGGCCGGTGGCTGATCTACACCCAGGCGTTCGGCGATCCGCAGGGCTCGACGGCGGGCAACACGTTCAACGGCCTGTCCGGCAAGAGCTACTACGGGACGGCCTACGACTTCGCGGCCTCGGGCTTCACCGCGGGCGTCAACAACGGCGACCGCTTCGTCTACGCCTACCAGCCGACCATAACCGTGACGCCCGACAGCAAGATCGTGACCTATGACGGGGCGATCCCGTCGCTTTCGGCGACGGTCACGGGGTTGGTCAACGGCGACCTCTTCACCGACGCCTGGACCGGCGCGCTGGTGATCAACGGCGCGACCAGCAAGAACGTCGGGACCTACACCCTGACCGCCGTCACCAGCGGCCTGACCTCCGACCTCAACTACGCCTTCGCCGCCGGAACCTCCGGCTCGCTGCGGATCGATCCCAAGGCCCTGAACGGCGTGCTGGCGGCCAACGACAAGACCTATGACGGCGCGACGACCGCCACCGGATCGGTCAGCCTGACCGGCGTGGTGACCGGCGACACCGTCACCGCGTCGGGGACCTACGCCTTCGCCGACAAGAACGCCGGGACCGGCAAGACGGTCACCGCCTCGGGCGTGACCCTGGCCGGCGCCGACGCGGGCAACTACACCCTGGCCTCGACCGCCACCGACACCGCCGACATCGCCAAGAAGGGCCTGACCGGCGCGCTGACGGCCAACAACAAGACCTATGACGGCACGACGACCGCCACCGGGTCGATCAGCCTGACGGGCGTGCTGGCCGGCGAGACGGTCACCGCCTCGGGCGCCTACGCCTTCGCCGACAGGAACGCCGGGACCGGCAAGACCGTGACGGCGTCCGGCGCCGTCCTGGCCGGCGCCGACGCGGGCAACTACAGCCTGACCGGCGTCAGCGCCGCCCTGGCCGACATCCTGCGACGGTCGGTGACGGTCGCCGCCGACAACGCGTTCAAGGCGTTCGGTCAGGTCGAGCCGACCTTCAGCTATCGCATCACGGTGGGCGACCTGGCCGCCGGCGACGCCTTCACCGGCGCCCTGGCGCGCGCCGCTGGCGAGAACCCCGGCGACTACGGGATCACCCGCGGGACGCTGGCCCTGTCGGCGAACTACGACCTGAGCTTCATCGGCGCGGTGTTCACGATCCGGCCGGTGCCGTCGAACGACCAGGGCGGCTCGTCGGCGCTAAAGCACCTCAACGAGGGCCCGGACTTCACGCTGGACTGGGATCCCGAGCTCAATCTCACGACCGAAGGCCAAGCCCCCCAGGGCGCCCAGTCTGGGAGCAGCCTGACGGTGGCGGCGCTGCGCTAGGGTGCCGGCGCGCCACCGCTGCACGGCGAGGGCGTCGGCCTTAAGCTTCGCTTATCCGGTTGCACGTCTAGGATGCGTGACATCGGAAGCGGACTGAGATGAAACCCCAGATCACGATCAAAGACCTGTTTTCCTTCGATCGAACGAGTACGGTCCAGGCGCTCGTCCTCTCGGGACTGGGCTGCGTGCTCATGATTCAGTTCGTCTTCTCGCCGAACCATCCGCCGGGCGAGCTGGGCTGGCGTTTCGCCCTCTTCTGGATCGGCCTGGCGGTCTTCCTCGCTTCGGCGCTCTGGGTCGACGGCCTGCGCCGGCGCTTTCGTCTCGAAAACAAGATCGAAGAGGTCGAGCAACGCCTGCAAGAGTCGCCCCGACAGGTCCGGCCGGTCTGGGAGTTGGCTCGCGCGAAATTGGAAGACTATCTCGATAGGAATCTCGCGCAGGTTCAGTTGATATTCCTGCTTACGGTCGCGGTGTCGACGGCCGGCTTCGGCTTGCTGGCTTTCGGCGTCTTCAAGGCCTTCTCCCAGCCTCAGTCGATAGCGCCGGCCGTATTGACGGCGGTGTCGGGGATCTTCGTGCAGTTCGTCGGCGCGACCTACCTAGCGATCCATCGCTCCACCATGGCCCAGGCTGGAGCTTACGTGGACGTTCTAGAGCGCATCAACGCCGTCGGAATGTCGGTCCAGATCCTGGAATCGATCGAGGGCGAGGATCCCGCCGATCGCAATTCGGTCCGGACCCGGCTCACCCAAGATCTGCTCACGATGTACAGCCTCGCCCCGAGGTCGGCGCATAAGGCTGTTCGTGAGCCTCGTTCCCGGCGAGGCTGACCCAATGGCGCCGGGCGACCCGTCGGCCTGACCGCCCTCCAGCGCTCACCCCGGCGTCTGGCCCGCCTTCTCGCGTTCGACGCCGCAGGGGCCGCTGGTCTCCTTCTGGCCCGAGGCGCCGACCGTCTTCCAGGACCCCTGGCCGCGGGTCTGGTCGACGCGCAGCGTCAGGATCAGCGAGGCCGAGGTCATGACCCCTTCCAGCCGATCGCGATCGGCCGTGCAGCTGAAGACCTCGCACAGATTGGGCCCGTACTGCTTGTCGGCCGGCTTCCATTCCTGCAGCAGCCGAGGCGCGACGCGGAAGGTCCGCTCGGCCTGCGTCGTGTTGTCGACACGACAGCGCAAGATCCAGGCGTCGCCCGCCGAAGCCTCGGCAAGACCAGGGGTCAGCAACGTGATGAACAAACCGGCCAGGAGCATGGAGAACCTCCAATTCAACCCATAATGCGCCTCGGTCCCCTCTACGCCTCTTAGGTGAAGGCCTGAGATGAAGTGGATGTTTTAGCCGATGGCGCCCAAAGGCCCGCGGGTGTCTGCTGTTCCTATCGAAACAAACAGTTGGGGCTGTTTGGGGCGGGGGGAAGTCCCTTGGACGGAGGGGCGGAACGATCAAGAAAAACCCTCGTCTCGGTCCATAGGTTGGCGTTGAGGGGCATGGTTTCGCGAAGGCGACCGCGTGAGCGGGCCTGTCCCCTGTGTTGCCGACTGTCGTGCACGGCCATGGCCGGGCGCGACGCGTGTCCACAGGGAGGGGCGTGATGCTGCGTATTCTGATTGCCGACGACCACGACATGGTTCGCCGTGGCGTTCGAAACGTCATCGAGGACCATCCGGGCTGGATGGTCTGCGCCGAAGCTTCCGACGGCCAGCAGGCCCTGGAGCTGGCGCTGAAGGAAAAGCCCGACGTCGCCATCCTCGACGTGTCGCTGCCGATCCTGAACGGGGTCGCCCTGACCCGGCTCCTGCAGAAGGAATGCCCGAAGATCCGCGTCCTGCTGTTCACGATGCATGACGACGACGAGACCGTCAGCAGCGCGCTGGCGGCGGGGGCCCGGGGCTATGTGCTGAAGTCCGACACCGGGACGAACCTGGAGGCGGCGATCTCGGCGCTGCACGTCAACCGGCTCTACTTCTCGTCCCCGGTCTCGGAGCTGCTGCTCTACGCCGCGCTCAACGAACGCAAGAAGTCGCGGTTGGAGAGCTTCACGACCCGCGAGCTCGAGGTCGCCCAACTGATCGCCGAGGGCAAGGTCAACAAGGAGATCGCGCGGCAGCTGACGATCAGCATCAAGACCGTGGAGAGCCATCGGGCGGCGGGCATGCGCAAGGCCGGCGTGCGGACCGCGGCGGCGTTCGTCCGCTTCGCGATAAAGCACAAAATGATCCAGGCCTAGGTCGTGAACGCCCTCGCCTCCGGGTTCGGCCTGATACCCCACCCGCCGTGATCCCGAAACACTCCGTGTGTACGGAGGCCGACGGTGACCAAGCAGATCTTCAGGCAGCGAGGCCAGAACACGACCCGCGCGGTCGCGGCCAATGTCTTTTCGCTCTGTTTTCCGCTGTTCCTGGTCGACGCCGTGCGGCGGGCCCATCCCATGGCGCTGCAGCAGTTCCACCTCCTGCCCCCGGACAGCGCCGACCTGGCGCCGGGCCTTCTGGAGGACGATCCCTGCATCGTCATCGCCAGCGCCTGGATCGACCTGACCGACGGGCCCGTGGTGCTGCACCTGCCGCACACCCATGGGCGTCATTTCGACCTCACCCTGATCGACACCGCCGGCGAGCCGTTCGCCAGTCTCGGATCCCGCACCGACAACGACGGGGGCGTGGACGTCGCCGTGGTCCCGCCGCGCTGGAACGGCGAGACCCCGCACACCCACCTGGCCCGCCGGGCGCCCAGCGACGCCTGCTGGGCGGTCAGCCGCATCCACGCCCATTCGCCGCTCGACCGGCCCGAGACCCTGGCCATCGCCAGGCATCAGTGCCTGAGCTCGATAGGACGGCGGCCGGATCACCAGACCAGCCACATCACCAGCCTGGAGCCGCCGGCCGTCTCGAGCCTGCGGCAGGTGATCGAGCTGGGGCCCGCCGTGTTCTTCCATCGCCTGGACGCGGTGCTGGATCGAGCGCCGATCAGTTTCGAGCGGTCGATGCGGCCGCTGCTCGACCAGTTCCGCCGCGACCTGGACGGGCCGCCGCCGGCCGCCAACTGGTCGTCGGACATGGCCGAGGCGCTGGAGCTGGGGTTCGCGGACGGCCTGGCGGCGATCCGGGCGGCCACGGCCGCGATTTCCGAGACCCGGGGGGTAGGCTGGCACGCGGTGGCCGTGCCGCAGCACGACGAGTCGGGGGCGTCTCTGGCCCAGGCGGGGCGCGCCTATTCCAGCCTCGGCGCGCCCGCGCGCGAGGAGCTGCTGACCCTGGTTTGCGAGCATGACGGCCATGGCCGGCCGTTGCGCGGCGACCGCTGCTCGCGCCTGCGTTTCCAGGCCGAAGCCCTGCCGCCGGTGCGCGGCTTCTGGCGGCTCTACACCCGGCCGACGGCCTCGGCGGACAAGCGGCATGGGATCGGCAACCGCAACGACCTGAGCCTCGACGACGACGGCGCGCTGGACCTGATCATCCACGACAAGCCGCCGGCCGGAGGCGACCTGGCCAACTGGCTGCCGGCGCCACGCGGCGAGATGTGCCTGGTCATGCGGCTCTACGGGCCCCGGGGCGCGGCCCTGTCCGGCGCCTGGCGCATGCCCTCGATCGAGATCGTGGACCTGGACGCCGATGGCCCGGGGCCGCGTCCCTCATCGTCTGAAAAGCCAAACAGGAGGACTCCCTCGTGAGACCACTGCCCTTCGTCGCCTGCTGCGTCCTGAGCGTCGCGGCCGCGACCTTCCCGTCCCTGGCGCCGTCCCTGGCTTCGGCCCAGACGGCGCCCCCGGCGACCGCTCCTCCGGCGACCGCCTCCGACACCGACCTGGTGGCGCCGATAGTCGAGCCCGAGGCCCGCCAGGCCCTGGAGCGGATGAGCGCCTATCTCGGCACGTTGAAGACCTTCGAGATCCGGACCCAGACCAGCCTGGACATCGTCACCGAGACCGGACAGCGCGTGCAGATCGACGGCACGGCCCACTACAAGGTGCGCAAGCCCGACGGCTTCGTCATCGAGGTCGTCACCGACCTGAAGAAGCGGACCTTCTTCTACGACGGCAAGACCTTCACGGTGTTCTCGCCGCAGCATGAATTCTACTCGACGGTCGCGGCGCCGCCGACCACGCTGAAGATGCTGGACCTGCTGTGGGACGAGTACGGCCTGGCCCTGCCGCTCGAAGACCTGTTCCGCTGGAACGAACTCAAGAGCCGGCGGTCGGAAGACCTCACGGGGGCCTTCCTGGTGGGGCCCGCCACGATCGACGGCGTGCTCACCAATCAGTACGCCTTCCGCCAGGGCGAGGTGGACTGGTCGGTGTGGATCGAGCAGGGCGAGCGCCCGCTGCCGCGCAAGCTGATGATCGTCGACCGATCCCAGACCGAACAGCCCGCCTATGTCGCGCGGCTGGCCTGGACCCTGAATCCGACCTTCCCGGCCGACACCTTCACCTACCGCGCCGGCCCCAAGGCCAAGTCCATCCGAATGAGTACGCTCGAACCGACCGGGAGCACGCCATGAAAGTCCGCATCCTCCATCTGATCGCCATATCGGCCGGGGTCTTCGCGTCGATGGCCCTCTATGTCGCCGAGGCCACCGCCGGTCGAGGCGGCGGCGGCGGACGCGGCGGCGGGGCCCGCGGCGGCGGCATGAGCAGCATGAGCCGGGGCGGCGGAGGCGGCGGCTTCAGCAGCCGAAGCTCCTCGATGGGCGGCAGCCGCTCCAGCTATAACCGCGGCTCGTCCAGCTTCAGCCGGCCGTCGACCCAGCCCAGCAGGCCCTCCACGGGCGGCGGCGGTTTCGGCGGCGGTTCCGCCTCGCGTCCGAGCACCGGGGCGGGCGCGGGGGGCGGCTTCGGCGGCGGCGCTTCCGCCGGCACGCGTCCCAGCACCGGAGCCGGCGCGGGCGGCGGCCTTGGCGGGGGAGCGGCCGGCTCGCGACCCAGCGCCGGCACGGGCGCCACCGGGGGCGGCCGGGACACGGCCAGCACCAGGCCCTCCGGCGGCAATCGCGGAGATGGGGGGAACCGCGGCGATGGAAGCCGGGGAGACGGCAATCGTGGAGACGGTAATCGCGGCGATGGAAACCGCGGGGACGGCGACCGCAACACCAACATCAACAACAACACCAACATCAACATCGACGACGGTTGGGGCGGCTGGGACGACCACTTCCACCACCCGATCGCGGCCGGCATGGTCATCGGCGCCACCGCCGCCGTGACCGCGGCGGCCCTGAGCCCCTACTACTACGGGGCGGCCTATTACTCGCTGCCGATGGGATGCGGGGGCTATCCGTACTACGGCGCCTCCTATTATCGCTGCGACGGCTACTACCTGGAACCGCGCTACGAGGGCGACACGATCGTCTACATCACCGTGCCCGATCCCGCTTCGGCGGAGGCGAAGAAGGGTGGGACCTCCACGGCGCCGGTCCCCTCGACGGCTCCGGTTCCCAGCACGCCGCCGGCCGCGCCCGTCCCCACGACGCCGCCTCAGCCCTAGGGGGCTTGAGGCGCTAGTTCTCCGCTCATCCCGGCGAAGGCCGGCATGAGCGGAGAATGGGGTCTAGTGGTTTGGCGCGGCCGCCGGCGGCGATTTCAGGGCGTTGGCCAGCGAGAACTGGCCCAGGGACGCCGTCGGGATGGTCAGGATCAGCTGCAGTCCGATCAGCCAGGTGACGATCGACACGGCGGCGAGGGTGAAACGCACGGAGGTCTGGCGGAACACCTGTCCGATGCCGCCGAAGAACATGGCCGTGGCCAGGACGACGCCCGCGCGGTTGTAGGCGTAGGAGGTGCGGCTGGCCGCTTCGCCCAGGGCGAACTGCGCCTCGGCCTCCCTCTCGGCCCGATCGGCCTCGGCGAAGCCGGGAGGCTGGTAGCCGGCCATGGCGAACGGGGTCGGGGGCGCCTTGGGGTCGTCCAGCGGACGGGTGGCCAGCCAGGCCTCGAACTGGTGGTGGAAGTTCGCCGGCATGCGGGTGCGGTAGAACTGCGCCAGCGCCTCGTTGCCGCGGCTCTTGGCCTCGATCCAGTCGCTGAACAGGTCGATCTGCACGGCGCGGACCATGTCGCCCTCGAACCTGGCCCGCGAGGCCGCGCCGCGCTCGAAGTTCGCGCGGCCGAAATGGACGGTCTGCATGCCGTTCCACATCGCGCCCTGATGGCTGGCCCATGAGGCCATCAGGCCGGCGACGGACAGCACGACGGCGGTCACCGTCTCGATCAGGCTGGCCCTGGCCGAAGCGGTGGCCGCGATATCGGCGGCGCTGTCGTTGGAGTCGGTCTTGCGGACCATTCTCTCTCCGGGTCCCGATCAAAGAACGGCCCCGCACGAATGCGGGGCCAGTCAGGAAGGCCTGAAAAACCTTCTAGTCCACCGTCAGGGGGGAGGAGGGCGGACGATCCAAACTCGCGCCTGGCGAGGGCCGAGACGATCCGTGATTACCCTGACGTCGGGAGCGGAGGCGCCGGGGTCGGCCGTTCCGGGACGCCGACGACGAGAGACGGGAGCCGACCGGCAGGGCGACGACCACGACCGTGCCCTGACCGGGGCAGGAAACCTCGACCCGTCCCTTCAGCTGGGCTGCCCGGGTGCGCATGCCCGCGATGCCGACCCCGGACTCCAGGTTGGCCGGCTCGCCGCGCATCAGGGCCGCCACGCCCTTGCCGTCGTCGCTGACCCGCACGGTCAGGACGCCGCCCTCGCTGACCAGCTCGACGTCGGCGTGCTGGGCGTCGGCGTGCCGGTAGACGTTGGAGAGCGCCTCCTGGACGATACGGTACGCGGCGTGCTGCACGTCCTGCGGGGCCGCGTCGACCGGGCCCCGGGTCAGGAAGCTGACGGTCAGGCCGGTGCGCGCGCCGAAGCCGTCGACGAAGCCGCGCACCGCGCGCGCCAGCCCGTTCTGCTCCAGCCCGGCGGGCTTGATCAGGTAGGACAGGACGCGGATCTCCTTGACCACCTCGCCGACCGATATCGACATGTCGTCGAGCACCGCATTGGCCTTGTCGCCGCACACCAGCGGCCGCAGCCGTCCGAGCGACAGGTTGAGCGCCGCCAGGTGCTGGCAGGTGGAGTCGTGCAGCTCCATGGCGATGCGCACGCGTTCCTCTTCCTGGGCCGCCAGCAGGTCGCGGGCCCGGGTCGCCGAGGGACGTCCCTTGGCCGGAAGGGGCAGGTCGTCGTGCACCGCCACGAACACCGGCCGGGGGCTGAAGGGCAGGGGCGTGATCCGCACGTGGCGACGGCGCGGCGGTTCGCTGTCCGCCACCGTGTAGCGATGGGTGAACGAGGCGCTCTTTCCGGCCAGCAGGTCCCGGACGCCCTGGCGAAACGCCGGCCGCGCCAGGATGGGACTGATCCGTGTGCAGAAGTCCAGGTAGGGCTCGCTCAGTCCGGCCCGACGGGAAGCGCCCGTGCGCCGGGCGGCCGCTCTCCAGGCGGGATTGACGGCGATCAGCACGCCGGCCTCGTTGAGCAGGGCGGTTTCCTGCACCAGCGCCTTGGAGACGGTGGCCAGCAGCCGGGTGGCGGCGCGGCTGGCGGGCTTCAGCACGGAAACCTCGACGGGCCGCGCATCCGACGTCGCCAGGGCCGACCTTGCGCGGCGCAGGATCGCCGTCACCGACGAGGCGAGGCCGTTGAGGGAGGCGGACGGCGCGAAACCGTCGCGACCGTTGAAGATCGGCCCAGGCCATAGAGGCATGGGCAGGGTCTGGTCGAGCCGTTGGGACATCTCGAACGTCCTTCTGTTGGCGTCTACCGACAGATAAGCAAACCGGGGCCACGCCGACGCGCGGCCCCTTACGTCACAAGCGTTACGGCGCGCTCCCCGCGAACTGTCCCGCATCGTTGATCGGCGCCCGGGCCTTCAGCTCGTTGAGGCCGCGAATGCTCAGCTCGGCCCATCGCTCGACCAGTCGCCGGAAGTCCGAGCGGTTGGTAGCGCGGTTGCGCTGGCCGATCGTGTTGTCGCCCGCCAGGCGCCGGTCGACCGCGCGGCCCAGCAGGGCGCCGGTCTGCGAGTCCCGCACCTCGATGAAGTAGGTCGCCTCGCCGGCGTCGTTGGCGAAGGTGTAGGTGCGGCCGGGCTCCATGGTGTCCGGCGCCGAGACGCGGACGTTGAGCACGCCCGTCCGCAGCCAGAGCACGTCGGGGCCCGCCTCGGTGACCACCTGGTAGCCGCCCTTGTTGAACTCCTCGACGAAGATCTCGCTCGCGGCGGCGACACCCTTGGTCACGGCCTTCTGGAGATCCTTTTCGGAGATGTCCCGCGAGATGCCGATGCCCTGGCTGTTGTAGTCGCGACGCCAGTTCTTTTCGAAGGACACCTCGGTGGGGTCGAGCTTGACCTTCGTATAGCCGGTGAACGTCGCGCCTGGCGCGAGATAGACCAGGTCGAAGCGCTTGGTCTTGATCTGGAGCAGGCCGTCCCAGGTGGTGGGCGGCTTGGCGGCCAGGGCGGGTGTCGCGGTGGCGACGACGAGCGACAGGAGCGCTGCTTGGAGAAGCTGTCGATGATCCATTTTTCCGGCCTCGATCTGCTTGAGCTAAGCAGCGCCTTGCTGTCGAGAACCACCATCGGGGAAAACCCTTGGACCCGCGTCGCACACCCCGAGGTGGGATATCAGGATTAGCTCGCTCAGAAGGCGTATCGGACGCGCATGGCCGCCACATCCAGCGATTGCCCGATCTGCACGCCGGCCGGCGGCGTCAGGGGAGCGGGGCCGAAGGGTTCGGGATCGACGGGGCCGGCGGGGTTCAGGCGATCCACCCGCACGTGCATGGCGTTCAGCATCACGCGGATCCGGTCCGAGGGATACCAGTTCAGCGCCAGGCTGAGGATGGCCTGGTCGCCGCCGCGCACGCCGCCGACGGGGGTCGGCGCGCCGGCCTGGCCCTCGTGCGAGTTGGCGTCCATGCGGCTGTAGCGGAAGGCCAGCTCCCAGGCGCCCCAGCCGCCGGCCCGCAAGGGGTGCTTGGTCCTGGGCCGTCCGAACACGGCTCGGGTCTGGTCGAAGCGACGCGCCTCGCCGGTC
The DNA here is from genome assembly GCF_056406095.1 of Caulobacter sp. P1_D6. Taxonomy (NCBI): domain Bacteria; kingdom Pseudomonadati; phylum Pseudomonadota; class Alphaproteobacteria; order Caulobacterales; family Caulobacteraceae; genus Caulobacter; species Caulobacter sp. P1_D6. The sequence goes on along the minus strand of NZ_JBFUAW010000008.1, from coordinate 196,870 downwards.
AGCATCCAGCTGCCTTCCACGTAGAAGCCGAAGAAGCGCGGGTCGCGGGGTGTTTCGCCGGAAGCGCGCTCCACCGCGAAATGGAAGGCTTCGGCCTGCAGGTAGAGATTGCGGCGTCGGGCCGCGAACTCCAGGCCCAGCACCCTGGCGCGGTGGGCGACGATGTCGCCGGTGTCGAGCAGCGGCGTGTCGTCGACCCGCACTTCCGGCGTGGCCATCAGGCGGACGCCGAACCCCCGGATCCGGTCGTCCTGGGCCTTGCCGGGCGACAGCACATAGATCAGCGATCCGCCCACGTGCACGCTGGAGTCCGCTTTCGGATAGAAGGCCCGCGACGTCCGGACGATGATCGCGGACCGGGGCGAGGTCTCGTCGTCCTCGTGCAGCACGGGTCCCGTCAGGCTGACGGCGGTCATCCAGTTGCGGGTCGCGCGCCGCACGGTGATCCCCAGCCGGCCGTCGCCGCCGCCCAGGCCCCGCGCCAGGTTGGCCGCCGTCGCCCGTTCCAGGAACGGATTGGCGTCGGTGCTGGTGGCGTCCTCCATGTTGGCCAGCTGTGGATAGGCGCCGACGATCAGCACCCAGGGCGCGAAGCGGCTGTAGCGGGCCCAGACCTCGGCGATGCGGGCCTCGCCCTGCTCGTCGCGCCCGCCGATGTCGAACATCGCCCGATAGGACAGGTTCTCGCCCCACTGTCCCTCGCCGCCCAGGCGGGCCTTGCGCAGGTAGGAGCCGTCGGTCAGGGCCTGGGCGTCCAGGGTGTCGCCGCTGCCGATCGCGCCGCGCCGGAAGTCGGTCTCCGGCGGGCCGGCGGGCTCCTGGGTGTAGTCGGCGCCGTCGAACTGGATGTAGCCCCGGAAGGTCCACGGCCCCAGGCTGAAGTCCTGGTCCAGCACCGAGAGCAGCTTCAGGGGAACGTACAGCAGACCGCTGGGCGCTTCCGCCTGGGCCTCGGCCGGGGGCGCTTTCGGCTGTTGCCCGGCGGCGGCGGGGCTCGCCTGCGGGGCCGGCTCGCTCGGCGTCTCGCCCGGCGTCTCGGCCGAGACGAGCGCCGCCGCGACGAGCAGGGCCAGGGTCAGACCCGGTCTCCGGCGGCGCGCAGGGAGCGGGCCGCCGTGCCGGCGGCGGCGAGGGTTCGGGCGTGGGACATGGGGAACCTCCGGGTTTGCCGCCACCGTCGGGTGGGCCGCGGGCCGGGGCCATCCGGCGTATTCCCGAGCCGCCGGGGCGTGGACGCCCGAGCCGCTTGGGTCCCGACGCGACACGGCTCGGGGGCGGCGGACGTCCGGGCAATCCACCTGCGGTCGTATCAGGCGCCCACCTGATACTTTCTCCGGCGGGTCGGCTCCTAACCTGACCAGGAGACGCGCGGCATAGGCGCGCCGGTCACCGGGTCCAGGACGAGAGGGGCGACACGATGAGAACTCCGTACGCGCGGCTGCTGCCGCATCTACTTTTGGCGACCGCGATCACGAGCGTCGCTGGGGCGGCGCAAGCGCAAGACGCGCCGAAGTTCGAGGTCTACGGCTTCGCGCAGGTCGACTTCACTCAGGACTTCATGCGGGTCGACCCGGACTGGGACGACGCTCTGAGGCCCTCGAAGATTCCGACGACCGAAGACACCTTCGGCGACAACGGCCAGACCTCGATCAGCGTCAAGCAGAGCCGGTTCGGCGTGAAGGCGCAGCAGGACATCGCCGGCAAGCCTCTGTTCGTGAAGTTCGAGTTCGACCTGTTCGGGGTCGGCGGCGACGCGGGCCAGACAACCTTCCGCCTTCGACACGCCTATGGCCAGTGGGGCCCGGTGCTGGCCGGCCAGACCAACAGCGTGTTCATGGACGGCGACATCTTCCCCAACACGATCGAATACTGGGGACCGACGGGCATGGTGTTCGTGCGCACCCCGCAGATCCGCTACACCTTCGCCTCGGGCCAGAGCCAGTTCGCGATCGCGGTCGAAAAGCCCGGCAACGACATCGACGCGGGCAACGTCCGCATCGTCGATCCGACGTTGGGCTCCAACATCCAGGGCGACGAGGAACTGCCCGACCTGACCGGGCACTACCGCTACGCCGGAGACTGGGGGCACGTCCAGCTGGCGGGCATACTGCGCCGCGTCGGCTACGAAACCAAAGGCGCGCCCGACAACGAGCCTTCATCCCACAAGATGGGCTGGGGCCTGAACCTGACGTCCAACATCAAGGCCGGTCAGAAGGACGTCGTCCATCTGGGCGTGGTCTATGGCGAAGGCATCGCCAGCTACATGAACGACGGCGGCACCGACATGGGGCCCAAGGCCAAGCCCGGGGTCTCGCAGCCGATCGTCGGCGCCCCGCCCGTGCCGCCCGGCTCGCTGTATGGCGACGTGCTGCCGCTGCTGGGCCTGACCGCCTATTACGACCACTACTGGAACGACCAGTGGAGCAGCTCCGTCGGCTGGAGCATGACCAAGGTCGACAACACCAACTTCCAGTCGGCGGACGCCTACCAGACGGGGCAGTACGCCTCGGCCAACGTCCTCTACACGCCCGATCCGCGGATCCTGGTCGGCGCCGAGCTGCTGTGGGGCGAGCGCGAGGACTTCAACGACAACAAGGGCGACGATCTGCGGATCCAGGTGTCCTTCAAGTACAGCTTCTCAAGCAACGATTTCAAATAGTCAGCGACTGGAGGGCAATCCGATGTTGCATCAAAACGCCTCGCGTCGGGACCTCGCCAGAGGTCTCGCGGCCCTGGGTCTCGGCCTCGCCGGGGGCGCCGGACTGGCCGCCACGCCGGCCTTCGCCCAGCCCAGCGGCGCCGCCGCGGCGGACGCCGCGGTCAAGGCCGCCTACGAGAAGTTCAAGGGTCTGAACGAAGGCAAGAACGCCGACTACATCCCCGCCCTGGCCAAGGTGCCGTCGAACTATTTCGGCATCGCCCTGGCTACCCCGCAGGGGGCCCTGTCGACCGCCGGCGACATCACGCCGACCTTCTCGATCCAGTCGATCTCCAAGGTCTTCACCCTGGCCCTGGTGTTCCAGGAGTCGGGCGAGCAGTTGATCGAAGACAGCATCGGCGTGGACGCCACGGGCCAGGTGTTCAACTCGATCGTCGCGGTGGAGCAATATCGCGGCAAGGAGATGAACCCGCTGGTCAATCCCGGCGCCATCGCCACCACCGGCTTGGTCAAGGGCTCGCCCGAGGAGGTGTGGCGCAAGATCCTGGCGCTGCACTCCGACTTCGCCGGCCGCCAGCTGTCGGTCGACCAGGAGGTCTACAAGTCCGAGGCCGACACCAACCAGCGCAACCGCGCCATCGGCGCCCTGATGTGGGCCTACGAGCGGTTCAAGAGCGACCCGGCCGTGGCCACCGACATCTACACGCGCCAGTGCGCCATCGCGGTCAACGCCAAGGACCTGGGCAACATGGCCGCCACCCTGGCCAACGGCGGCAAGAACCCGATCACCAAGAAGCAGGTGATCGATCCCAAGCACGTGGCGCGACTGCTGGCCGTGATGGCCACCGCCGGCCTCTACGACGACAGCGGCAAGTGGCTGTTCCACGCCGGCCTGCCGGCCAAGAGCGGGGTGGGCGGCGGACTGATCGCGGTGTCGCCGGGCAAGTTCGGGATCGGGACCTTCGCCCCGCCGCTCGACGCCGCCGGCAACAGCGTTCGGGGTCAGCGGGCGATCATCGACATCTCCGAAGCCCTGGGCGGCAATCCCTACGACGTGAAGCCGACCTGATCGGTCCGAGGAGTTTTCATGCGACGCGTAACGGATCGACGTCGGGCCAAGCCCGGCGCGGCGTTTCCCCTCGCCTGCGCCGCCGCCGGGTTGATCCTGGCGGCCGGCGCGGGAACCCCGGCCCTGGCTCAGGACGCTGTCTCCACCGCGCCGACACCGCCCCAGGCGGCCAGCGCCGAGACCCTGGCCGCCATGCAGCGCGAGCTCCAGGCCCTCAGGGCCGAGGGCGAGGCGGCCAAGGCGGCCGAGGCGGAACGGACCCGGCGCATCGACGCCCTGGCCGCCCAGCTGTCGTGGGCCGCCGGCGAGGCGCCGCCGGCCCCCGCGGTCCCGCCGCCGGTGGAGATCCAGCGGCTCCAGACCGCCGAGGGGCCAGCGCCGCCAGAGCGCTGGGGCGGCTTCGAGACGGGCAAGGGCCTGGTCCTGATGCGCTCCGACATGGGGGAGGTGGACCTCGGCCTGGTCAGCTACCTCCGCTACCTGAACCAGCACGGGCTGGATAAGGCCTATGTGGACTCGTTCGGGCGGGCCAAGACCATCACGCCGCGCGAGGACTTCCAGCTCGCGAAGGTGCAGATCACCGTCCGCGGCTGGCTGTTCGATCCGAGGTTCGGCTACAACGCCTATGCCTGGACCTCGCAGACCGCCCAGGGCCAGGGGGCCCAGGTGGTGCTCGCCGGCAACCTGAACTGGACCTTCAGCGAGGCCCTGCGGGTCTATCTCGGCATCCAGTCGGTGCCGTCGACGCGCTCGACCAACCGGACCTTCCCGTACTGGCTGCGCAACGACAACCGGCCGATCGCCGACGAGTTCTTCCGGGGCTCGTACACCCAGGGCATCTGGGCCGACGGCAAGCTCGCCAAGGGCCTCGAATACCGGGTGATGATCGCCAACAACCTGAGCGCGCTCGGCGTCAACGCCGGCCAGCTCGACGCCAAGCCCAACACCTGGTCGGGGGCCCTGACCTGGATGCCGAGCACCGGCGAGTTCGGCCCGATCAACGGCTTCGGCGACTTCGAGAAGCACGACAAGGTCGCGACCCTGTTCAGCGCCCACTACACGCGCAGCACCGAGACGCCGCAGTCGCAGCCGAACACTGAGTCGATCGAGAACACCCAACTGCGGCTCTCCGACGGCACCCTGCTGTTCGCCGTGGACGCCTTCAACACGCCGGGCCGGATCACCGAGGCGCGCTACCAGATGCTGGCCCTGAACGCGGGGGTTAAATACGGGGGCTACGCGCTGGAGCTAGAGTACTACACGCGCTGGCTCGACAATTTCAAAGTCAGCGGGATCGTCCCGGTCACCGACCTCAAGGACACCGGCTTCCAGCTCCAGGCCTCGGCCATGCTGATCCCCAAGACCCTGCAGGCCTACCTCTCCGGCTCGAAGATCTTCGGCGAGTACGGCGATCCCTACGACATCGCCGCCGGCGTCAACTACTTCCCGTTCAAGCGCCGGGACATGCGGATCAACGTGATGGGCCTCTACACCGATCGCTCGCCGGTCGGCTACACGGCCTATCCCGTCCCGGTCGGCGGCAACGGGTTCACCTTCGTCTCGGATTTCTCCCTCGCCTTCTAGAGCAGGATGTCGCCGATGCCCCGCCGATTGCTCGCCGCCCTGGGTTTCGTGCTGGCGCTCGGCGCCGGATCCGCCTCGGCGCAGACTCCGAAGGACTGCCAGTTCAGCGACAGCCACTTCCATCTGACCAACTACATCCAGGAAGGTCCGTCGGCCGGCGAGGTTCTGAAGCTGATGGGCGACCGGGTGTGCCGCACCACCCTGTTCGGCATCCCCCTGCAGCAGGAGTGGTCGTACCGCGAGAGCGGCGACGTGGCGCCGACCTACTATCTCGAGGCCGACGCGCCGCTCTACTACTACTCGTTCACCGACGCGGCGATCGCCCTGGAATATCGCGCGCTGACGCCAGCCCAGCAGAAGCGGGTCGATCCGATGATCACCGGCTTCAACCCCGCCGACATGTACGCGGCCGACCATGTGAAGCGGGTGCTGACCCTGTTTCCCGGGGTGTTCACCGGCATCGGCGAGTTCTCGGTGCACAAGGAGTTCGTCTCGCCCAAGATCGCCGGCGGCGGGGCCAGCCTGACCGACCCGTCGCTGGACCGCCTGCTCGACTTCGCCGGCCAGGTCGGGCTGGTGGTCGTGCTGCACAACGACATGGTCCGGCCCTTCACCAAGGACGCCAAGGTCCGCGGCTATTTCGACCAGCTGACGGCGCTCTACGCGCGGCATCCCGACACCACGATCATCTGGGCCCACGCCGGCATGGGGCGGATCATCCAGCCGGTGAAGTCGGAGGCCGCCTACCTGGAGGAGATCCTCGGCAACCCGGCCATGAAGAACGTGATGTTCGACCTGTCGTGGGACGAGGTCGCCAAGTACCTGGTGGCGTCCGACGAGGCGTCGACCCAGGCGGCCGCCCTGATCAACAAATACCCCGACCGGTTCCTGTTCGGCAGCGACGTGGTCGCGCCCCGTTCGCCCGGGCAGTATTTCGCCGTCTACGAGACCTACAAGCCGCTCTGGGCCAAGCTGACGCCCGAGACGCGCGAGAAAGTCCTCAAGGGCAATTACCAGCGTCTTTTCGACGCCGCCCGGGTCAAGGTGAGGGCTTGGGAAAAGGCCAACGTCCGGTGATAGTAGTCCATCGGCCGCGCTTCGGGTGTGGCTATGTCTAGGCTCAGGTCTACACCTGATATGTCTTGCCGCTCCCAGGACCAAACTCCTCCCTGAGTTTGACAGAAAACTGGGAGATCCATCATGGGGCGTTATCTATCGGGCGTCGCGGCCGTCGTCGCGATCGCCGGCGGGCTGGCCCTGGGCGGCTGCGCCACCGAGTCCTACGTCAACGAGCAGGTGGGGGCCGTGAGCGCGCGCGTCGACGCCCTCGACTCCAAGGTCACGGCGTTGTCGGGCCACGTCGACGAGGTGGACAAGACCGCCCAGGCGGCGGGTCAGAAGGCGGACTCCGCCTACACCCTGGCCGAAGGACACCTGGTCCGCACGGTAGTCAGCGAAAGCGACACGATCACCTTCGAGACCGCCAAGTGGGACCTCTCCGACGAAGCCAAGGCGACCCTCACCGCCTTCGCCGACAAGCTGAAGGCCGCCAACAAGCGGGTCTTCATCGAGATCGTCGGCGGCGCCGACGCGCGCGGCGACGTCGACAAGAACCGCATCCTCGGCGAAAAGCGCGCCCTGGAAACCCGGCGGTTCCTGTCGAGCCAGGGCATCCCGCTGCACAACATGTCGACGGTCTCCTGGGGCGAGGAGCACGCGACGGGCACGTCGGACGAGGAACTGGCGGCCGCCCGCAAGGTGACCCTGCGCGTCCTGAACTGACGGCGGACGGCGCGCGGGTCCTCCGCGCGCCGTCTCGGGTCTCGCGCGCCCGGCCCTCAGGTCCGCACCGGATATCGAGGCGCGGATGTTCCGGGAAGCCTTGTCCTCCATCGAATCCCCTGGAGGACGAGTATGCGTAGGTTCGAGTTCATGGCCGCGCTCGCGGCGGCCGGCTTTGTTTGCCTGGGCGCAGGCGCCGCCGCCGCGCAGGACGGTCCCTGGAACGGCTTCTATGTCGGCGGCAACATCGGCGCGTCCTGGGGCGACACCACCCTGAGCATGAAGGCGGCGTCCGGCTCCGGCGGAACGGTCATCCCCCCGGGCGACCTCGGCCTGATCAACGCCCCCATCTCGGAAGACGACGACAACGAGCTGGGTTTCACCGGCGGGTTCCAGACCGGCTACAACTACTGGGCGGGCGGCTGGATGCTGGGGCTGGAAACCGACATCAGCTATTTCAACCTCGGCGAGGACCGCAAGAAGACCTACCGCTCGGGGCTGGCGATCGCTCCGCCCGTCGACTTCACGATCGAGCAGAAGATGAAGACCGACTGGATCTGGACTCTGCGTCCCCGGATCGGCTTCGCGACCGACACCTGGCTGTTCTACGCCACGGGCGGGGTGGCCGCCTCCGACATCAAGCTGACGACCAAATACTCCGACACCCGCGCCACGCCGATCACCGGCAGCAACGAGGAGTCAGACGTCAAGTTCGGCTGGATCGCGGGCCTGGGCGGCGCCTACGCCCTGAGCGACTACACCTCGGTGCGCGGGGAATGGCTGTACACCGACTTCGGCACGATCAAGTCGCAGGGGACGGTCGGCAGCGGCTACGCCACCCTCAGCTCCGAGGCCGACGCCCGGGGCAACCTCTTCCGGATCGGCTTCGACTACACGTTCTGACGCTCGCCATCCGGGCGATTTGTGTGTCTCCGGAATCCCTTTTCAGGCGACGGCGTCCGATCGGTTGACGATGGGGGCGCCGTCTGCCCTTTTGGCGCGAATAATTTCGAGCGTCGGTATGTCTGAGTCTGTTGTCGAGCTTCCGTCCAGGCGCCGATCCGGCGTCGCCGCGCCAGCGCCGTTTTCGGTCTAGCGGGAAGCCGGGGGCGGACATGGCGCAAGCGAGCGCGGCGCGAGCGACAGGGTGGGGATGGACGACGGGGGCGCCGCTGGGCCTGCTGGCCCTGACCCATTTCCTGATGCAGGCCGACCGCAACCTGCCGGCCCTGATCCTGCCCCTGCTCAAGCGGCAGTTCCTGCTCAGCGACACGGCCCTGGGCTTGCTGCAGGGGCCCGCCTTCGTGCTGTTCTTCGTGGCCTCGACCCTTACCCTCGGCCAGCTGGTCGACCGGGCGCCGCAACTGAAGGTGCTGGCCGGCAGCCTGCTGCTGTGGACCCTGGCCGGCGTCGGTTTCGGCCTGGCCCGGACCTGGGAGCAACTGGTCCTGTGCCGGCTGATGCTGGGCCTCTGCCAGGCCCTGGTCCAGCCCGCCGCCCTGTCGCTGATCGTGGCGCTGACCCCCGCCCGGGACGTCGGCCGCTCGATCTCGGTGTTCACCACCGGCTCGGCCCTGGGGCGCAGCGGGGCGATGCTGCTGGGCGGCGCGCTGCTGGCCTGGAGCGCCTCGCCGCTGGTGCGCGCGGTGTTCCCCGGACTGGAGGCCTGGCGCGTACTGTTCTTCCTCAGCGTCCTGCCCAACCTGCTGGTCGCCTGCGGGCTGCTGATCGTCGACGGCCGCGAGCCCGGCCCGACGACGGCCCCGGTCCGGCGGCCCTCGATGCCGGCGGCGCTGGAGCAGATGAGGGCCCGGCCCGCGACGTTCGGTGGGCACCTGCTGGCGGCCGGCTGCGTCATCGTGCTGATCCAGGCGGCCAGCGCCTGGCTGCCCACCCTGCTGCAGCGCGAGCTGGCCGTGTCGCCGGCCCAAAGCGGCCTGATCAGCGGCCTGATCGTCCTGATTGGCGCGCCCTTGGGCCACCTGAGCGGCGGGGCGCTGACCGACCTCTGCCGCCGCGCGGGACGTCCGCCCGCCCTGGTGATCGTCGCGGCCCTGGCGCTGTGCGTGGTGGGCGCGGGCCTGCTGTGCCTGACGCCGACCCTTATCTCGCTGAGCCTCGGCTTCTTCATGCTGACCGTGTTCGGCGGCGCGGCGGCGGTCGTGTTCCTGGCCATGTACCAGCCGATGCTGGCCGCCGCCCACGGGGCCTCGAACGCCGTGTTCTTCGCGGCCACCACCCTGATCGGCGTCGGCCTGGGCCCGCCGGTCATCGGCGTGCTCAGCGACCGGGTGTTCGGACCCGGCCAACTGGGCAAGGCGCTGTTCTGCACCACCCTGGCGGCCGGTCTGGCCGCTTCGCTGTTGGCCTGGGGCGGCCGTCGGGCCTGGGTAAGCGCTGTCGACGCCGCGCAAACGGAATCTTCGAAAGAAGCGACGGGACTCGATGGCTGAGCAGTTCATGCAATTCGCGTCCGAGCCGGACGGGGCCGGCCTGGAGGTCTATCGCGAGCTCTACGCCTCGGGCGCCGACGTGACGGGCCTGGACGGCGCGTTCTTCGCCGAGGTCACGGGCTGGCGCCTGGCCGGGATTCTGCTGTTCGACCGTCGCCTGGCCGGGGTGGCCCACGAGCGCTCGGCCGAACGCGTGCGCCGCGACCAGTTCGACCACTTCACGGTCCAGTCGGTCGTCGAGGGGCGGTTCGAGGTCGACAGCGGCGACGGCTTCGTCGCGGTGGCCCCCGGCCAGATCGCCCTGCTGGACATGACCCGCCCGATGCGGAACCGGGCGACCGCCACCCGGCTGATCACCGCCAGCGTCTCGCGCGAGGTGCTGCAGGCCTCGCTGGGCGCGACCGGGGGCCTGCACGGCCGGATCATCGACCAGGACAAGGCGCTGCTGCTGGCCGACTACATGAAGTCGCTGGCCGCCCGCGCGCCCGAGATCGGCGAGGCCGACCTGCCGGCCGTGTCGCGGGCCTTCATCGACCTGCTGACCGTGGCGGCCGGCAGCGTCGAGTTGAGCCGGGGCGCGGACCTGCGCCGGCTGGAGTTCGCCCGCCGGGAGTCGGTCAAGCGCTTCATCGAGGCCAATCTCGCGTCCGACCTGACGGCCGATGCGATCTGCGAGGCCACCGGCGTCTCGCGCGCCACCCTCTACCGCATCTTCCAGCCGGACGGCGGGATCGGCGGCGCGATCCAGGCCCGTCGCCTGGTGCGGCTGCGCGCGGCGCTGGGCGATCCGGCCGACGAGCGTCCGCTGGCCGACATCGCCCAGGTCTGCGGCTTCAAGTCGGAGAGCCACATGGGCCGGCTGTTCCGCAAGGCGTTCGCGGCCAGCCCGGGCGAGTACCGCCGCCAGGTCCGCGCCGCCACCTCGGCCTCCGAGCGGGCCGAGCTGTCGCGGCGGCGCTGGGACGCGCTGATGGGCGAGATCACCTGAACGCCCTTGCGGCGACGCCGGTGGGCGGCATAGATGGTAGCGTTATCATTCGCCAAGGAATGAAACCGGGAGGACGCATGGGCATCGCGGGAATCGACGGCGTCGGGCGACGCCTGGGACTTTGGGCGCGCTGGATCGCGCCGCTGGCCTTCGCCGTGGCGACGGCGGGCGCGGCCCAGGGCGCCGCGCCAATGGCCGCCACGCCGGTGAAGATGGCCCTGACCTTCGACGACCTGCCCAACCACAGCGCCCTGCCGCCGGGCGTCAGCCGCATCGACGTGGCCGGCCGGCTGCTGGCGGCCTTCCACGACGCGGGCACGGGGCCGGTCTACGGCTTCGTCAACGGCGTGGGCGAGGAGCGCGAGCCGGACTCGGTGGGCGTGCTGTCGCTGTGGCGCGCGGCGGGCCATCCGCTGGCCAACCACACCTGGTCGCACATCAATCTGAACGACAATCCGGTCGAGGTCTGGGAAGCCGATCTCGTGCGCAACGAGCCGCTGCTGCAAAAGCACATGGCCGGCGGGGACTGGCGTTGGCTGCGCTATCCGTTCCTGGCCGAGGGCGAGCATACCCCGGGCAAGCACGCCGAAGTCCGCAAGATGCTGAAGGCGCGAGGCTACAGGATCGCCAGCGTGACCATGAGCTTCGGCGACTACGCCTGGAACGAGCCCTACGCCCGCTGCATGGCCAAGGGCGACGCGGCGGCGGTGGCCGTGCTGGAGACCAGCTACCTGAAGGCCGCCAAGGACAGCCTGGACTTCGAACGCGGCCTGTCGGCCACGCTGTACGGCCGCGACATCCCCTACGTGCTGCTGATGCACGCCGGCGCCTTCGACGCCCGGATGATGCCGCGGCTGCTGGCGATGTATCGCGAGAACGGCGTGACCTTCGTCGGCCTGGAGGAAGCCGAGCGCGACAAGTTCTACACGGCCGACTTCAAGACCGAAGCGACCGACGTGCCGACCACGCTCGAGAACGCCATGAAGGCCAAGGGCCTGCCGCTCCCGCCGCAGGCCCCCGCCTGGGGCGGGGCCGACCTCGACAAGATGTGCCGCTAACGGGGCATCGGGACCTTGGCCGTCCCGATGGTCGCCTGCGCCGCCGACACCGCCTCCGAGACCGTGGAGATCCAAGTCGCCGAGGGGCGGCTGCGCGGCGTGAGGTCGGGCGGCGTCGACGCCTACAAGGGCGTGCCGTACGGGGCCAGCGTCTCGGGCGCCGCCCGCTTCAAGCCGGCCAAGCCGGTCGCGCCCTGGAGCGGGGTGCGGGACGCCACCAAGCTCGGCACGCCCTCGCTGCAGGACGCCAGCACGGTCTACGGCGTCAACGAGCCCGCGCCCGGCGAGGACTGCCTGGTGCTGAACCTCTGGACCCCGGCCAGCGGCGGCAAGGGCAAGCCGGTGATGTTCTACAGCCACGGCGGCGGCTACACGACCGGCTCGGGCGGCAGCACCGCCCAGGACGGCGCGATGCTGGCCCGCGAGCATGACGTGGTGGTGATCGCCACCAACCATCGCCTGGGCGTGCTGGGCTATCTGTATCTGGGCGAACTGGGCGGGGCCGAATACGCCGGCTCGGGCAACCAGGGCCTGTCCGACATCGTGCTGGCCCTGAAGTGGGTGCAGCGAAACATCGCCGCGTTCGGCGGCGATCCGAACAACGTGACGATCTTCGGCGAGTCCGGCGGCGGGGCCAAGACCTCGTGCCTGTACGCCATGCCCTCGGTCGCGCCGCTGTTCTCCAAGGCCATTATCCAGAGCGGCCCGGTGGTGCGGGTGACCACCCCGGACGTCGCCGCCCAGACGACGCGGATGTTCCTGGAGCAGCTGGGCATCGCCCCGGCCGATTGGCGCAAGGTGCTGGACGTTCCCGCGCCCCAGATCCTGGCCGCCCAGAAGGCGCTGAACGCCAAGGTGAAGAGCGACAGCGGCGGCTGGCGGGGCATCCAGTCGCTGACCCCCGGGACCTATGGCCCCATCGTCGACGGCGACCTGCTGCCGCATCATCCGTTCGACCCGACCGCCCCGGCCAGCGCCGCCGACAAGCCGCTGGTCATCGGCTGGATGGACACCGAGGCGGCGTTCTTCGCCTGGACCAGCAAGGACGTCGAGGCGTTCCGGCTGGACGAGGCCAAGCTGAAGGCGCGGCTGTCGGGCAAATTCGGCGACAAGGCCCAGACGCTGATCGACGCCTACCGGTCCGATCGCCCCGGCGCGACGCCCAGCGACATCTACCTGGCCGCCGCCAGCTACTACGCCATGGGCTCGGGCTCGGTGGTCACCGCCGAGCGCAAGGTCGCCCAGGGCGGGGCGCCGGTCTATGTCTACAACATCGCCTATCGCTCGAACCGCAAGATGGACGGGACCGACATCGAGCTGGGGGCCATGCACGCGGCCGACATCCCGCTGGTGTTCAACACCGTCGCCTCGCCCACCACCCTGGCCGGCGACCGCGCCGACCGGTTCGCGGCGGCCAAGAACATCAGCACCATGTGGGCCAATTTCGCCCGGACTGGAAAGCCGAGCGCGCCGGGGCAACCGGCCTGGCCGGCCTATGACGTGAAGACGCGCGAAACGATGGTGCTGGACGTGGCGTGCAAGGTGGTTCCAGACCGGTTCGCGGCCGAGCGGAAGGTCTGGGCGCAGGTGGATCCGGTTACGACGTCCTAACCTCATCAAAACGCTGTCATCCCGGACAAGCGCGTAGCGCGCCGATCCGGGACCGACCTGGAGTGCTGAGCTCAGGCGTCGGTCCCGGGTCTTCCCCGGCTTTCGCCGGGGTGCGCCCGGGATGACAGTCGGGGAGGGGCGCTAGCGCTTCTCCTTCGCCAACGCCGCCGCGGCGTTGACCAGCTGGATGTAGCTGGCGCCGACGTTGATCACGTACTCGTTCTCGCCCCAGAAGAACGGCCAGTCCTCCTTGTTCTCGGGGAAGTCCGGCTTGACGATCAGTTCGCCCGGCACCACGCCGCCGGCGATGAAGCTGAAGTCGGCGCGGTTGTTGCCGTAGGCGACTTCCTTCGACACCGTGCCGACCGCCGAGACCATCGAGATGTCCGAGCCCGGATGGGTCCCGTACAGATAGTTCAGGGAACGGAACACCGCCTCGCCGTCGATGATCTCCGGGAAGGCCTTGTGCAGGGCCCAGTGGGTCAGGCCGAACTCGGCCACCCCGCCGCTGCCGGCCCAGCCGCCCATGGCGATCGGCACGCCGAACGGGTTCTCGGCGGCGATCTTGTCGCTGGCGGCCTTGTAGGCCCGCACCGCCGGCTCCATCCGCGCCTTGAAGGCCGGCGGCATGAACGGGACGGCCCGGGCGGCGAGGTCGGCGTTCTGGATGAAGCGGGCCTCGACCTTGGGCCACAGCTCGTCGATCCGCGCGGCGTATTTCGGGTCCTTGGTGGCGATCAGCAGCTCGACGGCGGCGCTGAACTCCTCGTCGACGATGTCGCCGCCGGTGGTGTTGCCGTGGTGGAAGAGGTCGGGGGCGTGGGAATGCTCCTCGTCCCAGACCCGTTGGGCGGTGGCCAGGCAGTCGTCGGCCAGGGCGTCGCGATAGCCGCGCAGGGCCCGGCTGGCCGCGGCGAGGGCGGCGATCGAGCCGTAGTTCAGCGGGGTCGACTTGCTGGTGAAGGCCCAGCGGTCGTCTTTGGCCCCGCTGCGCCCGCCCTTGACCTCGTCGGGACCCAGGCCGGCGTCATAGACCAGGCCGTCGGTCTTGGTCACCGCGTCGCCCAGGTGGGTGTACTGGCCGACGTCCGGCTCGACGATGCCGTGGATCGCGTGGCCCACGGCCTTGTGCTGGGCCAGCAGTTGCAGCGTGCCGTGCTCGATCTGCTGCAGCATGTCGGGCGTCCCGTCGGGGACATGGATCTCGACGTGGCGCCGCTTCTGGTCGACCGAGGTCTCGTCGCGGGTCAGGTGGAACTGCTCCCAGGTGTCGACCAGGCTGCGCACGACCGCGTAGTGGGTCTGGGTGCGGATGTCGAAATCGCCCGCGTCGAACCAGCCGCCGACGTTCAGGCCGGGGATGTGCTCCATCGGCTTGAACGGCGTGTCGGTGGTCGGGCCCTGGCGGTAGAGGTCGATGTGCTCGTGGTTCAGCGGGGCCTGCAGGGCGTCGTCGCGGTGGCTGTCGCCGTGCCAGACCCGGTAGGCCTCGTTGACGAACATGTGGTCCATGGCGACCGGGAAATAGACGTCCAGGGTCGGATGCCAGGCGTCGTCATAGAGCGCCGGATCGATGCGGAAGGGCGCGGTGCGCCGGCCGGCGTATTCGATCACATAGAGGCCCGGGGTCTTCACCGACGAGAAGTCGAACGGGGCGTAGGCGTAGCGCAGCCAGGGCGTCCAGGCCCCCAGCGGCGCGGTCAGCGCCGGGGTGAAGGCGCCGGTCTCGCTCACCCGCAGCAGCCTGGCCTGGGCCTTGGGCGGATCGGCCGGATCGCGCTCGACGATCGCCACCTTCTTCTGGCCGGGGGCATAGCCCAGTTGCGAGTGGGCGATCGACGGCGGGCGGACCCAGTCGGGCAGGGCGTTGGCCGAGACGGTCCACTCGACCACCCGGCCCGTCTTGCCGGCGGGGATGGGGGCGCGCAGCACGTACCAGCCGTTCTGGGCCTGGTTGCGGCCGTCGTACAGCGACAGCGGCCCGCCGGTCGCCGCGCTGATCGTGATCCGCCGCGCCGGGTCCTCCGGGGCCAGAACGAAGCGGCCGGCCGTGACCAGGGGCAGGGGCTCGGCCCGACCTTCTGGACCGCTGGCCGCCGCCATCGGGCCGCTGGGATACAGCGGGAAGCTTCCCGGCTTGCCGTCGGCCAGGAAGGTCTTGCGGAAATAGGCCGAGGGCAGGACCTCGAGATTGAAGCCGGCCTTGCCCTCCAGGGCGGCGGGCAGGGGCTTGTCGAGGTTGACGCTGATCGTGAAGGCCTCGCCGCGCGGCTCGACCCGGATCGTGTAGCGGAAGTCCTGGCCGACGAACTCCAGGGTCGCGGTGATCACGCCGGTGGCCGGGTCGACCTTGCGCTCGACCAGCTTGGCCATCGGGTCCCACTGGCCCGGCGTGGGGCTCAGCCGCACGTCGCCGTTGGTGACGGTGCGGACCCCGTGATGGATCAGTTCGACCCCGCTCATCTTGGCGTCGTTGAACAGGTCCTCGGAGCCGTTGCTGAACACCAGGACGTTCAGGCCGCGGGTCTCGAAATAGTCCTTGGCGTTGAGCTTGAGAGCGGCGGCGGCCGGCTTGGAGGGCGGGGCGGCCGTCTGGGCCAGGGCGGCGGGCGCGGCGCCGACCATCAGGCTCGCGGCCAGCGCGACGGCCCCCAGGGACCGCGACAGAACTTCCATGGTGCTCTCCTCCCATCCTGGATGTGTCTCCAGGTTCGGCGGCAGCTTTCCCGTGTCGCGGGTCGAGCGTCAACGCACTTTTGTTACCGGTCCCATATTTCTTTGGAGGCAGCGATCCATCGCGGTGGAAGCGAAAAAATCGGGGCCGCCATCCAGGACGGCGGCCCCGTGAGGGATCCACGGGCGGATTGAGCAAGCGGACAAGAGCGCGCCGGCTCTCAAAGCCAAGATAGCGGTAACATTCTTCGAGGTTGCGTCAACGGGATTTCTCTCGCCGCGTCTCGCCGGCGGTGGGGACCTTGCGTTCGGCCGAGTTTCCGCCGCGTCAAGGTAGAGCTTGATTTCGGGCCTGACGCGGAGATTGCCGAGGGCGGGCTGTGTCCGAGCCGCAACAATCGATACGCCTTGTGAAAAAGGCGTTTGCGTCAAAAAAGCGGCAATCCGCTTATTTCGTCAGGGTTTGGTGTCATTTGTATGAGAAATGGGCCGGTACAGCGCTGTCAAAATCGTTTTTGGGTCGCTTGACCGCTTTCGTGGACTGATGTTACCGCTAACGCAGTCGCCGATATTCGGTCATTTTTGATAAGAATCTCAAAAATGGCCGGCCAACCTTGTCGGCGCCGAAACAAAAAAACCAAGCCCCTCGGTAGGGGCGACTTGTGCGGGGAAACGGCTATGAAGCGACTACGTCGTCTGAACACTTCTGCGTCTTTGATAGCGCTGTCCATGGCGATCTTCGCCGGCGGTCACGCCCAGGCCCAGAGCAACAACGACAGCAGCACGGTCGATGAGATCGTGGTCACCGGCATCCGCGCCTCGCTCGAGCGCGCGATGGACATCAAGCGCAACAACAGCGGCGTCGTCGACGCCATCTCGGCCGAAGACATCGGCAAGTTCCCCGACACCAACCTGGCGGAATCGCTGCAACGCGTTCCCGGCGTGTCGATCGACCGCTCCAACGGCGAAGGCTCGCAGGTCACGGTCCGCGGCTTCGGCGGCGGCTTCAACCTGGTGACGCTGAACGGCCGCACCATGCCCACGGCCAACGTGCCCACCGTCGGCGGCGACCAGTCGGCCGACTTCATGACCGGCACCAGCCGCTCGTTCGACTTCTCGAACCTGGCGTCGGAAGGCGTCTCGACCATGGAGGTCTACAAGACCGGCCGCGCGGGCATCCCGTCGGGCGGCATCGGCGCGACGATCAACGTCAAGACCCGCCGTCCGTTCGACGCCGCCGTGCACGGCCTGTCGGGCAGCATCGGCGCCAAGGCCGTCTACGACACCAGCATGGACGAGAAGCTGGAGGACGCGGCCAAGATCACCCCGGAAGTCTCGGGCCTGTTGAACTGGACCGACGCGGACGAAAAGTTCGGCGTCACCCTGTTCGGCAGCTATCAGAAGCGCAACTTCACCAGCCGCAGCGCCACGTCGAACGACTGGAACATCCGCACCTATTCCGACTTCATCAATCCGGCGAACGGCTTCGTCCGCAACGGCGGCGCGACCCAGATCACCAACGCGCCGGCCACCGGCAGCACGCTGGTGGCGATCCCCAACGACAGCCGTTACCACTTCTCGCAAGGCAGCCGCGAGCGCATCAACGCCCAGGCGACCGTGCAATGGCGCCCGACCGAGAACGTCGTGATCACCGCCGACGGCCTGTACGCCGACAACAAATCGTTCGAACGCCGCAACGACCAGACCAACTGGTTCAACCGTCCGTTCGACAAGGTGACCTTCGACAAGAATCCCACCGTCGCCACCGCCGTCTTCCTGCAGGAAACCCTCAGCGGGACGAAGGACACCGGCTTCGAGCAACAGTATCGCGCCAACGAGGACAAGCTGCAGTCGTTCGGCTTGAACGGCGTCTGGGACGTCAACGACCGCTTCAAGATCTCCTTGGACGGCCACGTCTCCAAGGCGTCGAGCGACCCCGACGCGCCGAACGGCACCAGCTCGACCTCGGTCAGCATCGGCGCGCCGATCATCTCGTCGCACTCGGTCGACTACAGCGGCAAGGTCCCGGTCCAGGCCGTGACCATCAATGACGCCCTGCCGCGCGGCGACGGCAACGGCGTGCTCAGCATCGGCGACCTGGGCAGCCAGGTGGCGCGCACCTCGGCCCAGAGCCAAGACCAGAAGATCAAGGAATTCCGCGCCGACGCGTCCTATGATCTGGACGACAACGGCAGCAAGTTCGACTTCGGCTTCGACTACCGCAACTCGAAGATGAAGCAGGCCGCGATCAACACCCAGCAGGACCTGGGCAGCTGGGGCATCTCGAACCCGCGCGACGTGCAGCAGTACGCCGGCAGCCTGGTCAAGCAATTCTGCATGTCCTGCCGCTTCGACGACTTCGATCTCAAGCAAAGCGGCGCGGGCCTGGTGGCCTTCCGGGCCGACGCGATCGACCTCTACAACGCCCTGTCGAAGCCCTATGTCGCGCTCGGCAATGCGGTGGGCGTCACCAGCCAGGACAACAACCAAGTCGAAGAAGACGTCTGGGGCGTCTATGGCCAGTTGACCTGGAATGGCGAACTGGCGGGTCGCCGGGCCAGCATGGTCGCCGGCGTGCGCTACGAGGAAACCAAGTCGGAATCCGTGTCGCTGATCCGCACGCCCCAGGCCATCGTCTGGACCGCCGACAACGACTTCCGCGTCGACACGACGACCACGTACTCGCCCATTTCGGGCAAGAACAAGTACACCAACCTGCTGCCTGCCCTGGACTTCCAGGTGGACCTGGTCGAGGACGTGGTGGGGCGCTTCTCGTTCAGCCGCACGATCGCGCGGCCGGACTACGGCAACCTGTTCGCCTCGGTCTCGGCCCAGGCGCCGAACCGCCCGATCGCCAACGGGGCCATCGCCCTGGGCACGCGCGGCAACCCGGAACTGCAGCCGCTGATCTCGGACAACTTCGATGTCTCGGTCGAGTGGTACTACAAGCCCAGCAGCTATGTTTCGGCCGGCTTCTTCGAGAAGCGCGTGAACAACTTCGTGGGCACGGGCACCTTCAACCAGAGCCTGTTCGGTCTGCGTGACGCCAGCTCCGGCGTCGCCGGGACGCGGTCGGGCGACGCCCGCGCCTCTCTGACCACGATCGGCGCCAACCAGACCGACGTGAACCTGTTCACGATGACCTCGCTGATCCAGACGACCGGTTCGGTGGCGGCCGCCACGGCAGTGTTCCAGGCCAATCGCGGTCCTTCGGGCGACCTCAACCAAGCCTTCGTCGACCAGGTTCTGGCCGCGACGGACGTGTCGCCCAACGCCGCCGATCCGCTGTACACCTTCCAGGTCGCCCAGCCGATCAACAACAAGACCGGCAAGATCCACGGCTTCGAATTCGCTGTTCAGCACTTCTTCGGTGAAAGCGGCTTCGGGGTTTCGGGCGCCTACACCCTGGTGCGCGGCGACGTCGGCTTCGACATCGCTTCCGACCCGGGCCAGGATCAGTTCGCCCTGCTGGGTCTGAGCGACACGGCCGCCGCCACCCTGATCTACGACAAGAACGGGGTCTCGGCGCGGCTGACCTACAACTGGCGCGACAAGTTCCTGCAAGCCACCAACCGCGGCGGCTCGCGCAACCCGGTGTTCGTCGCCCCGTTCGCCCAGGTCGACTTCAACGTCAGCTACGATGTGACGCCAAGTCTGGCGATCTCGCTGGAAGGCATCAACCTGCTGAACGAGAGCCTGCGCACCTACGCTCGCGACGAAAACGAGCTGTGGTACGCGCAGGAACTGGACCGCCGCTTCCTGCTCGGAGCGCGCTACAAGTTCTAAGGGGGCGAAAGCCATGGTCGGGTCTTCGGGCCCGACCTAGGTCGGGGGAAGGGCCGCTGTTCGCAGCGGCCCTTTCTTCTCTAGAGTACCCGGACATCGAACCTCGCGGCTCTTTCGCCCGGGGGCCGGAAGGCGGACATGACCAACAGAGTGCTGCTTAACAACGTCGATCACGGCGACCTGCGCGTCGCCACGGGCCACGGGCCCGAGTTCGGCGACGCCATCAACCAGGTGCTGATCTTCCCCACCGAGTTCGAGGGGATCCAGCGCGAATATCCGATCTTCTTCCGCAAGGACGCCGACGGGGCGTTCCAGTCGGTCGCCCTGCTGGGCCTGGACCGCGACGAGAACCTGTTCCTCGAAGGGGGCGGCTGGAACGCCCGCTACGTGCCCGCGATCCAGCAGCGGGGACCGTTCTCGATCGCCTTGCAAAGCGGGAACGGCGAGCCGATGATCCACGTCGATCTGGACGATCCTCGCGTGCTCGCGGCGGAGGCCGAGGGCGGAGGCGAACCGGCGTTCCTGCCGGCCGGCGGCAACTCGCCCTATCTGCAGCACGTCGCCCGCCTGCTGGGCGTGATCTATGACGGGCTGGAGATCAGCAAGGCGATGTTCGCGGCCTTCGAGACCCACGGCCTGATCGAGCCGGTCGACGTCGAGATCAAGCTGGACGAGCACACCCAGTACGACCTGCCCGACCTCTTCACGATCTCCCAGGAACGGTTCGCGGGCCTGGACGGCGCGGCGCTGGAGGCGCTGCATCGGCCCGGGTTCCTGGCCGCCGCCCAATGGGTCTTGTCGTCCCTGGGCAATGTCGGATTGTTGGTCGAGCTGAAGAACCGCAAGCGCGCCCGGGCTTGAGCGCACGTCGCCAGATCGAGGGAGCGGACATCCGATGATCGACATCGCTCGCAAGACCCCGGTGGTCGAGGGCCTGACGCCGGACCAGATCCCGTTCGACGAGATCCTGGCCCAGCAGCGGCCGACGATCTTTCGCGGCCTGGCCCGCGACTGGCCGCTGGTGCAGGCGGGCCTGACCTCGCCCCGCGCGGCGATGGACTACCTGCTGGAGCACGATCATGGCGAGCGCTTCGTCGGCTATACGGGCGCGCCGGAGATCAAGGGCCGCTTCGGCTACGACGAAGACGTCACGCGCCTGAACTTCCAGACCGAGCGCACGCCGCTGCGGGCGTTCCTGGAGCGGATCGAGCAGGAGCTCGAGATCGCCGGCGGGCCGTCTCTCTATATCGGCTCCAGCGACATCGACGCCTATCTGCCGGGCCTGCGGGCCGAGAACGACCTGGGCCTGGACCTGGTCGCCTTGGGCGACGAGACGCCGCTGGCCAGCATCTGGATCGGCAACCGCACGATCGCCGCCGCCCACTACGACATGTCCAACAACATCGCCTGCTGCATGGTCGGCCGGCGCCGCTTCACGCTGTTTCCGCCCGACCAGATCGACAACCTCTATCCGGGCCCGCTGGACCTGACGCCGGGCGGCCAGGCGGTCAGCATGGTCGATTTCGACGCGCCGGACCTCATACGCTTCCCGCGGTTCAAGGACGCCCTGGCCGCCGCCCAGGTGGCGGACCTGGAGCCCGGCGACGTGCTGGTCTACCCCGCCCTGTGGTGGCACCAGGTCGAGGCGCTGGAGCCGTTCAACGTCCTGATAAACTACTGGTGGAACGCCGCGCCGGGCTTCATGGACACCCCCATGAACACCCTGCTGCACGGCCTGCTCAGCCTGCGCGACCGGCCCGATTTCGAGAAGCAGGGCTGGAAGCGATTGTTCGACTACTACGTCTTCGGCCCCGCCGACCGGGCGGGCGCGCACCTGCCCGAGGGCGCGCGCGGCGACCTTGGTCCGATGGACGACCGCAAGGCCCGGCGACTGCGGGCCTATCTGCTCAATCGCTTGAACCGCTAGAGCGTGGCAGCTGAAAGTGTGAGCGGTTTCAGCGGCGGCCACGCTCGAATATTAAACAGGGCCTGCCCCAAGGGGCAGGCCCGGCGACCGGAAGGGACACCATGCAAGACCAGGTCGTGAAGAGGGTCGTCGTCGCCGGGGGCGGCACGGCGGGCTGGATGGCCGCGGCGGCGCTGGCCAAGCAACTGGGCCCGTTGCTGGAGATCAGCCTGATCGAGTCCGACGAGATCGGCACGGTCGGCGTGGGCGAGTCGACCATCCCGACGGCCCGCACCTTCAACGCCCTGCTGGACATCGACGAGCCGGCGTTCATGCGCGCCACCCAGGCGACGTTCAAGCTGGGCATCTCGTTCGAGAACTGGGGCGAGATCGGCGACCGCTACATCCACTCGTTCGGCCAGGTCGGGAAGTCGAACTGGATGGGCAGCTTTCATCACTTCTGGCTGCAGGCGAAGGCGGCGGGCTTCGGCGGCGAGCTGGGCGACTACTGCTTCGAACTGAAGGCGGCCGAGGCCGACAAGTTCTCGGTCGGCGAGGGGTTCGAGCTGAACTACGCCTACCACCTGGACGCCACGCTCTACGGCCAGTTCCTGCGCAAGATGAGCGAGGGCCTGGGCGTCAAGCGGATCGAGGGCAAGATCGCCAGCGTCCAGCAGAACGCCGGGAGCGGCTTCATCGAGGCCCTGGTCATGGAGAACGGCGACCGGGTCGAGGGCGACCTGTTCATCGACTGCACGGGCTTCCGGGGCCTGCTGATCGAACAGACGCTGAAGGCGGGATACGAGGATTGGGGCCAATGGCTGCCGACCAACAGCGCCCTGGCCGTGCAGACCAAGTCGACCGGCCCGGCCGTGCCCTATACCCGCGCCATCGCCCACAAGGCGGGCTGGCGGTGGAAGATCCCGCTGCAGCACCGGGTCGGCAACGGCCTGGTCTACTGCAGCGACTACATGGGCGACGACGAGGCGCGCGAGACCCTGCTGGGGGCGCTGGAAGGCGACCGGCTGATCGAGCCGCGGCTGATACGCTACGCCACCGGCCGCCGGCGCAAGACCTGGCACAAGAACTGCGTCGCCCTGGGCCTGGCCAGCGGCTTCGTCGAACCGCTGGAGTCGACCTCGATCCACCTGATCATGATCGGGGTCACGCGGCTGATGCAGCTGTTCCCGTTCACCGGCGTCAGCGAGGCCGTGGTCGACCGTTACAACCAACAGGCCGTCGACGAGCTGGAGAAGATCCGCGACTTCATCATCCTGCACTACAAGCTGACCGAACGGACCGACAGCCCGTTCTGGGATCACTGCCGCACGATGGCCGTCCCTGACAGTCTGGCCCACCGCATCGAGCTGTTCCGCGAAAGCGCCCAGGCCTTCCAGGCCCCCGGCGAGCTGTTCCAGGTCGACTCCTGGCTGCAGGTGATGCTGGGCCAGCGGCTGCGGCCGACCGGCTATCACCAGATGGGCCGCCTGATGAAGCCCGAGCAGCTGCGCGGGGCGCTGACCGACCTGAGCGGCAACATCGCCCGCGCCGTCGGCGGCCTGCCGGGCCACCAGGCCTTCCTCGACCGGTACTGCGGGCGCCAAGGCGCTTCACCGTCAGCTGAACCAGGGGTTCCCGCCACAAGGGCGGGAATGACGGTGAAATAGCGAGCCACACTCGAACGTCGGTCGAGCCCTAGGTCCGAAGCCGTAGGTCGATCCTACTTCAAGCTGCGCCTTTTCAATCAACCACCAATGCGCGATAGTTCGCGCATGGGTGGTTTTTGAACGAGTCTCAATCCTTGGTCTATCCGCGTCGCGCGGCCGGACGGGATGGGGCCGCCCCCGGGAGGTCGCAGATCATGAAGCTCCACGCCCGTACGCGCCCCGCCGCCCTGGCCGGGGTCTCGCTGGCCGCCATGGCCCTGGCCGCCGCGCCGTCGCCCAGCCTCGCCCGGCCCCAAGCGGCGGCGACGGCGGTGTCCCAGGCGCTGGAGAACGTCTTCGCCAACCCGCCCGCCGCCCTGCCTGAAGCCGAGCCCGCTCCGCCCCGGCTCTCGGCGCAGAAGGGTCTGGTCCAGGCCCTGCCGCCCAAAGTCCAGGCCGCCGACACCTTTGTCGATCCGCGCCAGAACATCCTCTACAAGTTCTCGATCCAATTCACCGAGGGCACGGTCCGCAACCCGTGGACCCTGAGCCAGGACAAGGTCCGGCTGCGCTCGTATCGCGGCTCGTCGATCGATCCGAACACGCCCTTCCTGGCCCCGACCATCACCATGCGCCCGGGCCAGACGGTGCGGATCAGCCTGGCCAACAACCTGTTCGAGACCAAGGACGGCAAGCGGGTTCCGGCCGAGAAGTGCAAGACGCCCGACGGGGGCGTGAACGTTCCCCACTGCTTCAACGAGACCAACCTGCACGCCCACGGCCTGTGGGTCTCGCCGTCCGGCAACAGCGACAACGTGCTGATCTCGATCAATCCGGGCGTCACCTTCGACTACGAATACAACGTCCCGTCGGACCACCCGGCCGGCACCTTCTGGTACCATCCGCACAAGCACGGCTCGACGGCCCTGCAGGTGTCCAGCGGCATGGACGGCGCCCTGATCATCAAGGACGACCGTGTCCCGACGGCCACCACGCCGGGCGACATCGACGTGCTGCTGCAGGACGCGCAAGGGCAGGCCTTTCCCGACAAGGTGCTGATGTTCCAGCAGGTGCAGTACGCCTGCTTCGACGCCGCCGGGAAGATCCAGAAATCCGCGAACCCGGACGGCCAGCCGTGGATCTGCAATCCCGGCCAGACGGGCGAGATCCGCGACTACGCCCAACTGAGTTCCAGCACCAACTGGAAGAATTCCGGCCGCTTCACCTCGATCAACGGCAGGGTTCAGCCCGGCGTTACGGGGCTCCGGGCGGGCCGGTTCGAGCGTTGGCGGCTGATCCACGGCGGCGTGCGCGAGGCCGTCAACTTCCGCCTGTTCCCGATGAAGCCCGGGGCGCCCGACTGGAACACCGTGCCCGCCGACAGGCAGGCCAAGTTCATGAGCGAAAACTGCGTCGGGACGGCCCTGCCGATGTGGGAGGTGGCGCTGGACGGCCTGACCCGGTCGGACGTGTTCCGCACCAGCGAGGCGCGGCTGGAGCCCGGCTACCGCGCCGACGTGGTGGTCTATTTCCCGACGGGCGGAAGCTACTGCATCGTCGACGGGGCCAGCGACGCCGCGGGAAGCCCGACACAGCAGGCCGAGTTCATCAAGCTGCTGGGCGTGGCGGTGGTCGAGCCGGGCGCGCCGGCCGGCGATCCGGACAGGGCGCTGCAGAAC
The DNA here is from genome assembly GCF_056406095.1 of Caulobacter sp. P1_D6. NCBI lineage: Bacteria > Pseudomonadati > Pseudomonadota > Alphaproteobacteria > Caulobacterales > Caulobacteraceae > Caulobacter > Caulobacter sp. P1_D6. Next base: position 171,976 of record NZ_JBFUAW010000008.1, on the reverse strand, counting down.
CAGATGATCGCCGCGGCCGAGCGCAACATCGCGAACCCGCAGGTCAAGGAGGTGGTGATCCGCGACCTGCTGAGGAACCTGGCCCTGTCGAAGTTCGTCTGGCATCCGACGATCACCAAGGAAGAGCTCAACGCTCCGGTCCAGGAGCTGGCCTTCAACATCGACATCAAGGCTAAGCCCAGGACCACGTTCGAGGTGCTCAATCCGCGCCTGCCGCCGGGCCAGAGCGGCCAGTACGTGCCTTCGCGGATCGACCGCACGGCCAATATCGGCGACGTGCAGGAGTGGCGGCTGACCTCGAAATTCGTGGGCCATCCGTTCCACATCCACGTCAATCCGTTCCAGGTGGTCAGCGTGGCCAACAAGGACGGCAAGTCGGTGACCGACCCGCGCACCCCGGACTTCGACCCCGACTATGCCGGGGTGATCGACCAGTGGAAGGACACCCTGTTCGTCAAGCAGGACTACCAGATCGTCACCCGCACCCGGTACCAGCGCTACATCGGCGAATACGTCCTGCACTGCCACATCCTCGACCACGAGGACCAAGGCATGATGGCCAATGTCAGCATCGGCATCCCGGACGGCCTGGGCGGCACGGCCGAGGCGCACGGGCCGGGCGGGCACGGGGATCATGGGGGGATGGCGCACTAGGCCTTTCGCGTGGGGTCACACCGGACTTGCCCCCACCTGACCGCTTCGCGGTCTGTCCGCCCCCCATAGGGGGCGGAGGACGCGCCTCTTCCCCCTGTGGGGGAAGACGATCGCGAAGCGATCCGTAGGGGGCAAGTATTCGCCGCCGCGTCGCCTTATTCGGCCGCCTGCAGCCTCACCGGCGGCTGAACCGCAACGCCCTCGACCAGCGGCAGCCGCACCTGCACCAGCAACCCTTCGCCGGGCAGGCTCAGCCGGATATCCCCGCCATGCGCCCGCACGATCGAGCGGGCCGAGCTCAGCCCCAGCCCCACGCCCTGCTTGCTGGAGGTCCGGGCCTCGACGCCGCGATAGAACGGGGTGAACACCCGCTCCAGTTCGCCGGCCTCCAGGCCGGGGCCCCGGTCGCGGATCTCGACCACCGTCTCGTCGCCCTCGAGATGCAGGGCCACCCGGGCGCTGTCGCCGTACTTGACGGCGTTGTCCACGAGGTTGGCGAACACCCGCTGCAGGCCCAGCACCGAGACCTCGACCTCGGCCGGTTCGCCGGGCTCCAGGGCCACGTCGGCGCCGGTGACCTCGGCCTCGTCGATCACGCATTCCAGCAGCGAGCGCAGGTCGACCCGCTGGCGGGCCTCGGCCTCGGCGTCCTCGCGCATGAAGGCCAGCACCGAGGTGATCATCGCCTCCATCTGGTCCAGGTCCTGGCCGATCTCGCGGCGCAGGGCGGGCGAGGCGCGCTCCAGGCGGAAGCGCAGGCGGGCCAGGGGCGTGCGCAGGTCGTGCGAGATGGCGCCGATCATCGCCGTGCGGTCGGTGATGTAGCGGCTGAGCCGGCCCTGCATGGCGTTGAAGGCCCGGGCGGCGCGGCCGATCTCGGCCGGTCCGTCGGCGACGATCACTCCAAATCCACTTGGCGAGGCCGGGTCGCGGCCCAGCTGCTCGGCGGCGGCGGCGAAGCCGGCCAGGGGCGCGGCCAGGCGGCGGGCGAAGATCCAGCCCAGCGGCGCGACCACGGCCAGCGACAGGGCGAACCACATCAGCACCCGGCGCTGCCAGTTGTTGGGGAAGGCCTCGGGCTGGGGCCGCAGGGTCACCCACTGGTCGGGGCCCACCCGCAGGGCGGCCACGAAGTCGCCCTCGATGAACGGCGGCGGGGCCAGGCCGAACAGGCTGCGGTTGACGGGCGCGGCCAGGGGGCGGCCGGTCGTGGCCTCGGGCTCCGGCGCGGGCGGGCTGGGTCGAGGCGCGGGCATGGCGACGTGCGGCGCGGCCTGGACCGGTTCGGTGACGGGCACGGCGCGGGTCAGGGGCTGGGGCGGCGGCGGGCGCTTCAGGGTCGGCTCGCGCGCGGCCGCGTCGGCGACCGGGTCCAGCGGGGCGGACGGCTGGGCCACGCCCCGCAGCGAGTCGGGCAGGGTCACCACCCGCGAGCGGAACGGCGCGGCGAACAGCGGGTCGGCCGAGCGGCCGGCGTCGGCGGCGGTCGTCGAATAGCTGAAGGTCCGCTGGGTCCCGCCGGGGCCGGCGTCGCCCGACCGGAAGACGCGCTGTCCACCAACGGCGCGCGTCGCCCCGCCGGGCGATCCCGGGAAGCTCTGGCGGACCTGGACGCCGCCCCCCTGACCCATGGCGCCGCCCATGGGCCCCATCGGTCCGCCGACGCCGACGCGAACGCCGCCGCCGGGTCCCGGTCCCTGCGGCAGGGTCTGGGCCTCAGCATAGGTGGTGAACAACAGCAGGGCCAGCGGCGGATGGCCGGGGCGGCGGCTCTCGGTCCCGGCGAACGGCGGCGGCGCGTAGAACAGCAGGCGCACGTCCTCGCGCGGCACGTTCAACAGGCGGGCCAGGTCGGCGCGGGCAGGCTCGGAGGCCACCCAGCCGGGGCTCTGCAGGCTGGGCGGCTGGGTCTCGACCGTGCGGACCAGCGGCCGGTCGCTGTCGTTGTCGGGCACGGCGCCGCGCAGGCCGGCGGCGATGTCGGCCAGGGTGTGGTGCATGGCCGGGGCCGGCGGCAGCAGCACGGTCAACACCAGGGTGACGGTCTGGGCCACCACCAGGCCGGCGATCAGCAGGGCCAGGATCTGGAAGGCGATCGGCGGGCTGGGCCACCGCTTGAACAGGCCCCCCCGGGCGGTCATTCGATCGTGACCTTGGCGTCCAGCATGTAGCCCATCCCGCGATAGGTGCGGATCAGGGGGTGCTCGGACTGGGCCTCGATCTTGCGGCGCAGGCGGCTGATGTGCAGGTCGACGCGGCGGCCCAGGTTCTCGACCGTCTCGCCGGCGATGATGGTCAGCAGCTCGTCGCGCGACACCACCGAGCGGGCGTGGTCGACCAGGGTCGACAGGATCGTGAACTCGCCCGGCGTCAGCAGCAGCAGCACGCCGTTGGGCGCGGTCAGCTGGCGGGCGGCGGCGTCCAGCTTGAAGCCGGCGAACAGCCGCACGTCGCTGCGCGGGCCCTTGCCTCCGGCCCGGCGGCGCAGCAGGGCCTTGACCCGGGCCAGCAGCTCGCGCGGCGGGATCGGCTTGACCACGTAGTCGTCGGCGCCCAGCTCCAGCCCGACGATGCGGTCGACCGGGTCGCCCAGGGCGCTGAGCAGCAGGATGGCCGGGCCGTCGGTCCCCGACACCTGGCGGCACAGCGACAGGCCGTTCTCGCCCGGCAGGTTGACGTCCAGCACCAGCACGTCGACCGGACGGGTCTCGATCACCTCGCGGGCGGCGGGCACGCTGGCGGCCTGGCGCACGGTGTAGCCCTGGGCGACCAGATAGCCGGCCATCTCCTGGCGCAGCACGTCGTCGTCCTCGACCAGCAGGACGGTGGCGGTTTCGGAGGGCAGGGGCTGGATCATGGCGGCTGGCATACCCCCAGAATAAGGCGCGGCCGGGACCTTCGCCATGGGCGAAGAGTCGCGGTCTGGCTGTTTTCCAGGTCTTCAGGCGCTGTTTTGGATATAATTTTGTATCGGCCTCGACACATTACTGTATCTGGCCGAAACACTACTGCCCGTTTGCTTGCGCGGCGGGCCAGGCGGTCGGGTTCAGCCGCCGCGTTCCACGCGCCCCAGGGTCTTGTCGACCAGGGCGTCGAGGTCCCCCGCGCCGTGCCGCCGGTCCGTCGAGCCCGAACGAAGGGGTTTTGGAAACAGGTCCGTGTATCGGCCGACACACTCTCGAAACATTCGATGAGCTTGGAGCGGTCGAGCTTATCGACGCCGATACTTAGGGGTCATTCGCCAGCCATGGCGGCGCTCTAGGTAAGAACGGCACACATTACAGGCCGTTCATGTCCCGCAAATTTCTCGCCTCGGCCGCCATGGCTCCCCTGCTGCTCTGCGCGGGAGGGGCGGCGGCCGAAACCCAGGTGACCAGCAGCTCGCGCACCACGCCGATCGCCACCTCGACGGCCGCCTCCGGCGCCGCCGACGACGTCAAGATCACCAGCGACGGGGTGATCACCCTCTCCGCCTCGGGGGCGATCGCCACCCTGGACAGCGACAACATCCTGACCAACAACGGCACGCTGACCAGCGTCGGCGTCTCGGACTCGATCGGCGTCCTGGTGCTGGGCGGCCATACGGGGACTTTGCTCAACAGCCTCACGATCAGCCTGACCGAGGACTACGACTACACCGACGACGATGACGACGGCGACTACGACGGCCCGTTCGCCAAGGGCTCGGGCCGCTACGGCATCCGGCTGACCGGGACCGATCCGTTCGTCGGCACGATCACCAACGACTCCACCGGCGTGATCACCATCGAGGGCGCCGACTCCGCCGGCATCAGCCTGGAGGCGCCCTTTACGGGCTCGCTGGTCCATGCCGGCACGATCAGCGTGGTCGGCGACCGGAGCTACGGGATCCACAACACCGGCACGATCAGCGGAAGCCTGACCAGCACCGGCTCGATCAGCGTCGTGGGCGCCGGCAGCGTCGGCCTGGCGGTCGACGGCGACGTGGGCGGCGCGGTCGTCATCCAGGGTTCGGTCTATTCCACCGGCTACCGGGTCACCTCGCGCTATTCCGACCCGGACGACGAGGCCCTGCTCGACGCCGACGACCTGCTGCAGGGCGGCGGCGGGGTGAAGGTCACGGCCGACGTGGCCGGCGGCGTGCTGCTGGACGCCCCGCCCACCGACACCAACGACGACACCTCCGACGACGAGGACGCCGACGGCGTCACCGACAGCAGCGAGGGCACGGCCTCGATCACCGCCTACGGCTCGGCTCCCGCCCTGCTGATCGGTTCGGACACCCGGGCCGTGACCCTGGGCGCGGTCGGAACCGGCGACGACGCCTATGGCCTGATCATCAAGGGCTCGATCACGGCGGCGGGCATCCATGACGGGATCAGCGCCACGGGCCTGCAGCTGGGCGGCGACACCGGTCAGTCCACGATCATCACCGGCGGGGTCAAGCTGAGCGGCTCGATCTCGGCCAGCGCCTACGAGGCCGACGCCGTGGGGCTGAAGCTGAACGCCGGCGCCGTGGCCGACACCCTGTGGAACACCGGCGGGATCGCCGCCTCGGTCACGGGCGACACCGCCGTCACCGCCAAGGCCGTGAGCATCGCCGCCGGCGCCAGCATGACCAGCATCACCAACGCCGGGACCATCACCGCCACGGTCGGCGGCGAGGGCGGCTCGTCCTACGCCATCATCGACGAGACCGGCGGCCTGACGACCATCACCAACACCGGCTCGATCGCCGCCTACGTGGTGGCCACCGACGACGCGTACGACACCGACGACAGCGACACCGACGCCGCCAACGAGACGGTCACCGGCGTGGCGACGGCCATCGACGTGTCGAAGAACACCACCGGCGTGACCATCGTCCAGAGCGGCGTCAACGACGGGGACGACGGCGACGACGACGTGGCCGACACCGATACCGACGGCGATGGCGTGGACGACGCCGACGAGCCGATCATCCGCGGCCGGGTGCTGCTGGGCTCGGGCGCCGACAGCCTGTCGATCCTCAACGGCGGCCTGATCGGCGACGTCTGGTTCGGCGACGGGGCCGACAAGCTGACCATCGACGGCACCGGCTACATGATCGGCGCCCTGCACGACAGCGACGGCCTGCTGGACATCAAGATCGGCAACGGCACGCTGGGCCTGACCAACGCCGAGACCATCAAGGCCACCAGCCTGAACCTGGGCGCCGACAGCGTGCTGATCTTCACGGTCGATCCCACCGCCGGAACCCAGACCAAGCTGGTGGTCGACACCGCCACGGTCGAGACCGGCGCCTCGCTGGGCCTGAACTTCAAGAGCCTGCTGACCACGCCGACCACCTACACCGTGATCCAGGCCGGCGCCCTGACCGCCGGGACGATCGACCAGGACCTGCTGGGCCACGTGGCCTACATGTATGTCGCCAACGCCTATGCGACGGGCAACGAGGTCAATATCGACGTGCGGCGGCGCTCGGCGTCCGAGGCCTCGATGTCGCGCAGCCAGACCAGCGCCTACGACGCGGTGTTCGCGGCCCTGTCGAACGACGCCGACATCGCCGGCGCCTTCCTGAACCAGAGCACCCAAGACGGCTTCTTCGGCCTGTACGACCAGATGCTGCCCAGCCAGGGCGAGGGCCTGTTCTCGGCCCTGCAGGCCGTGCAGCAGCAGATCTCGGCGGCCACCGCCAACCGTCCCGACGTCGGCGACCGCTATGGCCCCGACAGCGTCTGGCTGCAGGAGATCAACGCCCTGGTCCGCCGCGAGGACGGCGACACCCAAGGCTCCGACACCCAGGCCCTGGGCATGGTGGCCGGCTACGAGGCGATGGGCGACGCCGGCGGGGCGCTGGGCCTGACCCTGGCGGCGGTCAGCCTGGAAGAGCACGACACCGTCGCCAAGCTGGGCGAGAAGACGACCGCCTCGATCCTGCAGGCCGGCCTCTACTGGCGGCGGTCGGTCGGCGGCTGGCGGTTCAACCTCGGCGGCGGGGCCGGCTACAGCCGTTTCAACGGCGACCGCGGCTTCGTCAGCGCCGACATCGACGGCGACGGCACGGCCGATGTCAGCCTGACCAACACCGCCGCCTGGAACGGCCTGGTCGCCAACGCCTTCGCGGGGCTGGCCTACGAGGCGCGGCTGGGCGACGTCTATCTGCGCCCCGAGGCCCGGCTGGACTATGTCTGGCTGTGGGAAGGCGAGCGTAAGGAGCACGGCGGCGGCGCGGGCTTCGACCTGGCCGTGGCCGAGCGCGAGGCCGACAACCTCAGCGGCGACCTCGGCCTGGTGCTGGGCAAGCAGTACGGCAAGGAGGTCTGGGTGCGGCCCGAGCTGCGGGTCGGCTACCGCCAGACCCTGGCCGGCGCGATGGGCGACACCATCGCCAGCTTCGCCGGCGGCTCGGCCTTCACCCTGGCCGCCGCCAACGACAAGGAGGGGGCTGTGACCCTGGGCTTCGCGCTGCGCGCCGGCTCGGCCCTGTCCTACGTCGCCCTGGAAGGCGGCGCCGAGGCCTCGCGCAAGCAGACCAAGTACACCATGCGGCTGAGCGGAAGGGCGATGTTCTAGATGACCGCCTCGCCTTGCTTCACGCCCCCAACGTCCGTCTTCCCGGCGAAGGCCGGGATCCAGATTCATCCTGAGCGTCTCGCGGGCTTCACCTGGGCCCCGGCCTTCGCCGGGGAGACGGAGAGCCCACGGCGAAAGGGACCGACATGCTGAGTCCCGTGGAAAAGCGCATCCTCATCCTCGACGGCGACCCCGTGGCCCGCCACGACATGACGGGCCTGCTGGCCGGCTACGGCCTGACCACCCTGGGGGCCGGCAGCGCCCGCGAGATGGAGCAGATCCTGCGCGAGACCCAGGTCAATCTGGTGATGCTGGACATGATGCTGCCCGACGCCTCGGGTTTGTTCGTCTGCTCGCGCCTGCTCAGCCTGCCCTCGCCGCCGGCGATCATGATGGTCTCGCACTCGGGCGAGGAATGCGACGTGGTGGTGGGCCTGGAGCTCGGGGCCGACGACTATGTGATCAAGCCCTACCGCCCGCGCGAGCTGCTGGCCCGGGTCAAGGCGGTGCTGCGCCGCCACGACGACACGCGTCCCGAGGAGCCGGCCCGCGAGGCGCCCGCCGTCTACCGCTTCGAGGGCTGGCGGCTGAACGCCGCGACCCAGGAGCTTTTCGATCCTCGCGGCCGGCCCATGGCGCTGTCGACCGCCGAGTTCCTGGTGCTGTGGGCCCTGGTCGCCAGGCCCAACCAGGTGCTGACCCGCGACGAGCTGCGCCAGGGTCCGCCCGACGCCCACGCGCGGCCCGCGCCCCAGCAGGTCAACGTCGCCATCAGCCGTCTGCGCGGCAAGCTGGACAGCGTCGACGGCGGCGCGCACCTGATCCGCACGGTGCGCCATGTGGGCTACATCTTCGCGGCCCGGGTGGACCGGGTGCAGGACTAGGTCAGGTCCAGCGCCCAGGTCTGGCCCACCAGGTCGTGGCCGAACGAATGGTGCGGCGCCTCGTCGACCAGCACGAAGCCGGCTCGCTGGTAGATCCTCCGCGCGGCGACCAGGATGCTGTTGGTCCACAGCTCCAGCCGGCGATAGCCGACCGCGCGGGCCCGGTCCGTGCAGGCCTGGACCAGCATCGCGCCCACGCCGCGGCCCCGCGTGTCGGGCTCGACATACAGCAGCCGAAGCTTGCCGACCTCCGGGGCGTCGCCGCGCACCAGGAAGATCGAGCCCACCACGCGGCCGTCGATTTCGGCGATCCACGCGGCCTCGCGCGCCGGATCGAAGGACTGGACGAAGTCGGCCAGGATTTTCGCCACCAGGGCCTCGTAGTCCTGGGTCCAGCCGTATTCCTGCGTGTAAAGCACCGCTTGGCGATGGACGATCCAGCCCAGGTCGCCGGGCCGCAGGTCGCGCAGGATCACCGCGCCGGCGGGCGCCTCGTCGAACACCTGGCGGATGGACTGGGCGGCCGCGAGCAGGCTCTGGCGCTTGGCCGTCGGCAGGTCCGTCAGCAGGCCGGCGATGGCGTCGTAGGTGTTTCGATCCAGCGCGGCGAACGCTTCGCGGCCGGTGGCCGTCAGCCGGATCGACCGGCTGCGCCCCCCGCCGGGATGCGGCGCCGTCTCGACCAGGTCCCGCGCCTCGAAACGCTTGAGGGTCCGGCTCAACTGCGCCGGGTCCAGGCCGAGGGCGCGGGTGATCTCGGCGGCGCTCGGATCGGTCCGGTGGGCGAGTTCGTAGAGGATGCGGGCCTCGGTCAGCGAGAACGGGCTGGCGTCCAGCTGAGGGTTCAGCAGGCCGAGCTTGCGCGTGTACAGCCGGTTGAAGGCGCGCAGGGCGGCGATTTGCGTCTCCGGGATCATGGCGAGCTCCACCTGCTATGTTGACTGAGGCAAATAATCGATATCTTGACTGAGTCAACATGCGAGGGGAGGGCGTAGAGAGGCAACGCGTCGGTTGCTTCCCTTGTCCCGTCATTCCCGCCCTTGTGGCGGGAACCCCTGGTTCAGCTGACGGTGAGGCGCCTTGGCGCGCTGGCGCGCCACACCCCTGCACCTGCGGCGGACAGAGGGGTTCCCGCCACAAGGGCGGGAATGACGGCCGAAAGAGGCGATCACACCTGAATGTCTCCAGCCGCTACGCCGCCGCCGGCGCGGGGTGGGCCGAGCGGTACTGCGCCGCGTCGGTTACGTATTCGGCGTGGCCGTAGCGGGCCAGCAGCTTGCGCACCCGGTGCTCCAGGGTGGCGTTGGCCGCCTCGCGCAGACCCGGGACCTTGTCCGCCGCCTTGAACGCCAGCATCCGTGCGATCACCCCCAGGGCCACGGTCGCGAACACCAGCCGGTCGAGCGGGTCCACCGAGATCCCCATCCGCGCCGCCGCCGCCCGGTCGCCGTTCATGAAGTGGCGCAGGAAGAAGGCCTTGGCGAAGCGGCGCTCGATGCGGTCGTGCAGGCGGTTGGCGGGCGAGCGGTCGGGCGGCAGGTAGGCGGCCAGGGTGGCGCGGATCAGCGCCCCGCAGGTCTCGTCGTCGAAGCCCTGGCGCAGGGTGGTGTTGCGGGCCGTCATGATCCGCACCACCCCCTCGGGCGTGTCGGCCAGCAGGTCCTGCGGCAGGCCCAGCAGGAAGCAGCGATAGCGCGCCAGCTCCACCTTGGCCCGCTCCTCGCGGGTGAAGTGGCGACGGCCCTGGCGCAGGATCTTGAAGGCCATCAGGAACACCGGGATCAGCCCGGCCGGCATCTGGTCGACCTGTGGGATCGGCACGCCGTAGACCGACACGTCCCAGCGGCCCGAACGAATGGCGTTGAACCGCACCATCGAGTGCATCAGCCGCACCATGGCGGCGGCCTTGAACCCGGCGCCGTGACGCTCCAGCGCCCCCGGCAATACGGTGGTGGCGAAGAAGGTCGCGGTCTCGTTGACGCGCCGGGCGGCGGTGTCGCTGCTCAGGGTCCCGGTCAGGGCCATGGGCAGGGCCGAGTACTTGTTCAGGAAGGTCGCCACGAACGCCCCGCGGATCGCGAACGGCGCCAAATGGGCCGTGGCGTTGAGGTCCAGCCGCGCCCCCTCGCGCACCAGGTCCATGTCGACCCAGTCGGGCGTGGCCTCCATGTCGGCGATGAAGGCGAGGAGCTCCGGCGGCGCGTCGGCCACCGCCTCGACGCCGTGCTCGCAGGCGGTGGTCAGCATGTCGATCAGCCGGCGAAAGCCGTACTTGGGGATCAGGGCGGCGTAGGCGTCGGCGACGATGTCGCCCAGCATGGTGTAGGCCTGGACGCGGTCCAGGTCGTCCTGGGTGACGGTCACGCCCAGGGGGGCGCGGTCGCGGACCACGGCCTTGGACGCGTCCGGTGTGAAGCGTTCGGGCACGGCGTCGAAGTCGACGTTGCCGTACAGCGCCGGCAGCAGCGTCTTCTGCGACGCCACCTTGGCGCGGACCTGGTCGATCGAGAGGCTCATCGGGCTCCTGGGGTTTGCCGAACCCGCCGATAAAGGCGGATCCTGGTGTCGCCGATCAGGTTATGTAAGCGTCGTTCACGTTCCTACTCGCCTTCCCTCGGACGGCGTGGAGCGACGCAGGGAAGGTGGCAAGTGCCTGAAAGACAACGCAGAACGCCGCGCCAGGCCCGTTCGGAATCGACGATCGACGCGATCCTCGACGCGACCTTTCAACTTCTCGAGGCCGACGGCGTCGACAAGCTGACCACCAACCACATCGCCGAGCGGGCCGGGGTCAGCATCGGCACGCTCTACCAGTATTTCGCCGGCAAGCAGGACATCCTGGCCGCCATCGCCCAGCGCCGGGCGGCCAGCGTGCGCGACGCCATCGCCGAGACGGTGATCGAGCGGCCGGAGCTGGGCAGCGTGCGGTCGATCGTCCGGGCCCTGATGCGCGGCTTCGAGGGCTCGCCCGCCACCGGCCAGGTGCTGTTCGACGCCTTGTTCCAGAAGGGCGAGGACGGGATGCTGATGCATCACCACAAGGCCTTCATGGCCTCGATCGCCGGCAAGGCGCGGCTGGAGATCGCCCTGACCGACGAGTCCGCCTTCGTCCTCACCCACGCGGTCATCGGCCTGCTGCGCGCGGCGGCCGCCGAGAAGGACCTGGGCCTGGACCCGGCGGCGCTGGAGGATGAACTGGTGCGGCTGATGGAGGCCTATGTGGCGGCGTTGGCGACCACGCCGCGCAACGCCTGAGGTCCTCTTCCTACTTGGTCGCCACCGACCCCAGCGCCTCCGGCACCAGGGCCAGGTTCATGATCGCCGCCAGGCCCCATTGCGCCGTGCCGTTGGTGGTGACCCCGGCCGCCTCGTCGATGGGGTTGAGCACGTCGGGCCCATCGAAGCGCTTGGTGGCCGTCGACAGGTTCAGGTCCTCGACCACGCCCCTGCCGAAGAACTCCTTCCAGGTCCGTTCGGCCAGAGCCTTGTCGCCCAGCCGCCAGGCCGCATAGGCGGTCAGCCGCGAGTGGCCCTGGCGCAGGCCGTTGGCGCCCAGCGGCTGGCCGAACCGGGCCGTCTGCTCGTCGCGCGGGGCGTTGTACCAGCGGCAATAGTCCAGCCAGGCCTTGTCGTAGGCGGGCTCGCGGATCAGGGCCAGCATCTCGACATGGATCTCGGGCGCGCCGAACGCCGCGTTCAGGTGGCTGACGGCCAGCTTGTCGCCCGCGCCGGAGAACTTGCCGGTCTTGACGTCGTAGGTCGCGCTGCCGGCGAACCACTGCTTCTGCAGGGCGGCGATGGTCCTCATGCCGTCGACGATCCGGGCCCGCCAGCGCGGGTCGCCGGTGCGCTCCCACTCGGTGAACCAGGCCCCGCACAGCGAGCTCCAGTCGGTGCCGAACGAGGCGCGGATCTCGCCCTTGGGCCAGGCGTCGTTCTGCAGCTTGCGGCCGATATTGACCCGGGTCAGGGCCTCGTCGCCGTCGAGCAGGTCGCGCATCAGGTCGCCCACCCGCTCGTCGGCGGTCAGGTAGTAGTAGATGCGGCGGTAGATGGCGTTGCTGACCCGCGGCTGCTTGGAGCTGTCGCCCCAGTGCTGCACCCCGTGCCGGGTGCCCAGGCCGCGGTAGGGACCCACGTGATAGACGTCGACCTCGCCGGTGTGGCGGGTCATGGCCTCGGCCATGCGGAACACGTCGGCCCGGCCGCCGCGCAGATAGCTCAGCCACAGCCACAGGTCGGTCGACAGCTCGGAATTGTCCCAGGCGAAGCCGCCGATGTCGTAGCGCCAGACGTGGCGGTCGACGTCGTAGCTGTGCATGAAGTCGCCGTAGTCCCAGAAGCCGTACCAGCGGCGCTGCTCGATCTGGCCGAGGTAGAACTTCAGCAGCTGGTCCTGGCGGTCCTCGATCTGGGCCTTCAGGGGCGTGCTCCGGTCGGGCAGGCTCCAGGCCCCCAGCACGTCGGCGGCGTGGATCCGCTCGGGCGTGGCCATCAGGCGGGGCGGCTGGTCGTTCAACCGCGCCATCTTCGGGAAGGCCTCGCGGGCCGGCGTCGTGTCCAACGCCCACAGCCGCAGCTCGGTGGTGCGGGCGACGCCGGTGGGCGTGCCCCAGTTCTTTTCGTAGTCCTCGTAGGTGATGTTGAGGCCTTCGGTCTCCTGGGCGTGCGTCTCCATGCCCAGGCCGTCGTGATAGAAGCGGGTGTCCATCACCGGGGCGTCGGGCGACCACAGCCAGGCGGTCAGCTGGGCGACGTTGCCGGCCGCGTTGCGGACCTCCAGGGCGGTCGGCGGGGCGCGCCAGAAGTTGCCCAGGCCGATCGCCGCCCCGCCGGCCGCGCCGCCGACATAGGCCACGCCGCTGGCCCGCTGGCCGCCGTCGGCGTGGATCCAGGCGTGGCCCGGCTCGGTGCGCTTGCGGATGGTGAAGCCGTCGGCCGTCGGCTGCGACAGCAGGAAGTCGCCCCAGTTGGGGATCAGGTGCAGGCCCGCACGGACGGGGGCGGGCATCTGGTCGGCGGGCGGGGTCTTGCGGCCGGCGATCTGGGCGTCGCGGAACGCCTTGCCGGCGTCGCGGCGGAGGCCGGTCAGCGGCTTGACGGCCTCGGCCCAGAGGCCCTCGTCCTGGCCGGTGAAGCGGACGTGGCGGTCGTACAGTTCGTCCGCCATCGGAACGTCTGCGGTGACGCCCAGGCCGCAGACGAAGTCCTTGGCCGCGTCGCCGTCGAAGATGAAGGTGTGCATCATCCGCAGCGAGTCCGCGCCGGCATAGGCGTAGAAGCGCACGATGAACGGCGCCCAGGCGCGGGTCCCCTGCTTGTGGCGGCCCTCGACGCGGATCACCGCGCGGACCGGGCCGGACTGCTCCACCGTCACCTTGTCCAGCGCGCTCTCGAAGGTCTTGCGGGCCACCGGCGTCTGGTCGATCTCGGGCGCGTCCTGGGTCTGCAGGACCAGGCGGACGTTGCGCAGCACCTCGCGGCCGCCCCGGGCGGCGGAGGCGATCAGGGCCGAGCCGTCGCGGGGGAAGCGCCAGGTCGCCGGGCCGGTCGAGACCTCGACGGCGGCCGGAGTCTCGGTCACGCGCACGCCGGCGGCGGCCTCGGACCTGCCGGGCTCGATCGTCAGGCGTTCGCCGATCTCGCCCGCGCCGACCGCGTGGGCCGTCCACTTCAACGAGCCATCGGGCCAGTAGGCGAGGGGCCAGGTCTGCAGGGCCACGGCGGCGCCGTTCGCGCCCTTGGCGCGGAAGGCCTGCTTGCGGGAGTACAGCCCTTGCGGCCAGGGCGTGCCCCAGGTCTGCCCCGCGTTCAGGGCCGGCGGCTTGCCGTCGATCCAGCGGATGTCGGTGGGGGGCAGGGCGCGCGCCCCCTTGGCCGGGGTCGCGGCCAGGACCGGGCTCGACAGTCCGGCCAGGGCTCCGGCCAAGGTGGCTTGCACCAGCACGTCGCGTCGTGTGGGGGTGGTCATGGCCGCTTCTCCCTGTGTGCGTCGTCGTCGGCGTCAGCGGCCGGGCAGCGCGATCTTGCCAGCGACGCTAATTCCATATTCTGTGACGTCAATCCATTTTGTGAGATATTCGGGAGGGCGTCATGGCACGGTTCGGAGCACGGTTCCTGGGGTTGGCGCTGTGCGCGGGGCTGGCCTGGCCGGCGGCGGCCGCGCCGCGTCCGGGCTGGACCGGCTCGTGGGCGACGGCGGTGGTCGCGACCGATGCGGCCAACCTGCCCGCGCCTCAGGGCGAGATCACGATCCGCCAGGTGGTGAGGCTGGGCGCGGGGGGACCGCGCCTGAGGCTGCGGCTGGCCAACACCTTCGGGACCGCGCCGCTGCGGATCGACGGCGCGCGGGTGGCGCTGGCGGGCGCTCCGGGCGGCTCGGCGATCGAGGCGGGGACCGATCGAGCCGTGACCTTCGACGGTCAGGCCGGCGTGACCATCCCGCCCGGCGCGACCTGGCTGTCCGACCCGGTGGCCTTGCCGGTCGAGGGTCTCGCGCGACTGGCCGTCAGCCTGCGTCTGCCCGAGGCTCCGCGCCAGGCGACCGTGCACCGCTCGGCCCGCACCACGGCCTTCGTCGTCGCCGGCGACCAGTTGGCCGCGCCTGAGCTGGCGGGCGCCGCGACCTTCACTCAGTGGGTGCAATTGGCGGGCGTCGACGTGGAGCGGTCGGGAGGCGCGGCGGTCGTGACCCTGGGCGACTCGATCACCGACGGCTCGGGGGCGGGCGTCGATGTCTATGAACGCTGGCCCGACGTGCTGGCCGCGCGGCTGCAGGCCGATCCCCGCACCCGCAACGTCTCGGTGCTGAACGTCGGCATCGGCGGCAACAAGATGTTGAAGGACGGCAGCGGTCAGGCGGCCCTGGCGCGCCTGGATCGCGATGTCCTGGTCCAGCCGGGTGTGAAGACCCTGGTGCTGCTGATCGGGATCAACGACATCGGCGGCTTGTCGCGCGAGGGCGAGGTGACCCCGGAGAAGCGCGCGGCGGTGGTGGCGGGGCTGATCGCCGGCTACCGCCAGCTGATCGCCCGGGCGCATGAGCGCGGAATCCGGGTGGTGGGCGCCACGATCCTGCCGTGCGGGGGCACCAAGATCTACCGCTCCGACGCGGACGCCGACGCCGATCGCCAGGCCGTGAACGCCTGGATCCGGAGCTCGGGCGTATTCGACGCGGTCATCGACTTCGATCGCGTGACCCGCGACCCGGAGCATCCCGAGCGGCTGCTGCCGGCCTATGATTCCGGCGACCAGCTGCATCCCTCGCCGGCAGGGTACAAGGCGATGGGCGAGGCGATTCCGATCGAGGCGCTGGTCGGACCGCGCCGCTGAGATCCTAAGCCCCGCACGACTCCCGCACGATCAGGTCCGTCGACAGCCGCTCCGGGCGGTGGTCGCCGTCGGCGTCCAGGACGCGGGCGACCAGCAGGCGGCCGGCCTTGTAGGTGTCCTGCTTGATGGTGCTGAGCGCCGGAGTGGAGAGCCGGCTCAGCAGCATGTCGTCGTAGCCGACCACCGAGACGTCCTCGGGCACCCGCATGCCCGCCCGGCGCAGGGCGCGGATGGCGCCCAGGGCGATCAGGTCGCTGGAGGCGAAGATCGCGTCGAAGGCCACCTTGCGGCGGACCAGGGTGTTGACCGCGGCCTCGGCCGACTCCAGCTCGAAATCGACCGGGCAGATCAGGGCCGGGTCGGCCTCGAGCCCGCTCTCCTTGAGGGCCTCCATATAGCCGGCGCGACGCTGCATGGCTTCCGGCTCGGTTTCGCCGAGGAAGACGATGCGCTTGCGGCCCAGGCGCGCGAGGTGCGCCGTCGCCCGCCGGCCGCCCAGCAGATTGTCCGAGCCGATCGAGCAGTACTTCTGGCCCGCCAGCTGCGCGCCCCACACGGCGAACCGCGCGTCGGTCCCCGCCAGCTGGTTGAAGGCCTCGTGCAGGGTGCTCTGGCCCAGGAAGATCACGCCGTTGGCCCGGCTGGTGGTCGCCGCGGCGAACAGGTCGTCGAAGCTGGCGGGCGAGGTGTGGCTGACCGTGAAGTCGCAGCCCCGATCGCGCGCCGCCTCGCCGATGCTGGCCAGCAGCTCCAGGAAGAACGGATGCGACAGCGGCAGGGGGCGGCCGTGGGTGCGCGGGGTGACGATGGCGATCGAGCCCTCCGACCCGATCGGCCCCGCCGGCATGTAGCGGCGGAACGGATAGTCGTGCTCCTTGGCCAGCGCCCAGATCCGCTGCTTGGTGCGGGTGCTGATGGACGGATGGTCGTTGAGCGCCCGCGAGACGGTCGACGCGGAGACGCCCGACAGCTTCGCCAGATCGTCCAGCGTGGTGCTGTTGTTGCTACCGCTGCCCATTGCGTCCAGATAATGAGAAAACCACGTTCGCCACCTTTAGCGCACTGAAGGGATTGATTTGCAAGGCAAGCGCCAAGACGTCGCCGGGCCTATCCGGACCCGCGCCGCATGACCAAGGCGCGCCTGTCTTTCACGCAAATCTGGAACATGTGTTGCGGTCTGTTCGGGGTCCAGATCGTCTGGGGTCTGCAGAACGTGAACACCAGCCGGATCTTCCAGACGCTGGGCGCGGACGTCAACGAACTGGCCATCCTGTGGATCGCCGCGCCGGCCACGGGCCTGCTGGTCCAGCCGATCATCGGCCATCTGAGCGACCGCACCTGGGGCCGACTCGGCCGGCGCCGGCCCTATCTGTTCTACGGCTCGATCCTGACGGCGATCTCGCTGTTCCTGATGCCCAACGCGGGCAGCGTGCTGACCGCCAGCCTGATGCTGTGGGTGCTGAGCGCCTCGATCAACGTGGCCATGGAGCCGTTCCGGGCCTTCGTCGCCGACACCCTGCCCGAGGAGCAGCGCACCACCGGCTTCGCCATGCAGGTGTTCTTCATCGGCGCGGGGGCGGTGTTCGCCTCGGCCCTGCCGTGGGCCCTGACCCACTGGTTCGGCGTCTCGGGCCAGGCCGCGCCCGGCCAGCTGCCGCGCTCGGTGCACGTGGCCTTCTATGTCGGCGGCCTGACCCTGCTGGCGGCGGTGATGTGGACGGTCTTCACTACCCGCGAACACCCGCCCGAGACCCTGGCCGACGGCGCCCGCGTCCTGCCCGAGCACCGCACGCCCAGCGTCGAGGGCGCGGCCCTGATGCTGAAGAGCGGGGCGCTGTGGACCATCGCCGGCCTGGTGGCCTGCGCCCTGGCCTTCATGAGCGGCTGGGCGCGCGAGATTTATGTGCTGGCCGGTTTCGCCACCGCCTTCGGCGCCGCCCAGCTGGCCGCCACCTGGCTGCGGCGCCAGGGCCGCGCCTCGCTGGGCGTGCTGGAGGTGGTCGAGGACATGCTGCACATGCCCCCGGTGCTGATCCGCCTGGCGGTGGTGCAGTTCTTCACCTGGTTCGGCCTGTTCGCCATGTGGATCTACACCACGCCCGCGGTGACCGCCCGCCACTACGGGGCGACCGATCCGGCCTCGACGGCCTACAACCAGGGCGCCGACTGGGTGGGGGTGCTGTTCGCCGGCTACAACGGCGTGGCCGCCCTGGTCGCCCTGCTGTTGCCGGCCCTGGCGGCGCGGATCGGCCTGCGGGCCAGCCACGCCCTGTGCCTGGCCATGGGCGCCCTGGGCTTCGTGGGCTTCGTGATGATCGACGACCCGGCCCTGCTGTGGATCCCGATCGTCGGCATCGGGATCGCCTGGGCGTCGATCCTGTCGGTGCCCTACGCCATGCTGTCCAGCGCCGTGCCGCCCCACAAGATGGGCGTCTACATGGGCATCCATAACCTGTTCCTGGTCCTGCCCCAGCTGATCGCCGCCGTGGTGCTGGGACCCGTGGTCGGGCGCCTGTTCAAGGGCGAGGCGATCCTGGCCCTGGGTCTGGCGGCGGCGGCCTTCGCCCTGGCGGCCGTCAGCGCCCTGGCCATCCGCGACCCCGTTCTCGCGCCCAAGCCCGCCCCGGCCCAATAGCCCGTCGATCCCGCCGCCGAGGGCTGGCGGCAAAGCTTGCGCGCGTCTTGTGGGAATCGCTGGCATCCCGGCGTCCTCGAATTTACGCAAGAATTGCGTAAATCAATCGCCACCGCAAGTCCGTAATCGGCATTCCATCGTTCCAAAAATGCCACAACCAACGATTCCGCCCTAAAGTTACCGCTAACGGCCCCAATTTTCGCAAAACAACGCTATTGCGTTCGACGCAAAAGAACGCAAGATTGCGCAAGTCGAGTGACTGGCCGGGGTGCGGGAGCCTATCCACGCCCCAGCCGGAGCCCTCGGCTCCGCAAATCTTGCGAGCCGAGGGGTGAGGCGTTCGCGGCGGAAGACGACGGACAACGGCGAACGCCGTGACGAAGAGGAGGGGAGGGGATGACGGGGCCGCGCGCCCCGCGAGCGACCTGGTCGGGATGACCGGACGCTCAGCGTGTCGAAGCTGGCCGCGCGCCGCGCGACACCGACTGTCTTTCAGCGAAATCCACGATCCGACGCGCCTTCCGGGATGCGGGCGGATCGAGACTGCAGGGGTCCCGCGACGCTCCCGGGAGGGGGGACGCGGCTTCATCAAAAAAAACCCCGCGCGACCAAGGCGCGGGCAGAAAATCAGGGAGAACGGGATGAGCAAGTTCAGTTTCAGCCGCACGCTTAGCCGAGGGGGTCGTAAGACGCTTCTGCGCGGCGGCGTTTCGCTGGTCGCGCTGACCGCGATGAGCGCCGCCATGGGCGCGGCCGCGCCGGCCTTCGCGCAGGACAAGGACGCAGCCGTCGTCGACGAAGTCGTCGTCATCGGCGTGCGCAAGTCGCTGGCGACCTCGCAGGAAATCAAGAAGAACGCCGACACTGTGGTCGACTCGATCACCGCCACCGACATCGGCGCCTTCCCCGACAAGTCGGTCGCCGAGGCGCTGCAGCGCGTGCCGGGCATCACGGTGTCCCGCCTGCAGTCCAGCGACGACAGCTCGCACTTCTCGGCCGAGCCGGCCGGGGTGCTGATCCGCGGCCTGACCCAGGTGCGCACCGAGTTCAACGGCCGCGACAGCTTCTCGGCCGACGCCGCGCGCGGCCTGAACTTCAACGACATCTCGCCGGAGCTGATGGCCGGCGTCGACAGCTACAAGAACCAGACGGCCGAGATGATCGAGGGCGGCATCGCCGGCACGGTCAACCTGCGCACCCGCCTGCCGTTCGACAGCAAGGACCAGGTGATCTCGCTCTCGGGCAAGGCCAACTACGGCAACCGCTCCGAGAAGGTCACCTACGAGTACTCCGGCATCATCAGCAAGACCTGGGACGTCGACATGGGCCGCATCGGCATCATGGCCGACTACGCCTATTCGCACGTGCTGACCCAGACCGAAGGCGTGGTGATGCAGCGCATCGGCACCTTCTGCTCGGCCGGCATGAACGACGTCAACGGCAAGGCGATCGTCAACGCCGACGGCTCGATCCCCTGCACGGCCAATCCCTACGGCGGCTCGGGCTGGCGCTACATCCCCGACCAGGTCAACTACTCGCAGGTCGAGTATGACCGGGTCCGCAAGGGCACGGCCCTGGCGTTCCAGTACGAGAACAACGACGGCACCGTCCGCTTCAAGGCCCAGTACAACGACTCCAAGTACAAGAACGCCTGGCTCGAGCGCAGCGTGAACGTGGTCGGGTTCGGCCTGTGGGCCGCGCCGGCCTATTCGCCGCAGACCACGGCCTTCCTCGCCCCGGCCCAGGGCTCGCCGGCCTTCACCTTCGGCCCGGACGGCATGCTGACCTCGGGCATCCTGACCCAGCCGACCGGCGACTGGGGGTCCAGCACCCAGGACAACATCAACCGCGGCTCGGCGGTCCCCGGCCAGCCCTTCGTCAACTACTGCGGCGGCATCCCGGCCTGCGCGACCCAGCGCCAGGGCCTCTACATCGAGAACCAGGCCCGCAACTTCGACCACTCCGAAGGCACCAGCGACATCTCGGCCAACCTGCAGTGGGACGTCAGCGACCGCCTGCACACCAGCTTCGACGTCCAGTACATCGACGCCGACACCAACAACTACGACATCCTGGTCGCCAACCGCACGATGGCCGACGCCCAGTACCGGGTGAACGGCGACGGCACGCCGCAGATCACCCTGCAGCCGGGCTCGAACGTCAATTACGCGCCGGGCTTCCTGTCGAACCCGCACAACTACTGGATCCCGTTCATCCAGGACCACTACGAAGACAACGACGCCACCGAACTGGCCCTGCGGGCCGACGGCGAATACGAGTTCAACGAGGGCGGCTGGCTGAACTCGCTGAAGGTCGGGGTCCGCTATGCCGACCGCAAGCAGAAGGTCCGCTACTCGACCTACAACTGGTCGCCGGTGGCCGCGCCGTGGAACTGCAACGGCCCGGGCTTCAACATCGACAACACCACGCCCCAGCCCTATCCCGCCGCCTGCGGCCACGCCGGCGACTTCAAGGGCTACGGCGCGGGCATCTGGAGCGTCGCCAGCCTCGACAATTTCTACAACGGCAAGGTGTTCCCCAACAACGAGCTGGTGTTCCTGAGCAAGGCCACGCTGGCCGACCACGACGGGCTGATCAAGGCGCTGAGCGGCGCGACGACCAACTCGCCGATGGCCTGGACCCCGCTGTGCCAGCGCACGACCAACACCGAGGGCTGCTTCATCGATCCCGAAATGGTCGATGTCGAGGAAGAGACCATGGCGGCCTACGGCATGCTGCGGTTCGGCGGCGACGACATGACGATCTTCAACGGCGTCACCGTGCAGGGCAATGTCGGCCTGCGCTTCGTCCAGACCAAGACCACCAGCTCGGGCGGCGTCGCCTTCCCGACCAGCACATGGTACACCTCGGCCGCGACCACGCCCTGCTCGGCGCCGCTGGGTCCCAACTCGGTCACGAACATCTCGTGCTGGCTGACGCCCGACCTGCTGAACTTCAGCAACGGCGGCGGCGCGGAGAACGACTTCAGCGGCAAGCACGACAACTGGCTGCCCAGCTTCAACGTGCGGTTCGGCCTGAGCGACAAGAGCTTCATCCGCTTCGCCGCCTCGCGGGCCATGTCGCGGCCCGACTTCGGCCTGCTGCGCAACTTCGTCGGCGTGCAGAGCCCGGCCCTCAACACCACGCCGGACTCGCCGTTCGTGATCTGGACCGATCCGAACGCCCCGCACGTGGCGGCCAACGTCAAGGGCTATAACTTCCAGTTCAACGCCGACTCCGGCTTCGGCGCGCTGAAGCCGATCACGGCGGACCAGTTCGACCTAGCCTTCGAGCACTACTTCAACGAAAGCAGCTCGTTCAGCTTCGACCTCTTCTACAAGAAGCTGAACGGCAGCATCGCCTACGGCGAGTTCCTGCGCTCGTTCACCAACAACGGCGTGACCCAGAACGTGCTGGTCCGCGGCCCGCGCAACGGCAACGGCGGCGGCGAACTGAAGGGCTTCGAGGTCGCCTACCAGACCTTCTTCGACTTCCTGCCGTCGCCGTGGGACGGCCTGGGCGTCCAGGCCAACTACACCCACACCAAGCAGGAGGGGATCAACAACTCCAACCTGGCCACCCAGCCGGGCTACGCGGCCGGCGGCACGGTGGCGTTCGGCGGCGGCCTGCAGGTCAATGGCGCGGTCATGGACAGCCACCGCCTGGCCGGCATCTCGGACGACTCCTACAACCTGGTGGGCCTGTACGAGAAAGGCCCGATCGCCATGCGCCTGGCCTACAGCTGGCGCTCGTCGTTCCTGACCAACAACCTCGACTGCTGCATCGGCCTGCCGATCTATCAGAAGGGGACGGGCTTCCTGGACGGCTCGATCCGCTATCAGGTCAACAACAACATCGAAGTGTCGCTGGACGGCTCCAACCTCCTCGACACCAAGACGGTGTTCCAACAGCAGGTCTTCGGCGACTCGGCCCTGACCCCCGGCGCCAAGCCGGTGAAGATCGACTCGTCGTGGATCCGCAACGACCGTCGCGTCCAGCTCGGCATCCGCTTCAAGTACTAGTCCCGATCGGGCGACGCCGTCGCGGAGGTCCCGCGGCGGCGTATGCTCCGGCGTAAACGGGAGGCCACGATCATGCAGACTGACAAAGCCGAGGCCCTGAAGGTCGTCATCGTCGGCGGCGGCACGGCGGGCTGGATGTGCGCGGCCGGCCTGGCGCGGCTGCTGGACCCGAAGGCCTACGACGTCACCCTGATCGAGTCCGACGAGATCGGCACGGTGGGGGTCGGCGAGGCGACCCTGCCGCACATCAAGACCTACAACGACATGCTGGGGATCGACGAGGCGCAGTTCCTGCGCGAGACCCAGGGGACCATCAAGCTGGGCATCGAGTTCCGAGACTGGAACCGTCCCGGCGACCGCTACATCCACCCGTTCGGCACGTTCGGCGAGCCTTGGAACGGGGTCGACTTCCAGCACCACTGGGCGCGCGCCCGCCTTGCCGGGCGGGAGGTGGCCCCCTTGCAGGCCTATTCCTACGCCGTGGCCGCGTGCCGGGCGAACGCCTTCGAATTTCCGAACCAGGACGACAAGTCGATCCGCTCGACCTACGCCTATGCCTACCATTTCGACGCCAGCCTCTATGCCGGTTTCCTGCGCCGGTGGTCGACGGCGCGGGGCGTCAAGCGCGTGGAAGGCATGGTCGCCGACATCGCCCGCGACACGGCCTCGGGCCACGTCCAGGACCTGACCCTGAAGTCGGGCGCGCGGATCGCCGGCGACCTGTTCATCGACTGCACCGGCTTCCGTTCGCTGCTGCTGGGCGGGCAGATGCAGGTCGCGTGGCAGGACTGGGCCCAGTGGCTGCCCTGCGACCGCGCCCTGGCCGTGCCGTGCAGGACCGGCGGCGACGGCCTGACGCCCTATACGCGGGCCAGCGCCGATGTCGGCGGCTGGCGCTGGCGCATCCCGCTGCAGCATCGCACCGGCAACGGCTACGTGTTCTCCAGCGCCTTCCTGGGCGAAGATCAGGCGCGCGAGACCCTGCTGGCCAAGCTGGACGGCGAGGCGCTGGACGAGCCCCGGCTGCTGCGCTTCAAGGCCGGTCGGCGGGTGCGCGGCTGGAGCGGCAACGTCGTGGCCATGGGCCTGGCCAGCGGCTTCCTGGAGCCGCTGGAATCGACCAGCATCTTCCTGATCCAGGCGGCCGTGATCGACCTGGTGAACCTGATGCCGACGCCGGGGCCGGGCGACCGCATGGACCCCCGGCTGGTCGCCGAGTTCAACCGGCTGTTCGAAATCCAGTACGACCGGGTTCGCGATTTCCTGATCCTGCACTACCGCGCCAACAGCCGGTTCGGCGAGCCGCTGTGGGACCATGTGCGGACCATGGCTATCCCCGACAGCCTGGCGGCGAAGATGGAGTTGTTCGAGGCCCGCGCGGCCCTGCCGGACTACAAGTACGGCCTGTTCTCGCGTGACAGCTGGCTGTCGGTGTTCGAGGGGCAGGGGCTCGCGCCGCGCGCCCATGACCGTCTGGCCGAGAGCCTGAGCCTGGACGATCTTGAGACCAAGCTGGCCGACCTGAAGACCCGCATCGACAGCAATGTCGCGACCATGACCCCGCACGCCGACTTCCTGGCCCACTACGCGCCCGGCGAGGTCGTTGCGCCGGTCCTGACCCCGGCGGTGGCGTGATGGGCGCGCCCAGCAGCATCGTCGTCGTCGGCCGTGACGCGGCGCTGTGGCTGTCTGCCTGCGTGCTGCGCCGGGCCCTGCGCCCGGCCGGCGTCAGCGTCACGGCCGTCGAACTGCCCACCCGTCTCAGCGCCGCCGACCTCCACGCTAGCCTGCCGCCGCTGGAGGCCTTGCACGGCCTGCTGGGTCTGGACGAGGCGGCCCTGCTGCGCGCCACGCGCGGCGCCTTCTCGCTGGGCCAGAACTTCGCCGACGTCTCCGGCGCGACCCCGGCCTTCTTCCACGCCCACGGCGCCTATGGCGCGCCGATCGACAACCGCGACTTCTTCCCGTTCTGGCTGAAGGCCCGGGGCCTGGGGCTGAACGTGGCGCTGGACGAGTTCTCGCTGACGGCGGCCGCCGCTCGGCAGGGCCGGGTGCTGCTGCCCGACGAGGAGACCGAGGTCTTCGGCCGCACCGACTACGGCTACCACCTGCCGGCGCTCGCCTACGCCGCCAGCCTCAAGACCCTGGCCGGACGCCTGGGGGTGGAGCTGCATCAAGCCCTGGCCGTCACGCCGACCTTGGACGCGGACGGCGAGATCGCCGCCCTGGACCTCGGCGAAGGCCGCTGCGTCGGGGGCGACCTGTTCGTCGACGCCACGGGGGCCGAAGCCGTCCTGATGACCGCCCTGGGCGTGGCCCGCGAAAGCTGGCGTGAACACTTCCCCGCCGACCGGGTGCTGCGCGCCCAGGGTCCACGCTTCACAGCCTTGCCGCCCTATGCCGACATCCGGGCCTGGGCGCGCGGCTGGGTTGGGTTGTATCCGAGCCAGGCTCACACCCACGTGACGCAGGTCTATGCGAGCGATCTGTGTACGGACGACCAAGCCCTGGAGCTGGCTGGCCGCATCTCGGGCCAGGCCCTGACCGACGCCGTCGTCGCCGTCAGCGATCCCGGCCGCCGCGACCAGGCCTGGGCCGGCAACTGCATCGCCGTCGGCGAGGCGGCCTGCGCGTTCGATCCGGTGCACGGCGTCGAGCTGCAGGCCGTGCAGCTGGGGCTGGTGCACCTGCTGTCGCTGTTCCCGGTCGCCGGCGAGTTCGCCGCCGAGCGCGCCGCCTATAACGCCACGATGCGGGAGGTGTACGAGCGCCTGCGCGACTTCCAGTCGGCCCACCACGTCGCCAACCGCTACGCCAAGGCGCCGTTCTGGGAGCGGGCCCGGGCGGCGACCGCCTCCGAGGTTCTGGCCCACAAGATCGCGGTCTTCCAGGCGCGCGGCGAGGTCCCGCCGTCCGAGCACGAGACCTTTGTCGCCGACAGCTGGCGGGCCCTGTTCAGCGGTCACGGCCTGACGCCCGAGACCCACGCGCCAATGATCGACCGCACCCCGCCCGAGACCATGAAAGGCGAGTTCCGGCGCATCCTCTCCTTCATCAAGGAGCAGGTGCTCAAGCAGCCGACCCACGACCTCTATCTGGAAAGCTTCTGCTGATGGATGGCGGCGGCTTGATCAGCGGCGACAGCCTCGACATCGACGCCCTGCCGCGCGTGGCGGCGGTCTCGTGCCCGTCGTCGGCCGAGTTCGACGCCATCGTCCGGGCCGAGCGGCCGGTGGTGATCCGGGGCCTGCTCGACGCCTGGCCCGCCCTGGCCGCCGGACGCCAAGGGCCCGCGGCGCTGAACGCCTATCTCAAGGCCATGGACACCGGCGCGCCGGCTCCGGTCATGGAGGCTCCCGCCGCGACCGGCGGCCGCTTCGGCTATGGCCCCGACCTGCGCGAGTTCGCCTTCTCCAAGCGCCAGGCCGGGATCAGCGAGACCCTGGACCGCATCGAGCGCCTGCTGGGCGATCCGGTCGCGCCGTTCGTCGCCATCCAGATGCTGCCCCTGGCCACGCACCTGCCGGAGTTCGTGCGGCAGAACCCGACGCCCCTTCTACCGTCCCGGGTCATGCCGCGCCTGTGGATCGGCGGGGCAGTGCGCACCCAGACCCACAACGACCGCGACCACAACCTGGCCTGCGTGATCGCCGGCCGCCGCCGCTTCGTGCTGTTCCCGCCGACCCAGCTCACCAATCTTTACGTCGGCCCGCTGGACAACCCGCCGCCGCTGTCGCTGGTCGATCCCGAGGTGCCGGACCTGGCGCGGTTCCCCCGCTACCGCGACGCCTACGCGACCGCGCAGGTCGCTTGGCTGGAGCCGGGCGACGCGCTGTTCGCGCCGAAATACTGGTGGCACCACGTCACGTCGCTCGAGCCCTACAACGCCATGGTCAACTACTGGTGGGGCGACACGGGCGCCGGGCTGGAGCGGGCTAACGACGTCTTCCTGACCGCGCTTCTGGCCTTCAAGGACCTGCCGCCGGGCGAGCGCGCCTACTGGAAGGCGATGTTCGAGGCCTATGTCTTCGCCGCCGACGACGAGGCGACCGCCCACATCCCGGACGCCCTGAAGGGCGCGCTGGGACCGATGAGCCCGTCGTTCCGCGCCGCCTTGAAGCACCAGTTGAAGATGGCCTTCCTGAAGGGCGGCGCATGACCGTGGGCGTGGCGGTTCCTCCCCTGCTGATCGGTCGCCAGATCCGCGTCCAGCTGCGGCATGTCGGCCAGGAGCGCCAGCCGCTGCTGATCGTCGACGACGTGCTGGACGATCCGGACGCGATGATCGAGGCCGCCCGCGAGGCCGAGTTCTACGCGCCCAAGCACACCCACTATCCGGGCCTGAACGCGCCCTTGCCGGAGTCGTACTACCGCACCGTGGTCACCGCCTTGCGCGGCCCGATCGCGGCGGCGTTCGGCCTGAGCAGCGACGCCTACCTCAAGTATTTCGGCTTCTTCGCCCTGGCCACGACGCCGGTGCGCGAGGCCGAGCCGATCCAGAAGATCCCGCACCACGACGGGCCCGATCCCCAGCGGCTGGCCATGGTCCACTACCTGTGCCGGGGCGACCACGGCGGCACCGGCTTCTTCCGCCACAAGGCCACCGGTTTCGAGAGCATCGACCGCGACCGCCACGAAACCTATGTCGCCGTCGCCCAGGCCCAGTTGGCCGCGCGCGGGGTCGGGGCGGCGACCTATGCCGGCCCCGACATGGCCGACTACCAGTTGATCGGCCAGGCGGACTGCGTGTTCAACCGGCTGATCCTCTACCGCAACCACGTCCTGCACTCGGCCCTGCTCGGCCCCGAGCCGGGCAGCGGCGATCCCGGCCAGGGCCGCCTCACCGCCAACGGCTTCATCGAGGCGGTGAAGTCCTGATGCGCCGCTTCACATCCCTTTTCGTCGTCTCCGAGCGGGCGGCGGGACAAGTCCTCCCCTGCGTCTCGGTTCTGGCCTGCGGGGCCGAGACGCCCTTTTTTCTTCTGACGCCCCACTTCCTTCTGACGAAAGAGACCGTTCGATGATGTTGCGAACCTCGGCCCTGTTCGGCGCGCTGCTGAGCGCCCTGGCCGCTCCTGCTTTCGCGCAGGCGGCTGACCGCGAGTGCGCGCAATCGCCGGGCAAGGTGATCGAGGTCTGCGTGTTCGCCAAGGACGGCGGGGCCTTCTACGAGGTGTCGCGCGGCGGCAAGCCGGTGCTGGCGGCCGCGCCGCTGGGCCTGACCTTCGCCGGCGAGCCCGCCGCCCGGATCACCGCCCTGACGGCGGCCAAGCGCGGCGCGTCCGACACCACCTGGGAGCAGCCCTGGGGCGAGCAGCGGACGATCCGCGACAACCACTCGGAACTGACCGTCTCGCTGGCCGGCGACACGGCGCTGAACAAGACCTTCGACGTGACCTTCCGGCTGTTCGACGACGGCCTGGGCTTCCGCTACGCCTACGGCGCCATTCCGACCGGTACGAACGTCGCCGTCACCGATGAGCGCACGGCCTTCAAGCCCGTCGGAGCCTATGACGCCTGGTGGTACGAGGGCCTGGGCCAGGAGCGCGACGAGTACCTCTACAAGCAGACCGACGCCCGCCGGATCACCCTGGCCGAGACGCCGCTGACCCTGAAGCGCACCGACGCGCCCAAACAGGGAGAGGGGGGCCTGTACCTGTCGTTCCACGAGGCGGCCCTGGTCGACTTCCCCAGCATGCTGCTGGCCGGCGACGGTTCGGGCGTGCTGAAGGCCCGGCTGATGCCCTGGCAGGACGGGACCCTGGCCAAGAAGACCGGCCCCTTCACCACCCCCTGGCGCACGGTGCTGATCGGCGAGACCGCCGGCGCCCTGGCCGACAGCCGCATCGAGCTGAACCTCAACGAGCCCAGCAGGATCGCCGACACCTCGTGGATCAAGCCGGGCAAGTACGTCGGCATCTGGTGGGAGATGCACCTGGAGCGGTCCACCTGGGGCAGCGGTCCCAAGCACGGCGCCAACACCGCCAACACCAAGCGCTACATGGACTTCGCGGCCAAGTACGGCTTCGACGGCGTGCTGGTCGAGGGCTGGAACGAGGGCTGGGACGGCGACTGGATCAGCAACGGCGAGAAGTTCAGCTTCACCAAGGCCTATCCGGACTTCGATCTGAAGGCGATCACCGACTACGGCAAGGCCAAGGGCGTCAGGCTGATCGGCCACAACGAGACGGCCGGGGCGGTGCCCAACTACGAGGCCCAGTTGGAAGACGCCATGAAGCTCTATGAGAGCGTCGGCATCTCGCAGGTGAAGACCGGCTATGTCCGCCACAGCGGCACGATCCTGGACCAGACCGGCGAGAAGCAGTGGTTCGCCGGCCAGTACATGGTCCGCCACAACCTGCGCGTCGCCCAGGTGGCGGCCCAGCACCACATCTCGATCGACGCCCACGAGCCCGTGAAGGACACCGGCCTGCGCCGCACCTGGCCCAACATGCTGAGCCGCGAAGGCGCGCGGGGCCAGGAGTTCAACGCCTGGGGCAATCCGACCAACCCGCCCGAGCATACGGTGATCTTGCCGTTCACGCGGATGCTGGCCGGGCCGATGGACTACACGCCGGGGGTCTTCGACGTGGTGCACGGCAAGGCCGATCTGACCCGCCGCGGCCAGTCGACCCTGGCGGTGCAGCTGGCCCTGTACGTGGTGCTGTACAGCCCCATCCAGATGGCGGCCGACCTGCCGGAGAACTACGAGGCCCGCCCCGACGCCTTCCAGTTCATCCGCGACGTGCCCACCGACTGGGAGGTCTCCAGGACCCTGCAGGGCGAGATCGGCGACTACATCGTGGTGGCCCGCCAGCCGCGCGGCGGCAAGGACTGGTTCCTGGGCGCCCTGACCGACGAGGCCGCCCGCAAGCTGACCCAGAAGCTGGACTTCCTGGCGCCCGGTAAACGCTACGAGGCCCAGATCTACGCCGACGGTCCGGGCGCGGACTACATCACCAACACCACGGCGTTGGCGGTGTCGAAGAAGGTAGTGACCAGCAAGGACAGCCTGGACTTCGCGATGGCCCCGGGCGGCGGGACGGCGGTGCGGTTCAGGGCGCTGGACTGATCGCCTGCGCCCTAGGCGGCGTCCTGGATGTCGAAGCGCGCCACCTTGCCGTCCCGAAGACGGAAGACGTGTCCGACCGTCTTGTCCTTGAGCCCGTGCGTCTGCCCCTGGAGCGGCCGGCCTTCGAGGTCGCGGACGGTCTGCAGGACCTCCGCGACGATCGCGCCGTCCGCGGTGCGGCGAAAGCCCACGGGCTCGACGTGCGGACTGACCATGGCCCATTGGCGCGTCCAGTATTCGCGCACGGCCTCGCGGCCATGGACGTGGCCGCCGTCCATGCCGTTGGCCCAGGCGACGTCGTCGGCGAGCGCGGTCAGCACACCGTCGATGTCCCGCGCGTTGAAGCGATCGTATAGGCGTTCAACGGTTTTGACGTCGTCGTCCATCGGGTCTCTCCTTGCGGGGCGCGGGTGTTGCGTTGAAGGGCAACTCAGATACATATGTGCATATGTATCTGAGTTGCGGCGGACGCAAGGGCTGAGATGACGACGAACCTGGATGTGCTCTCGACGCCTGGGCACCTGATCAGCCTGGCGGCGCGCGGGTTCGCCCGGCTCAGCGAGGCGCGGCTCAAGCCGCTCGGATTCGGCGTGGGGCACCTGCCGGTGCTGGTCGCGCTTCGGGACGGCCGGGCCGGCACCCAACGGGACCTCGCCCGCTTCGCCAAGGTCGAGCAGCCGCCGATGGCCCAGATGCTGGCCCGCATGCAGCGCGACGGGCTGATCCAGCGCACGCCCGACCCGGCCGACGGGCGCAGCAGCCGCATCACCCTGACCAAGGTCGCGCAAGCGCGCATGCCGGACGCCGTCGCCGTCCTGCTGCGGGGCAACCAGGAGGCGCTGAGCGGCTTCACGGACGAGGAGGCCGGCCTGCTGGTCGACCTCCTGACGCGTCTGATTGCCAATCTCGACCGGGTCGCGAGCGCCGAGGCGTCGCCTTAGAACGCATCGACATGCAGCGCCTGGGACGAAAACCTCGTCCTTCGACAAGCTCAGGATGAGGTTTCTACGACACAGACCTGTGAATGGTCCTCATCCTGAGCCTGTCGAAGGACGAGGACCACGCACTGGGTCGACAGCTCTAGCCCACCGTCACGCTCACCATGCTGGCCTTCAGCCCCGGCGCGGACGCGGTCACCCGCAGCTCGCCAGCCTGACCGCGTCGTGTACGGACGATCGCCTGGGCCAGGCCGTTGAAGGCCTGGCGCTGGCTGGCGACGTCGGATTCGTGGCTGGTCGGGTTGCCGTTGCCGACGCCGATCACCTGGCCGGGACCGCTGAGCGTGAACGAGATCAGGTTGTCGGCGCGGGGGACCGGCCGGCCCTTGGCGTCCAGCACTTCCACCTTGAGGATGGCGACGTCCTGGCCGTCGGCGGCCACGCGCGAGCGGTCGGCGGTCAGGCGCAGGGCAGCGGGCGCACCGGCGGTCTCGCGGCGTTCGCGCAGGATGACCTTGCCGGCCTTGTAGCCGTGGGCCTCGATCACGCCGGGGGCGTAGGGGACCGACCACTCGACGTGGTGGTTGGGCACGACGTCCCGCACGCCCTGGCTCTTGCCGTTCAGGAACAGCTCGACCTTGTCGCAGTTGCTGTGCGCCCAGACCGCGATCGGCTGGCCCTCGCGGCCTTCCCAGTTCCAGTGCGGCAGCAGGTGCAGCAGCGGCTCGGGACGCCACCAGGCGCGGTAGTAGTAATAGTTGTCCTTCGGGAAGCCGCAGGTGTCGAACGCGCCGAAATGCGAGCTGATGCTGGGCCAGCGGTTGAAGGGCGTGGGCTCGCCGCGATAGTCGAAACCCGTCCAGATGAAGCCGCCGGCCAGCCACGGACGGTCGGCCGCGTGGCTCCACCACTTCTCGGCCGTGGTCGCCCACCAGGGGTGGTCGGTGTCGTAGGCCGGGACGTAGCTCTTGGCCTCGTCGCGCACGTACTCGCCGCGCGTGGTGACCACGCTGGCGCTCTCGGTGCCGATCACCGGCACGTTCGGGAAGCGGGCGTGGAAGTCGTCCATCTTCTCGTGGCGATAGTTGAAGCCCTGGACGTCGATGACGGCGCTGATGCCCTCGCCGAAGCCGGAGTCCATGGCCGCGATGACCGGGCGGGTGGGGTCCAGGCGGTTGACCAGCCGCTTCATGGCGGCGGCCACCTTGGCGCCGCGAGCGGTGCCCTGCTGCGGCTCCTCGTTGCCGATCGACCACAGGATCACCGACGGATGGTTGCGGTCGCGGCGGACCAGCCGCTCCAGCTCGTCCATCGACGTCGGGTCGCTGGACATCCGGCGGGTCTCGTCGATGACGAGGATGCCCAGGCGGTCGCAGGCGTCCAGCAACTCGGGCGTGGGCGGATTGTGCGCGGCGCGATAGGCGTTGTTGCCCATCGACTTCAGCTGCTCCAGCCGCCAGACCTGCAGCGCGTCGGGAATGGCCGCGCCCACGCCGGCGTGGTCCTGGTGATTGCAACTGCCCTTCAGCTTCACCGATTGGCCGTTCAGCAGGAAGCCCTTGGCGCCGTCGAAGGCGATCGAGCGCACGCCGAACCGGGCGACATGGCGATCCACGACCGCGCCGCCGACCTTCACCTCGGTGACCAGGCTGTAGAGGTGCGGGTTCTCCAGCGTCCAGAGGACGGGGCTGGCCAGGGTCACGGTCAGCGACAGCGACTGGCGCTCCCAGGCCGGCAAGCGGCCGGACGCGGCGGCGGGAGTCAGCACCGGCTTGCCGGCGGCGTCCAGCACGGTGTGCAGCAGCTCGAACTCGGCCCTCGTGTCGCCCTCGTTGACCAGGTCGGTGTCGATGGAGACGGTCCCGTCGAGCTTGGCGCGCACGAACACGCCCCACCGCGGCACGTGGACCGGGGCGGTCTTGACCAGCCAGACGTGGCGATAGAGGCCCGCGCCCTCGTAGAACCAGCCCTCGCCCAGGCTGGCGTCGACCCGCACCACCAGGGTGTTTTCGTCGCCGATGTTGGCGATGTCGGTGATGTCGACGCGGAACGGGCTGTAGCCGCTGTCCTCGCGCTCGAGGATGTAGCCGTTGACGATGACCAGGGCGTCGCGGAAGGCGCCGTCGAACTCGATCGACAGCCGCTTGCCGGCGTCGGCGGCGGGCAGGGCGAAGGTCTTGCGGTACCAGCCGACGCTGGTGTCGGGGAACTCGCGGCCCAGGGGCTTGTAGCCGTGGGCGGCGCGCAGGTCCTCGTCGTCGGGCTTGCCGGACGGGACGTAGGCGGGGTTGTCGACGAAGGGCAGCTCGACCGCCCAATCGTGGGGCAGGGTGACGGGCGCCCAGGCGCCGGCGTCGAACTTCGGGTCGGACAGCTGGCTGACCTGCCAGTTCGCGGCCGTCGCGCCGGCCTTGGCGAAGGTGCGCTGGTTGGCCCCGAAGCCGAAGTCGCGGGCCGGGTCCTGGGCGTGGCCCAGCTTGAAGCGCCAGTCGAAGTCCAGCGACAGGCGCTCGCGCGGGGCCAAGTCGATGGCGGGAACGGGCGAGAGCGCGGGCGCGGAAGCCTCGCTCTTGGAAGCGGCGGCGCGGGCGGTCCCAGCGCCGACAAAGGCGGCGGCGCCGGCGGTGGCGGCCAGGGCTTGGCGGCGGCTGAAGTCGACCATGGAGTCCTCACGCGGAAAGGCAAAAAAATGGGGAGGAAGCGGTGCGCTTCCTCCCCCAGTCGCAGGATCATCGGGGAGGGTGATGAATCCCAGCTTGGCGAGCCCGGAGCCTTTGCGAAAGCAAAGGTTCCAAATCAAAGATGGAGCCCGCCGCCGCCACCCTCCGCAGGACCAGAGGGTGACGGAAAGGGTTAGAACTTCAGGGTCACGTCCGCGAGGAAACGACGACCGTAGCTGTCGTAGCGGCCGATCCGGTTGGGATCGTTGTCGCGGTACATCCGCAGCTCTTCGTTGGTCAGGTTGTTGACCTGGAAGCGCACCGCGACGTGATCGTTGAAGGTGTAGGAGGTGCTGAAGTCGAGGGTCTTCTCGCTCTCCAGGGTCTGCAGGTCCGAGCCGTTCCAGCCGTAAATCACGGTCATCGGGCTGTGGTACTTCCAACCCAGGCGCGCTTCGATCGGGCCGTTGGCGTACCACAGGTCGACGGTGGCGGTGTGGTCGGCCAGGCCCGTCATGGAGAGCGGGTTGGTGGCCGGCGAGAACTCCTTCAGGTCGGAGTCGACATAGGCGTAGTTCGAGTAGATCCCGAACTTGCTGAGCGGACCCGGCAAGAAGAAGAACGGCGTCTGGAAGGTCAGTTCCAGGCCCTGGATGTAGCCCTTGCCGCCGTTGGCCGGGCTGGCCACGGTGTAGGTCTGGCCGCCGTAGGTGACAGGGCTCTGCTTCCAGCCGATGTAGGAGTCGACGTCCTTGTAGTAGTAGGACGCGGCGACCAGGGCTTCCGGACGGAAGTACCATTCGGCCGAGGCGTCCAGCTGCCAGGCCTCGAACGGCTTCAGCGTCGGATTGCCGGCGCTGCCCGTCCAGGGCGACCAGTTGGCCAGGGTGCGGCTGGCGCGCAGCTCGTCCAGCGGCGGACGGGCGATCACCTTGGCCAGGCCCAGGCGGAACACCTTGCCGTCGCCGAAGTCGAACTTGGCGTTCGCCGAGGGCAGGATGTCGGTGTAGTCGTTGTCCACCGTCACGGCGTTGAACGCGCCGGCGGTGTCCTGCTGCATGCCGTCGCTGCTGGTCTCGGTGTGGACCACGCGGACGCCGACGTTGCCGCTGGCCCACGAGCCGGCGAAGCTGTCGGCCGCGAAGTTCAGCTTGCCGTAGCCTTCGAAGACCTTCTCGTTGACGCTCCAGCGCTCGCCCAGCTCCTCGGTCGCGTTCGACAGGGCGAAGGCGTTGGGCGCGTAGGCGACCGCCGCGATCTTGTCGATGTCGCCGGTCAGCAGGGCCGGGACGTTGGCGCCGTCGCTCAGCGTGTAGGCCGTCAGCAGGTTGGCCGGAATGGTCGCGCCGGTCGCCGCGGGGGCGAAGCTGAAGCTGGTGTGGTCCTTGGTGCGGTCCGAAGCCCGGACGCCGAACTGGAAGCTCTTGAACGGCACGCCCGTCAGGTCGCGCGTGAAGTCCAGGGTCCCGGCCTTCAGCTCGTCGTTGAGGTGCTCGGGACCGTCATGCGAACCGGCCAGGTCGGCGGTCTGGCTGAGGCTCAGGCTGTCCTGGCTGGTGGTGATGGTCGGGGTCTTGCCGGCGCGCCAGTCGAAGCTGGTCCAGGTCGGCCAGGCCTCGAAACGCACGGCCTTCCAGGTGTTGGTCCGCTCGGCCTTGGAGTAGGAGGCGTCGGCGACGACGGTCCACTGGTCGCCGGTCCACTTGCCGTTCAGGCCGCCGGCGAACAGGTCCTTGTCCTCGGAGTATTTGGCCAGCACGGTCTGCACCGAGCTGAAGGGCAGGGTGGCGGCCACCACGGTGTTGTTGACCAGGGTGAACGAGGCGCCGGCCGCGTGATAGTCGGCGTCGTTCCAGCCGAGGTTGGTGCCGTCGCCGCGGTTCCAGTTGCCCCAGTTGTTGGCGCCCCAGACGGTCTGGTCCTGGACCTCGGTGATCTCGATCTTCGAATAGAGGGCGTCGGCCTTCAGTTCGAAGTTGTCGCTGGGCTTGTATTGCAGGCCGCCCGAGACGCCGGTGCGCTTCTGGTCGATGCGGCTGGCCGACATCTGGGCGCCCCACGGGGTGGCGTCCAGCTTGCCGTCGCCGTTCAGGTCGCTGCTGTAGTCGCTGGCGCCGGCGGGCGGGCGGGCGGCGGAGTCGTTGTAGCCCCAGCCGGTGAACGAGCCGTAGCCGTTCTTCTGGCGCTGGCTGGTCAGGCCCAGCACGAAGGCCAGGTCGTCGTTGATCTTGTGGACCCACGAGCCCGAGGCGCGGTAGCCGGTGGTGTCGTAGTTCGGGATGTCCTTGCCGCCGTCATAGAAGACCGGGCCGGCGCGGAGCACGAATTCGGGGCCCTTGTAGTCGAGCGGGGCGATCGTATCGATGTTGATGGTCGCGGCCACGCCGCCGGCGATCAGGTCGGCCGACTGCGACTTGTAGACCTGGACGCCCGAGACGACTTCCGACGGGTAGATTTCCCAACGGACGTTGCGGTCGGGCTCGGACGAGGCGACTTCGCGGCCGTTGACCAGGCCCAGCACCAGGCGGGCGCCCAGGCCGCGCACGACGGCCTGGCTGTCGTTGCCGCGGTCGCGGGTGGCGTTGACGCCGGGCAGGCGGGCGATCGATTCGGCGATGGTGACGTCGGGCAGGACGCCGATGTCCTTGGCCGAGATGGCTTCGACGACCTTGTCGGAACCGCGCTTCACGTCCAGGGCCTCGCGCAGGCTCTTGCGCACGCCGGTGACGACGACTTCGTCGACCTGGGCGGAGTCGGAAGCCGGGGCGGGCGCGGTTTGCGCGTGGGCGCCGGCGGCGGCCATCAGGGCCAGGCCGCTGACGGCGGAAAGAAGCTTGTAGTGAGACATCATGGTTCCCCCAAAGGACGACGGCGCGGCGTTCTTAAGACACCGCTGCTCATGTTGTGATGCGGACTGGTGTGGCCGGCGCTGAAAGACCGCCGATACAGGTGGGCGCGGTGGCCGCGCCGATGCGCTTCTGACGAACGCTCCCCGCCGACGTCGAGCGCCAGCTGGGAAGCGCTATTTATCATATCAATCACACATGACAAGCCTGGCCATGGATAGCGGTGTCAATTCACGGTCTTGGTGTGGCGCGGGGACCACTTGGGCCGCTCGCGGGTTATGCTGTGGCCGGACACGGAGACCCGACCATGGACGCCCGTACGACCCTCACCCCCGCCGCCGAGCTGGCCGCCCGAAGCCCGGTGCGGTTTCCGGGCGAGAGCCCCGAATACCGCGCCGCCCGCACGGCCCTGCTGGCCGAGGAGCTGGAACTGCGTCGCCACCTCGAGCGCGTGGCCGAGCAGCGSCGCGCCCTGCCGCCGGGCGGCGAGGTTCGCGGCGACTACCGGTTCGAGGGCGAGGAAGGGCCCGTCGACTTCGCCGGCCTGTTCCGTGACAAGCAGACCCTCGGCGTCTACAGCTTCATGTTCGGCCCGCAGCGCGAGCGGCCCTGCCCGATGTGCACGGCGCTGCTGGGACCGCTGGACGCCAACGCGGCGGACCTCGACCAGAAGATGTCGCTGGCGGTGGTGGCCCGCTCGCCGATCGAGCGCCTGGTCGCTTTCAAGAAGGAGCGCGGCTGGCGCAACCTGCGGCTCTACACCGACCTGAACGGCGAGTACTCCCGCGACTATTTCGGCCTGCTGCCGAACGGCGACGAGATCCCGGCCTACAACGTCTTCACCCGCCAGGACGGGACGATCCGCCACTTCTGGTCCGGCGAAATGACCGGCGACAGCGCCGACCCCGGCCAGGACCCGCGCGGCGCGCCAGACCTGGTGCCGCTGTGGAACTTCCTGGACATGACGCCGGAGGGGCGCGGCGGGGATTGGTATCCGAGCCTGGAGTATAGGTGAGGGCTAAAATGATCCGCTCATCCCGGCGAATGCCGGGACCCAGATGGAATGGCTTTGCGGCTGACGCCAAAAAGCTCTGAGCTATTCCAATCCGCCACACCGCTATGGGATCTGGGTCCCGGCATTCGCCGGGATGAGCGGATTTTATCTTACTCCCCCACCTTCACCACGCTGGCCCGCTGCCCGACGGTCGCCGTCACCGCCGATGCGCCGGCCACCGCCGGAGCGGTCGCGGCCGTGGCCACGGTCACCGAGGTCCCGGGCGCCAGGCGGGTGCGGTAGACGAAGGCGTCGCCTTCGCGGACCATCGGGCGGGGCCCGACGCCGCCCAGGAAGTCGCCGTCGATGAAGGCGGTGTCGCCCGAGACCTTGGTCTTGAACGTCACCTCGACCGGCAGGACGTAGCTGTGCTTCAGCCAACCCTCGGCGCTGTCCAGGGCGGCGCCCTTGTAGTCGAACACCGCGGCGTTCTCCCAGTTGGAGCCCTTGCCCCAGCGGGTGCCGCAGGTCTTGGTCGAGACCCAGGCCGGCTCCCAGTAGAAGACGCCCGTGCCGCCGTTGTTCAGCACCAGCTGGGTCAGGTCGACCAGGTACTTCTCCTGGCCGGCCGGGGTGGCCGGATAGCCGGCGATCAGCGAGTCCTCGCCCAGCAGGTTGGGCGAGCTGTCGGCGTTCTCCGTCGTGAACGGATAGGCCGTCTCGACCACCAGGA
Source organism: Caulobacter sp. P1_D6 (assembly GCF_056406095.1). NCBI lineage: Bacteria > Pseudomonadati > Pseudomonadota > Alphaproteobacteria > Caulobacterales > Caulobacteraceae > Caulobacter > Caulobacter sp. P1_D6. The sequence goes on along the minus strand of NZ_JBFUAW010000008.1, from coordinate 134,672 downwards.
CGTCGGCCGCATAGGTGTTGCGCAGGCGGTTGATGGTCTGGCCCAACTGGGCCATCGAGCGCTTGGACCACTTGCTGTAGTAGCTGAGGCCGATGATGTCGTAGTCGGTGACGCCCGCCTTGGCCGCGGCCTCGAACCAGGGCTCGGCGTTCTCGGGCTGGGCGATGTGCAGCATCAGCCGGGGCTTGGTCCCGGTCTCGCGGCTGACGTCGCGCACCGCCTTGATGCCGGCGTTGAACAGCAGGGCGTTGCGGTCCCAGTTGATCGGCTCCTTGGCCTTGGCCAGGCTGGAGACGATCTCGCCGTTGGTCTCGTTGCCCACCTGGACCAGCTCGGGCGTCAGGCCCTCGCGGTTCAGCTCGGTCAGGGTGTCGTGGGTGAAGGCGTACAGCGCCTTGGCCTGGTCGGGCGTGGAGAGCTTGGCCCAGGCCTTGGGGGCGATCTGCTTGTCGCCGTCGGCCCAATCGTCGGAATAGTGGAAGTCCAGAAGCACCTGCATCCCGGCCTGCTTGGCCCGGCGGATGCTGCGCTTGACGTCGGCCAGGTTGGAATACTTCGTCCAGTCCGGATCGTTCCAGATGCGGATCCGCGCCACGTTGGCGCCGGCCGACTTGAAGAACTTGAACTGGTCGACGCTCGTACCGCCGGATTTGTAGACCGCGCCGCAGTCGTCCATCTCGTTGGCGTAGGAGATGTCGACGCCGAGGTAGATCGGGGGCTTCGTCGGCTCGGCCTGGGCCGTGGCGAGGCTGATCAGGCTGGCCATGGCGACCAGGGTGAAGCGGCGTTTGCCCCGCATGACGTTTCCTTCCGACGTTACGCGCCTCGTCGAGGAGGCGGCGGGAAGGTCGCTGCAATTATATTATAAATCAAGCCTGCATTTGGAAACCCTCTCCATGGGGAGAGGGAGGGGCCCAAGCGAAGCTTGGGAGGGTGATGGGGTAAGACGTCAACCGGCGTGCCGGCAGGGCGTTTGAGTGAAAACGGTGAGGGTGTAACCCCTCACCCTCCCACCGCTACGCGGCGGGCCCCGCCCTCTCCCTCAGGGAGAGGGTTCAAGATTACAGCGTCACGCCGCCGAACGTCCGTTGCTCCTCGACATCGAGCTCAGGCCGCTGCGTCACGCCGTCGGTCCAGATCGGACGCTTCGCCAGCCGCGCCTCCGACGCCGCCCGCATCGCCAACCCGTCATGCGCGAAGTCGTCGACCTCGATCACCGCCGCCACGGCCTTGTCGGCGGCCTCAAGCGCGGCGATCTCGTCGGCCGTGACCCAGCCGCCCTCGACCCCGTCCTTCCAGTGGCGGATCTTCTGGGCGCGCAGGCGGTCGTGGATCGGCTGGGTGGCGACCACGCGTTCGAAGGCGTCGATCAGCTGGCCGACCGCCTCGTCCTTGCCGCCGACATAGACGTTCTCGATCAGCCGGTCGCGGGTCTCGGACGGCGCCAGCAGCAGCTCGGCGCAGGCGGTGGTGACCTTGTCCGACGGGCCCCGGCGGCGCGGTCCCAGCGGCAGGATCGCCGCGCGCAGCAGCCAGCCCGCGAGCTGGTTGGGCAGGTTGGCGAACACCTCGTCGAAGCGCTGCTCGATGGTGGCGAAGCCCGTATCCATGCACCATTGCAGCAGCGGGAAGTCGGCGTCCTGGCGGCCCTCGTCCTCCCAGCGCTTCAGGGCGCCCGACAGGAAATAGAGCTCGGCCAGGATGTCGCCCAGCCGGCCCGATAGCATCTCCTTGCGCTTCAGCGCGCCGCCCAGGGTCAGCAGGGCGATGTCGGAGGTCAGCGCGAAGGCGGCGCTGTAGCGGCCCATCTTGCGATAGAACTTGGAGGCGCGGCCGGCGTCCGGCGCGGGAGCGAAGGCGCCGTCGGTCCAACTGCGGCCCCAGGCCCGCAGGCCCGTGCGCACCGCGTGGGCCACGTGTTTCCAGAACACCGCGTCGAACTCGGCCAGGCCCTTGGCGCGGTCCGCCTCGCCGATGGCCAGGATCTCCTGCAGCATGAACGGATGGGCCCGGATCGCGCCCTGGCCGAACACCATCAGGCTGCGGGTCAGGATGTTGGCGCCCTCGACGGTGATGCCGACCGGGATGGCCCGGTATTGCGAGCCCATGTAGTTGCGCGGCCCCTCGATCACCGCCTTGCCGCCGTGCACGTCCATGGCGTCGTTGATCACCACGCGCATCCGCTCGGTGGCCCCCGACTTCAGCAGGGCCGAGATCACCGACGGATGGTGGCCCAGGTCCAGGCCCGTGCAGGTCAGGCGGCGCGCGCCGTCCAGCAGGTAGGCGTTGCCGGCGATGCGCGCCAGGCGCTCCTGCACGCCCTCGAACTTGCCGATCGGCACGTGGAACTGGCTGCGGATGCGGGCGTAGGCGCCGGTCGTCATGGCGCTGAACGCCGCCGCCGCGCCCGACATGGCCGGCAGCGAGATGCCGCGCCCGGCCGCCAGGGCGGTCATCAGCATCATCCAGCCCTGGCCCACGCGCTCGGCGCCGCCGATCACCAGGTCCATGGGGATGAAGACGTCCTTGCCCCAGTTGGGGCCGTTCTGGAACGTCTGGAAGGCGGGCAGGTGGCGGCGGCCGATCTCTACCCCGTCCGTGTCGGTGGGAACCAGGGCGCAGGTGATGCCGATGTCCTCGACGTCGCCCAGCAGGTGATCAGGGTCCTTCAGCTTGAACGCCAGGCCCAGCACCGTGCAGACCGGGCCCAGGGTGATGTAGCGCTTGTGCCAGTTCAGCCGGATGCCCAGGACGTCCTGGCCTTTCCACGTGCCGCGACAGACCACGCCCTCGTCGACCATGGCGCCGGCGTCCGAGCCGGCCTCGGGGCTGGTCAGGCCGAAGGCGGGGACCTCGCGCCCGTCGGCCAGGCGCGGCAGCCACTCATCGCGCTGGGCCTGGGTGCCGAACTTCATGATCAGCTCGCCCGGGCCGAGCGAGTTGGGCACCATCGCCGTCACCGCCGCCGAAGCCGAGCGGGTGGCGATCTTGCGGACGATCTCGGCGTGGCCGTAGGCAGAAAAGCCCAGGCCGCCATATTCCTTGGGGATGATCATGCCGAAGAACTTCTGGCTCTTCAGATAGGCCCAGGTCTCCGGCGACAGGTCACGGGTCTCCCAGGTCATCTGCCAGTCGTTGACCATGGCGCACAGGGTGTTGACCGGTCCGTCGATGAAGGCCTGCTCGTCGGGCCGCAGCTTGGCGGCCGGGAAGGCCAGCAGCTCGTTCCAGTCCGGATCGCCGGTGAACAGGGCCGCGTCCCACCAGGTGTCGCCGGCGTCGATGGCCTCGCGCTCGGTCTGCGACAGGGCGGGCATCACGCCACGCGCCCATTGCAGGATCGGCCGGGTGATCAGGTCCCGCCGGAAGTTGAAGCTGCTGGTCATGACGCCACCTTGAAACTGCGATGGTGCTCAAACGCCCCGCGGCGCGACGGGCTCCCCCGCAGTTGGCGACGGCCTGTCAGCAAACCGACACACGATGCGGCTAGTGCAGCGCTTCATGACCCTGGCGCGCGATGAGGGGGCGGGACGTCTTCCATGGCTTGGCTTCGTGACATCGACCGCTGGTTCGCCGCCAGCGTGCTGCCCTACGCCGGCAACTACCGCGCCTACGCCCGCAAGCTGGTCGGCGACGAGGGCGATGCCGAGGACCTGGTGCAGGAAGCCTACGCCAAGGTGCTGGGCGTGGCCGAGTGGCGGCGGCTGGAGGCTCCCGAGCGGTTCGTGATGACCATCATCCGCAACCTGGCCTTCGAACGTTTCCGCCGCGCCAAGGTGGTGGGCATCCGTCAGATCGGGGTGCTGGAGATGGACGCTCTGCCCGACCCGGCGCCGGACGCCTATGCGGTGACCAGCGCCCGTCAGGAGCTGGACATGGTGCTGGCGGCGCTGGAACGCCTGCCCGTCCAGTGCCGAAAAGTGCTGACCTTGCGAAAAATGCACGGCCTGTCGCCTGGACAGATAGCGGTTAGGTTGAACTTGTCCGTCTCTACAGTCGAGAAACACCTTGCGAAGGGCCTCAAGCTCTTGACCAAGGCCCTGGCCACGGGCGATGGCCGCAGTATCGAGAAACGATCGAGTTCATGGCGCAACCGGGCGATCAAGACAGAGACGCGCTGATCGCCGAGGCCTCGCTGTGGCTGGCGCGTCTCGACGCCGGTCGTGCTTCCGAACAGGACCTGGACGCCTGGCGCGAGGCCGATCCTCGCCGCGCGGCGGCCTTCGCCGAGGTGGCCAGCGCCTGGACGCGCCTCGACGCCCTGCGTGACGCCGACGACCAGACGACTCCCAGGCCCAGTCGCCGGACCTGGCTGGCCGGCGGCGGCGCGGCCCTGGCGGCGAGCCTGGTCGGCGGCGCCTGGCTGGGCCGCGACGTGCTGCTGCGCGACCGCGTGGTCACCGGGGTGGGCGAGCGCCGGACCCTGGCCCTGCCCGACGGCAGCTCGGTCGAGCTGAACACCGACACCGAGGTCTTCTGGCGGTTCGACCGCAAGCGGCGGCGGCTGTGGCTGTCGCGCGGCGAGGCGGCGCTGATGGTCGTCCACGACAGCCTGCGGCCGTTCGAGCTGTTCACGTCCCAGGGTTTGGCCCGCTTGGCCGCCGGCCAGTTCAACGCCCGCCTGCGGCCCGCGGGGCTGGACCTGATCGTGCTGGCCGGCCAGGCGGCGGTGCGGACCGCCTCGGGCGCGGCCCAGGCCCAGGTCACCGGACCGGCCGACGCCCGCCAGGCGCTGGAGATCACCGCCCACCACATCGACGTGGTCGCCACCCCCGAGGCCGAGGTCCAGGTGGTCCAGGCCTGGCGGCGCGGCGAAATCGTCTTCGAGGGCCAGGCCCTGTCGGTCGCCGTCGAGGAATACAATCGCTATCTGACCCGCAAGCTGGTGATCGGCGACGACAAGGCCGGGGCCCTGCGCCTGGGCGGACGCTTCCTGACCGGCGATCCCGACAGCTTCCTGGACGCCCTGCGCACGACCTTCGGTGTACGGATCGTCGAGGACGGGCCGTCGCGAATTCTTCTTAAATCTCGATAGGGGTTTTGCCCCGCTCCCCCGTCTTGCCGTTCGAGACGCCGATCACGGCGATCCAACGACAAGGGGGCTCTCCTATGATCAAGACCTTGGGCCTGCGCATCGGCGCATGCGCATTGCTGGCCACCACGGCCCTGGTTTCCATCGTCCCGGCCGCCGCCCAGGCTCAAGCCGCCGCGCGCGTGACCTTCGACATTCCGGCCGGCGACACCGCCGCCGCCCTGAACGCCTTCTCGCGCCAGGCCGGCGTGCAGCTGATGTTCCCCTACGACGTCGCCGCCCGCCACCGGACCGCGGGGCTGAAGGGCGCCTACGGCCGCGAGGAGGCCCTGCGCCGGCTGATCGACGGCGGCGAGCTGGAGATCGCCTCGGCCAACGCCCAGGTCATCACCCTGCGCCAGAAGGGCTCGGCCCCTTTGGCCGGTGAGCCGGCGGCTGACATGGTCGGCGAGATCATCGTCACCTCGCGCGCCGGCTCGGACGCCCGCACCCGGCTGGAGACCAGCTACGCGGTCACCACCATGAGCGCCGAGTCGCTGCGCCTGCGCTCGCCGATGGGCGTGGCCGACGCGCTGAAGGCCGTGCCCGGTTTCTGGGTCGAGGCCTCGGGCGGCGAGGCCAGCGCCAACATCCGCGCTCGCGGCATCCCGCAGGAGGGCTATTCGGCCATCGCCCTGCAGGAAGACGGCGCGCCGATCCAGCATGACGGCGGCCTGGGCTATCTGAACGCCGACCAGTCGTTCCGCCTGGACGAGACCATCGACCGCATCGAAGTGGTGCGCGGCGGTCCCTCGTCGATCTTCGCCTCCTACGCCCCCGGCGGCACGGTCAACTTCATCACCCGCAAGGGCGGCGACACGCCGGAAGGCCTGGCCAAGGTCCAGATCAGCGACTACGGCACCAAGCGCGTCGACCTGTTCTACGGCGGCCCGCTGGCGGCCGGCTGGCACGCCTCGGTCGGCGGCTTCTGGCGCGAGGAAGACGGCATCCGCGACCCGGGCTTCACGGCCAACAAGGGTTATCAGTGGCGCGTCGAGGCCGGCCGCGAGTTCGAGCGCGGCAGCATCGAGTTCAACCTGAAAAACCTGGACGACAACGTCATCCTGTTCGCGGGCGTGCCGCTGAAGTTCAACGCCGCCGGCGACCCCAGCGCCGCTCCCGGCTTCGACCCGCTGACCGGCACCCTGGCCGGCCCGGAAACCGCCCACCTGACCCTGCGCGGCCCGACCGGTCCGTTCGACTGGGACCTGACGCGCGGCACCGAGGTCGAGCTGACCCAGGCCACGGCGATCTTCAAGTACGAGCCTTTCGACGGCTGGCATTTCTCGGACACGCTGCGCTACCGCACCTCGGAGTCCAAGCGCATCGGCCTGTTCCCCAACACCCCGGTGCTAGGAACGGCGCGCATGGCCCAGGTGCAGGCCGACTTCCTGAAGGCCAACAACAACGCCGCCAACCTGGGCCAGGTCATTCCCGGCGCCGTCGGTCTGCAGCTGCGCTACAGCACCACGCCGGACCAGGTCTTCCAGACCGCCGGCGCCGGCCAGAACGGCAACGGTCTCGTGATCGACGGGTCGCTGCGCTACGTCTCGGTGCCGCTGGACGAGCTGATCAACGACGCCCGCGTCACCCACAAGTTCCAGTTCGGCGACCAGAGCCACGACGTCGCCTTCGGCGTCTACACCGCCCACGTGGAAGAGGCCTTCAACCGCTACTCGGCCAACGCCCTGCTGGACGTGCGCAGCAACGCCCGACGCCTGGACCTTGTGGCCGTCGACGCCGCCGGCAAGGCGCTCTACAGCTTCACCGAGAACGGCATCAGCCGTTACGGCGCCGAGTTCGCCAACGGCGACGGCAAGTCCAACACCGTCGCCCTGTACCTGACCGACGAGTGGAGCATCACGCCCAAGCTGCGCATCGACGCCGGCGTGCGCTGGGAGAAGATCGAGTTCGAAGGCCGCAGCGAGCGGTCCGCGACCAAGAACCTCGGCCAGTCGCCGACCCCGGCCGACGACACCGTGCTGGCCGGCACGGGCGTCTATGACCGCCTGGACCGCAAGTTCGACCACGCCGGCTGGACCGTCGGCGTCGACTACAAGTTCACCGGCGAGATGGGCATGTTCGGCCGCTTCACCTCGGCCTTCCGCCTGCCGTCGCTGGGCGACTACATCACCAACGCCACCAACTCGACGGGCACGGTCCAGACCATGGATCTGTCGGAGTTGGGCTTCAAATGGGTGACCCCGAAGATCGAGCTCTACGCCACGGCCTTCCAGACCACCTACGACAACCTCGGCTTCGGCAGCCTGGTGTTCAACCCGACCACCGGCGCCTATGTCAGCCAGACCAGCGTCACCGACACCAAGACCCTGGGCCTGGAACTGGAAGGCGTGGTGCGGCCGGTCTCGTGGTTCGACCTGCGCTTCAACGCCACGCTGCAGAACCCCGAGTTCGGCGACTACAAGTTCGAGGAGGCCTGCACGGTCGCCGCGTCCGACCCGACCTGCCAGGTCAAGCCGCCGGCGGCCACGGCCAGCCGCACCCGGGACTTCACGGGCAACCAGCTGATCCGCGTGCCCAAGACCTCGTTCCGCCTGACCCCGGGCCTGAACCTGATCGACAGCAAGCTGCGGCTGGAAGCCAGCGTCGAGCGCTACGACGACCGTTATTCGGACGCCGCCAACAGCTCCAAGCTGCCGGCCTACACCCTGGTCAACGCGACGGTCCGCTACAACATCACCGACGCGCTGACGGTCTACGCCTACGGCAACAACCTGTTCGACGAGCTGGGCCTGACCGAGGGCAATCCGCGCGCCGGCCAGATCATCAGCGGCGAGGCCGGGGCCCTGTACGGCATCGGCCGGCCCGAGTTCGGCCGCTCGTTCCGCGCGGCGCTGATGTACCGCTTCTAAGCTTCACATTTCGCCTTGAACCACTCCACCGCCGTCTTCCCGGCGAAGGCCGGGATCCAGATTCATCAGGAGCCTCTCGTGGGTTTCACCTGGGCCCCGGCCTTCGCCGGGGAGACGGATGTGGTCGATTCTTCCCCTGAATTCCCCGCGACTAGGGCGGCCGGTTTGCACCGGTCGCCCGCCTTTTTAGGGAGCCGAACATGGTCCGTTGGCTGGCGCTGATCTTCCTCTTCCTCGCGGCCCCGGCCTGGGCGCAAACCGCCAAGCCCGACCTGGTCCTGACCGGACAGGTGCTGGGCGCCGACCACCAGACCTATAAGCCCGTGACCTTCGACGTGCCCGACGGCGTCACCCGCCTGACCGTCGAGGTCGACTACGCCCGCGACCAGAAGACCGTCGTCGACCTGGGCCTGCTGGACCCGGTGCGGTTCCGTGGCTGGAGCGGCGGCAACAAGAAGCGCTTCACGCTCTCGACCGAGGACGCCACCCCCAGCTACCTGCCCGGCCCGCTGCCGGCCGGCCGCTGGACCCTGCTGCTGGGCGTGCCCAACGCGAGGCCCGGCTCCAGCGCCGCCTACGAGGCCAGGATCACCTTCGAGCGCGGCCCCGTAACAACCAGCTTCGCGCCCGCGCCACTGAAGGCCGCGCCCGGCTGGTATCGCGGCGACCTGCACATGCACACCGCCCACAGCGACGGCTCGTGCCTGGCGCAGTCCGGCGTCCGCGCGCCGTGTCCGGTCTATCGCACCGTCGAGGCGGCCCAGGCCCGCGGCCTGGATTTCATCGCCATCACCGACCACAACACCACCAGCCACTACGAGGCGATGGCCGAGCTGCAGCCGGCCTTCGACCAGCTGCTGCTGATCCCCGGCCGCGAGGTCACCACCTTCCAGGGCCACGCCAACGTCTTTGGCCCCACGGCCTTCATCGACTTCCGCCTGGGCGATCCCAGCGTGCCGACGATCAAGGCCCTGCAGGACGCGGTGGCGGCGGCCGGCGGGGTGTTCTCGATCAACCACCCCAGCTCGCCGTCGGGCGAGATGTGCATGGGCTGCGGCTGGACCGTTCCGGACACGGACTATGACCAGGTGCAGTCGATCGAGGTCGCCAACGGCGGCTCGCAGCGCGCCCAGGGCGGCGGGGCCGAGGGGCCGCTGTTCGGAGTGCCCTTCTGGGAGGCCCAGCTGAACGCCGGCCACCGCATCACCGCCGTCGGCGGCAGCGACAACCACGACGCCGGCCTGCCCCCCGAAACCCCCGGCGCCGTCGGTCGCCCGACCACGGTGATCCACGCCGAGGAACTGTCGACGGCCGGTGTCCTGGCGGGCGTTCGTGCGGGCCGGGTGTTCATCGACCTGGACGGGACCAAGGACCGCACGCTGGACCTGACCGCCCGCGCCAAGTCCGGCCAGGCGGTGATGGGCGGCGTCCTGACCGCGAAGCCGGGCGAGGCGGTGGCCTTCACGGCGTCCCTGGCCGGCGGCGAGATGTCGGGCCTCGAGGTGATCCGCGACGGCGCCAAACTGGCCGTGACGGTGAGCCCGACCGGCGCCTTCACGGTGAAGATGGGCGACAAGGCCACCTGGGTGCGGCTGAACCTGCGCGACGCCCAGGGACGGCTGCTGCTGATCGGCAACCCGATTTACTTAACCCCTCATCCTCCCACGCCTTAGGCGCGGGCCCCTCCTTCTCCCTCTGGGAGAAGGTTCGTGACGCTACCCCGCTTCCCCCGTCAGCTCGCGCCGCGCCTTGTCCAGCTCCTCGGCGTAGCGCCGCGTCGCGTAGGCCTCCGACAGGATCCCGATCACCTCCCGGTTGGCGTCGATCACCGCCAGTTCGTCGGCCTGGGTGTGGTCGAAGGCGCGCATGACGTCCTTGATCGACTCGTCGGGCGACAGGGCGGTGTCGGCGTAGAGCACCAGCGTGGCCACGGGCAGCTCGCTGTCGTCGGGATGGGCGTAGGCCAGGGCCGTGCGGACGATGCCGGCGTAGCGGCCCGTGGCGTCCAGGGCCACCACCCGCTTGGTCGAGCCCAGCGGATAGCGGCGGCGGAACTCGGCCAGGGTGGCCTCGGCGGGGATGGTCTTGGCGTCCTTGCGCATCATCCGCCCGGCGGTCAGGGGGCGCATCCAGCTGACGTCGTGGGCGCTGCGGATGGTCTCGCCGCGCAGGTGCAGCCGCCAGGTCGAGAACGAGTAGCCGAAGGTCTCGCGCACGATGGCGCTGGCGATCAGCGAGGCCACCAGTGCCGCGGCGGCCACCGTGAAGTCGCCGGTCGCCTCCAGCACCAGGAACGACATGGTGAAGGGGCCGCCGACCACGGCCACGCCGAACGCGCCCAGCCCGACCAGGGCCGCCACCGTCGGGTCCAGCGACGGCAGCCAGGGCACGAACACCGTCAGGGCCGCGAAGATCTGGCCCACCAGCACGCCCAGGAACAGCGAGGCGAAGAACAACCCGCCCCGGAAGCCGAAGCTCAGCGACACGACGCTGGCCAGGGCCTTCATGGCCAGCAGAACCACCAGCATCCGCAGGCTCAGGTCCGCCGTCAGATTGACGTGCACCGCGCCGTGGCCGGCCGACAAAGTCTGGGGGGTGATCAGGGCCATGGCCGCCAGCCCCAGCCCGCCGACCATCGGCCGGAAGGTCTTGGGCAGCTTGGTCTTGCCGACCAGCCCCTCGGCCGAGGCGACCAGCCGCATCAGGGCGATGCCGGCGAACGCGCAGACCACGCCCAGCAGGGCGTAGAGGCCGTAGTCGAACCAGGACTGCACGGCCGGGGTCGAGGTCTTCAGCAGATAGGGCAGGCCGCCCATCCGTCCGGCCACCAGCACCGCGGCCAGGGCGGCGGCGGCCACGGGCGCCAGGTTGGCGACGGTATAGGCCCCGATGACGATCTCGAACGCGTAGAAGGCGCCGGTCAGCGGCGCGCCGAACGCGGCGGCGATGGCCGCCCCGGCTCCGGCTCCGACCAGGGTGCGCATGTCGGCCCGGCGCAGGTTCAGCCGCTGGCCGGCGAACGAGGCGATGGCCGCCCCGGCCTGGGCGTAGGCGGCCTCCAGCCCGACCGAGGCGCCGACCCCGTTCGACAGCAGGGTCTGGCCGCAGATGAAGGTGCTGTCGCGGATCGACAGGTGGCCGCCGTGCAGGGCGTTGGCCTCGACCGGGTCGACGGCGGGCTTGGGGCGATATTTCAGCCAGGCCCAGGTGGCCACGCCCAGTACCAGGCCGCCGATCGGGATGGCCAGCAGCCGCCATGGGGCGATCACGCTCTGGGCGCTGAGCCGCGCGTCCATGTCGATGGCGAACAGCAGCACCTGCAGGCCGTGGGCCAGCTTGGCCTGCAGCACCGCCAGGGCTCCGGCCCCGGCGCCGATCAGGATGGCCACCGCGATCAGCCACAGCTCGCTGGACCGGATCCGCCGCCGCAGCCAGCTCAGCCAGCGCACGGAGGTGGTGGTCGGAAGGGACAGCTGCATGACGCTCGGGGTTCCGCGGGACGCCGCCATCTTACGGGCTGGGCGGAGCGTGGCAACGCGGGGTGTGGCGGCCTAGGCGCGCGGCGCGGCGGGCGCGGGAGCCTGGACGGTCAGCACCACGCCGCTCGGCGACGGCTGGGCCATGCCTTCCGGCCCCCGCCAGTCGGCGGCGACGATGAACAGGGTGCTCCCGTCCGGCCCGCCCAGGGCGCAGGAAAAGCAGCCGCGATCGACCTCGACCCGGGCCAGCACCCGTCCGCCCTCGGCGACCCGCACGCAGCAGCGCCCCGGCACGCAGGCGTACCAGACCGCCCCTTCGGCATCGAGGCAGATCCCGTCGGGATGGCCGTCGACCTCCGCCCAGACCCGCCGGTTCGCCAGGCCGCCGTCGGCCGCGATGTCGAAAGCGGTCAGGCGCTGGCCGTAGGACTCCGCCACGATCAGGGTCTTGCCGTCGGGCGTGATCGTCATGCCGTTGGGAAACTCGAGCCCGTCGGCGACCTGGCGCGGCGCGCCGTTCGGCGTGACCAGGGCGATGATCCCGGTGGTCACCTCGCCGTGCGGGAAGTCGAAACCGATGTTGTTGACGTAGGCGTGGCCCCGATTGTGGACCACGATCTCGTTCCAGGGCTTGTCGGACAGGTTCGACAGGTCGGCATAGGGCTTCAACTGGCGATGCGGGGCCATGTACGACACCTGGCCCGCCGCGCTGACCAGCAGCCGGCCGTCGGGCAGGGGATCTATGCAGAACGGCAGGGCGTCGACCGGCACGATCGTCTCGCGACAGCCGGCCATGTCGACCGTCACCAGCTCCCGCGCGCCCCAGTCGCAGATCCACAGCCGCCCGTTCCACCAGCGCGGCGACTCGCCCATCACCAGGCCGTTCAGCAGGGTCCGGGCTTCGAGGACGGGAATGGTCATGGCGCGCTCCTGAGGGGTCATCTCCCTAGGACGCGGCGGGAGGCGCGATTTCGACAGGGCGTCTTCGAAATGTCGGTGGAAAGCGACGAACGGCGCCGATCAGGGCTGGACGCCCTCGTGCGCCAGCAGCCAGCGCTTGCGTTCGATCCCGCCGCCGTAGCCGGTCAGGGCGCCGCCGGTTCCGATCACCCGGTGGCAGGGCACGACGACGGCGATCGGGTTGGCGCCGTTGGCCAGGCCGACGGCGCGCACGGCGCTGGGGCGGCCGATCCGCTCGGCCAGGCGGGCGTAGCTGGTCGCCTCGCCCAGCGGGATCTCGACCAGGGCGTTCCACACCTGCCGCTGGAAGGCCGTGCCGCCGATCGCCCAGGGCACGGTTCTGAGCGCCGCCAGCTCGCCGGCGAAATAGGCCGCCAGGCCGTCGCGCACCGCCGTGGCCGTCGCGCCGGTCTCCACCGCCCGACCGCGGTGGTGCAGGCGCAGGGCCCGGGCCAGGCGCTGGGGCTGGTCGTGGAACTCCAGCACCCGCAGCCGTCCTTGCGCGTCGGTGACCACGTCGATCTCGCCGATCGGGGTGGCCAGCACCTCCAGCGCCAGGACCTCAGGCCGCACGCTTGACCTTCCGGACCGGCGGCGCGCCTTCGTCCGCGAGCGAGGCCCACAGGTGCAGGGCGGCGTAGGCCCGCCAGGGCCGCCAGGCCTCGGCCCTCGCCAGCAGCTTTTCCGCAGTCGGGCGAACGCCGTCGGCGTCGGCCAGGGCGCGCATCAGGGCGACGTCGGCGGCCGGGAAGGCGTCGGGCTCGCGCAGCTGGCGCATGGCGATGTACTGCGCCGTCCATTCGCCGATGCCGGGCAGGGCGCGCAGGCGGGCGACCATCTCGGTCAGGCTGGCGTTCGGGGCCAGCAGGTTCGGATCGGCCGCGATCGCCGCCGCCATGGCCGACAGGCAGCGGATGCGCGCGCCGGGCATCTTCATGCCGGACAGGTCGGCGGCGGCCAGGCGCTCGGCCGACGGGAAGGCGTGGGTCAGGCCCGGCTCCGCCCCCAATCCGGGAGAAGTCTCGGCCAGCGGCTCGCCGTGCGCGGCCACCAGGTCGCCGGCCAGCTTGCGGGCCTGCACGACGGTGATCTGCTGGCCCAGGATCGCCCGCACCGCCAGCTCGAAGCCGTCCCAGGCGCCGGGCACCCGCAGGCCGGGCCGCAAGAGCACCATCCGCGCCAGGTCGGGATCGCGCGACAGCACCTCGCCGATGCCGACCGGGTCGGCCGACAGGTCGAACACCCCGCGCACCCGGGCCAGGATGCGCGGCAGGGCCGAGGGCTTTGGAAAGCGCACCGCCACGCTCAACCGATCGCCGCCGATCGGCGTCACGGCGATGGTCCCGGCCGCGCCGTCCAGGGCGATCACCCGGCGATAGACGTTGCCGTCGACGTGCTCGACGCCCGGGATCGCGCGCATGGCCAGGAAGGCCAGCATGCCGTCCCAGTCGTAGGGCGGGCGGTAGCGCAGGGTCAGGGAGATGGCTTCTCCGGCCGGCGCGGGGAGCGCCTTCCTCCGGCGCAGGGCGGCGGGCGGGCGGTCGTAAAGCTGCTGGAAGGTCTCGTTGAAGCGCCGCACGCTGCCGAAGCCGGCGGCCAGGGCCACCTCGCCCATCGGCAGGTCGGTCTCGTGGATCAGCTGCTTTGCCAGCAGCACCCGCCGGGTCTGGGCCACGCCTACAGGCGTCGCCCCCAGATGCTGCAGGAACAGCCGCCGCAGCTGCCGCCCGCCGACGCCCACCCGCTCGGCCAGGGTCTCGACGTCGCCCCCATCCTCACTTGAAGAGTCGAGCGCGCCCGCCTCGATCAGGGCCAGGGCGCGGCTCACCGTGTTGGACGCTCCGTTCCAGGCCCCCAGCTGCGGCGAGGTCTCGGGCCGGCAGCGCAGGCAGGCGCGGTAGCCGGCCTCCTGGGCCGAGGCGGCGCTGGCGTGGAAGGTGACGTTCTGGCGCAGCGGCGTGCGCGCCGGGCACACCGGCCGGCAGTAGATGCCCGTCGTCTTCACGGCCACGAACAGCCGGCCGTCGAAGCGGGCGTCGCGGGTCTGGATGGCGCGGTAGCAAACGTCGGGGTCGAGATCCATGCGCCCGATCATAACCCGGGGCGGGGCGACGTCTCGCGGTTTTCGGACGTCGTCATCAGCAACGTCTGAGTGCCGACGGGCGCGGGTGTCGCCACCCGCATGCAATCTTCGCGCGACAAGTAGTGTTTGCGTTGAAAGTGTCGATTCATCGACATTTCCACGAATAGTGATGTGAAGTCGACATTGCCGCTGGTGCGTAAGCTTAGGTGCGACAAAATGCGCGATCAAAACGGTCCAATACACGAACCTTAACGCGCCATTCGGCACGAACATTAGAAGGTGATCAACCGCGATGATCGCCCAATAGGCCTCAAGTTCGGTCTGGGGCCATCACCATGAAATATCCCGTCATCTGGGCGACGAGCGCGCTGGTCGCCGCTGTCGCCATCTCCGCCTCTCTTGTCGGGGGAGGGGCCGTCGCTCGCCAGGAGCGCGGCGCGCCGGGCGTCAGCCTGGCCCGCGACGTCGTCGCCGCGGCCAGCGCCTTCGAAACCTACACCCGCGGCGCGGGGACCATCTCGGCGGCGTTCGAGAGCGGCGGCGGCGTCGCCGACGCCCTGGCCAAGGGCGCGGCCTACCAGCCCCAACAGCTGGAAGCCGGCATGATCGCCTACGGCGCCATCGCGGCGCTGCAGGAGCAGGCCTTCATCGACGGCGTCCGCCAGGCGGCGCGCGAGACGCCCGCCGAGGTGCTGATCCAGCGCCTGGAAACCAATCCCGACAGCGTCCTCGAGATCGACGGCGTCGGCGCCGCGGCCCGCCGGGCCCAGGCGGCCCTGCTCAAGCGCGGCGCGCCGCTCGGCGTCACCGGCAAGGCGGTCAAGCAGGCGGCCTACGACGTCCAGCACCAAGGCTGGTCCAAGGCCACGATCGCCGACAGCGCCGGCCGCCTGGCCAAGGTCAAGGCGATGTCGGCGACCTTCTTCGCCCCCGGCGACGAGGATGCGGGCCGACTGATCCAGGCGGCGACCGCCCCGCGCGAGGGCGGCGGCTTCGGCGGCGGCGGCGAGGGCGGCGCGGCCTTCACCCCGGTGACCGTGCGGGCCTCGGCCCTGGCGGCCCTGGCGGTGCTGGGCGCGGCCGGCGACGAGGATGTCGCCAGGCTGGACAAGGTCATGCACGAGCCGAAGAGCGGCTTCTGCATGAAGATGGCCAAGCTGAACCTCTACCAGTGCCTGGCCGTGGCCGGTCCGCACTACGAGGACGTCTTCTGCCTGGGCCAGCACGCCCTGATCGACACCGCCCAGTGCGTCACCGGCGCGGCGGGCGGAGCGGCGGTTCCGACCGCGGCGCCGGCGCCGCGTCCGGTCCCGGGCTTCATGATCCCGACCGCCGGCCAGGCCGTGGCGACGATGAGTTCACCGGTCCCGGCGGGGAACTAGTCCGCCTTCGTCCGTGCCCGTCATCCTCGCCCAGGGCGCGAGGATGACGACGCCGGCCGCGCCCTGCGCCTGTATTAACCAGAGTAGAAATGTCGAGTACTCGACATTTCCTCAGTAGAATCCCTATTCATCGCCCGTGGAATACCTTACCGCGACAAAAGCGCGCAGTAAAATGGTCCAATACATGAACCATAACGCTCGATTTGGTAAGAATATTCGGGAATGTTCAATCGCGAGGGACGTCTAGTAGGGGCTGAGGTTCAGCCTGGGGCTATCAAGATGAAAAAGTCAGTCCTTTGGGCGACGAGCGCGCTCATCGCCGCCGTCGCCGTGTCCGCCACCCTGGCCGCTGGAGGGGCGGTTGCTCGCCAGGAGCGGGGTGAGCCCGGCGTCAGCCTGGCCCGTGACGTCGTCGCCGCGGCCAGCGCCTTCGAAACCTACACCCGCGGCGCCGTGGCCATTTCGGCGACGTTCGAGAACGGCGGCGGCGTCGCCGAGGCCCTGACCAAGGGCGGGGCCTACCAGCCCGAGCAACTGGACGCCGGCATGATCGCCTACGGGGCCATCGCGGCCCTGCAGGAGCAAGCGTTCATCGACGGCGTCCGCCGGGCCACGCGCGACGTCCCGCGCGAGGTGCTGGTCGCCCGCCTGCGGGACGATCCCGAAAGCGTCATCGAGATCGAAGGCGTAGGCGCGGCCGCCGGTCGGGCCCAGGCGGCCCTGCTGCAACGCGCCGCGCCGCTGGGGATCACCGGCCGCGCGGTCAAGAAGGCGGCCTACGACGTCCAGCGCCAGGACTGGTCCAAGGGCCCGATCTCCGACACCGCCGGCCGTCTGGCCAGGATCAAGGCGATGTCGGCCGCCTTCTTCAATCCCGGAGAAGACGACACCGGCCGGCTGATCCAGGCGGCGACCGCCCCGCGCGAGGGCGGCGGCTTCGGCGGCGGCGGCGAGGGCGGGGCGGTGTTCACGCCGGTGACCGTGCGGGCCGCGGCCCTGGCGGCCCTGGCGCTGCTGGGCGCGGCCGACGACGACAGTGTCGGCGACCTCGACAACATCATGAGCGAGGAGAAGAGCGCCGGCTGCATGAAGATGGCCAAGCTGAACCTCTACCAGTGCCTGGCCGTGGCGGGTCCGCACTACGAGGACGTCTACTGCCTGGGCCAGCACGCCCTGACCGACACCGCCCAATGCGTCAGCGAGGCGGTCGGCGCGCCGCGCACCCCGGCCGCCCCGGCGGCCAGCCCGGTTCCGCGTCGGGCGCCGGGCTTCATGATCCCGGTGGGCGGCCAGACGGTGGCGGCGATCGATGCGTCGGATCCGACCGAGGCCGGGGCCTGGGGACCTTCGTCCGCCTATCCGAAGTAGCCGCCTCCTGAAGCGGGCGCGTCGGAAGGTTTACATCCGCCGCGTCCGCCCCTAGAGAGCTTGGCCATGTCCGTCGCCATGACCAAGGCCATTATTCGCAAACCGACCCGCTTGCGCGGGGCGTCTGCGGGTGTGCGCGAGGTCTAGAGCGCGACGATCCGGACAGAGCCCCGCCGACGCGCGGGGCCGTTCTTCCAGACCGGCAGACCTCCCCGCGCCTCCGCACCCTTAGGAGACGCATGACATGAGCCCGGCCTTTTCCCCTTCCAATCCCCTGTCCAGGACGCCTCGCGTCGGCATCGTCGGCGCGACCGGCCTGGTCGGCGAGATGATGCGGACCCTGCTGGCCGAGCGGCGCTTTCCGCTGGCCTCGCTGCGCCTGTTCGCCTCGGCGCGATCGGCTGGAACGACGCTGAATTTCGGCGGCCGGGAGATCGTGGTCGAGGACGCCGCCAGCGCCGACTATGCGGGCCTGGACATCGTGTTCTTCTCGGCCGGCGGCGACACCTCGCGGGAGCTCGCGCCCAGGGTCGCGGCGGCCGGGGCGATCGTCATCGACAACTCCTCGGCCTGGCGCGACGACCCGGACGTGCCGCTGGTGGTGGCCGAGGTGAACCCCCACGCCCTGGCCTCGATCCCCAAGGGCATCGTCGCCAACCCCAACTGCACCACCATGGCGGCCATGCCGGCGCTGAAGCCGCTGCACGCGGCCGCGGGCCTGAAGCGCCTGACGGTCAGCACCTACCAGGCGGTGTCCGGCGGCGGCTTGGCCGGGATCGAGGAGCTTCGCGAGCAGGTTCTGGCGGTGCGGGACGGCGGCGCGGCCCTGGCGCGGGACGGCGCCGCCGTGGCCTTCCCGGCGCCCCGGAAGTGGGTGGCCCCGATCGCCTTCAACGTGGTGCCGCTGAACTACAAGCTCGGCGGGGACGGCTACACCGAGGAGGAGGCCAAGCTGCGCGACGAGACCCGCAAGATCCTGGAGATCCCGGGCCTGCCGGTGTCGGGCACCTGCGTGCGGGTGCCGGTGTTCACGGGCCATTCGTTGTCGATCAACGCCGAGTTCGAGCGGGCGATCTCGGTGGCCGATGCGCTGGATCTGCTGGGCCGCGCGCCGGGCGTGGTGCTGGTCGAGGCGCCCAACCCGCTGGCGGCCACGGGCCAGGATCCGGTGTTCGTCGGACGCGTGCGGGCCGACCCGACCGTCGAACACGGCCTGGCGCTGTTCGTGACGGGCGACAACCTGCGCAAGGGCGCGGCGCTGAATGCGGTGCAGATCGCCGAGGTGTTGGTGGGGTAGGGCGACAACCCATTGGGGTCAGCCCGCGATCTCACCACCCCACGGATCATCCTTCTTTTCGGCTGAAGCAGGGGTCCTCGGAACAAGTCCGAGGATGACGGATGGTGGGAGCGGGGGGCAAAAGAGAAAGGCCTCCCGGAGCGATCCGGGAGGCCTTCATCATGTCAGCGCGGAGAGCGGACCCTAGCGGATCCCGGCCACTTCGCGGGCCCGCTCGCGCTCGGCCTTCTGCTGGTAGGCCAAGTCGCCGTACTTGCCGTACTCCATGCGGGCGATGGTGCGCTCGTGCACCTCGTCCGGGCCGTCGGCCAGGCGCAGGGTGCGGATGCCGGCATAGGCCTTGGCCAGGCCGAAGTCGGTGGTCACGCCGCCGCCGCCGTGGGCCTGGATGGCGTCGTCGATGATCTTCAGGGCCAGGCGCGGGGCCGCGACCTTGATCATCGCGATCTCCAGGCGGGCCGACTTGTTGCCGGCCTTGTCCATCATGTCGGCGGCCTTCAGGCACAGCAGGCGGCACATCTCGATGTTGATGCGGGCCTCGGCGACGCGCTCCTCCCAGACCGAGTGGTCGGAGATGTACTTGCCGAAGGCCTTCCGGCTCATCAGGCGCTTGACCATCTTCTCCAGCGCCACCTCGGCGGTGCCGATGGTGCGCATGCAGTGGTGGATGCGGCCGGGGCCCAGGCGCCCCTGGGCGATCTCGAAGCCGCGGCCCTCGCCCAGCAGCAGGCCTTCCTCGACCGGCACGCGCACGTCCTTGAGGATGACCTCGGCGTGGCCGTGCGGGGCGTCGTCATAACCGAACACCGGCAGCATGCGGACGATCTCGATGCCGGGGGCGTCCATCGGCACCAGGATCTGGCTCTGCTGCTGGTGGCGGCTGGCATTGTCGGGGTCGGTCTTGCCCATCACGATGGCGACCTTGCAGCGCGGATCGCCCACGCCCGACGACCACCACTTGCGGCCGTTGATCACGTAGAAGTCGCCGTCGCGCTCGATGCGGGTCTCGATGTTGGTGGCGTCCGAACTGGCCACCGCCGGCTCGGTCATCAGGAAGGCGCTGCGGATCTCGCCGTTCATCAACGGGCGCAGCCAGCGCTCCTTCTGCTCCAGCGTGCCGTAGCGCATCAGCACTTCCATGTTGCCGGTGTCGGGCGCCGAGCAGTTGAAGACCTCGGACGCGAAGCCGATTTTGCCCAGCTGTTCGGCGATCAGGCTGTATTCGAGGTTGGTCAGCTGGACGCCCTCGAACTGGAAGGTGTCGTCGACATGGACCTGGCCGCTGTGAGGCGGCATGAAGAAGTTCCACAGGCCGGCGGCCTTGGCCTTGGCCTTGAGTTCCTCGACGACCTGGACGACCTTCCAGCGCTCGGCCCCGAGCACGTTCATCTCGGCCTCGTAGACCGGGACGGCGGGAACGATGTGCTCTTCCATGAACGCGGTCACGCGGTCGAGGAAGCTGCGCTGGGTGGCGGAGATTTCGAAATCCATGGCGTTTCCCGGTCCCGTTCTTGTGCTGTCAAACGCTTGTTTGAAATGGTTCTAGCACCGAACTGACGCGGACGGCAAGCGGGGTTGGCGGCGCTATCGCCCGTTGATGACCTTGGCGCCCTTGGCGTCGAACCAGACGACGCCGTCGCCGTCCATCGCCAGGCCCTGCCGGACGAACATTTCGTGGGGAACCGCTTCCCTAAGGGCGGCGACAAGGCCTGGCGTGAAGATGCTGTTCCATTGCGCCAGCAGTTCGGCCTTGTTGCGGATGGTCTTCGGGCGGTCGCCGTTGATCCGCAGCGGATACGACACCGCGTCGGCCGCCGCAGCGCGGTCGCCGCGCACCGCCGCCTTCAAGAACTTGCTGGCTCGGGCTTCGAAGGCGGCGTCGGACACGTCGGTGATTTCCTCGTAGTGCCGAGCCCGAGGCGGTCCGTCATACGAGGTCGAGAAACCAATCTCGACGGGCAGGGTCCGGGCGCCCTGGGTCCAGGTTCCGGCTAGGCCGGTCGAGTTGTAGAAGGTCAGGGCCTGGCCGCGCGCCGAGGCGTTGGTGACTAGATGCAGCCGGAACGCGCCGCCGCCTGGCTCCCGAAGAGTCAGGGTGTCGCCGTCCATCCGGCCGGTCAGCGGGATATCTGTCAGCGACTTGACGTAGAAATAGTGGGCGGACACGAAGTCGCGGTGATCGCGCACGGTCAGCTGCATGCCGACCAGGTAGGTCCCGACCTTGCCGTCCATGCCGAACGTGCTGAGGCCCTTGGGCGGGTCCTCCGCTCCGGCGCTCGAGCACAGGGCCAAGGTCACGGCCAGGCCAAGGGCGGCTGCCTTGATTGCGAACGCCATTCGAAACTCCTCCGCGTCAGCCGAGCCTAGTCAGCTTCGCGAGGCGTCACCACCCTCGGCGCGGCCCCCTACAGCACGTAGTTCACCGCGATCACCGGGGTCACCGAGGCGGTGGTGTTGCGGCCGGCCGGGACGATGCGGGCGCCGGCGATCACGCCCAGGACGGGGCTGAAATTGTACTCGACGGCCGGGGCCAGGATCAGGGCCTGGCTGACCGGCGAGCGGCGCTCGTAGGCCGCGCCCGCCCCGTCGACGCCGGACACCGTGGTCGCCGCGTCGCGCTGATAGGCCAGGTCGATCGCCGCCACCCACCGGCGGGTGATGCTATATTCGAAGGCCAGGTCGACAATGAACGAGTCGCCCGGCTTGGCGCGGCCGTCGAAGCCGACAGGCGTGCCGTAGACGCTGGCCCCCTCGACGTCGGCGTGGCCCGAGCGGGTGTAGGCGAAGTTCAGGCGGGTGCGCAGGATCCGGCCGTTCGGCGTCCAGAAATAGGTCTGGGAATTGACCCCCAGGGTGGTGGCGTACGCGCCGCTGCCGAAGCCGTCGTTGGGGCGGTTGTCCAGCTTGTCATAGCGGCCCGTGGGCAGGGTCTCCTGCAGCAGCACCGAGACCGTCGGGGTGCGGCCGCCTTCCTTCCACTGGGTCAGGCGGTACTGGCCCTGGACGGTCAGGTCGCCCAGCTGGACGCCCGAGCTCGACCGGCCGCCGGCCTTGGCGTAGCCGAAGCGGGGGATCATGCCGGCGGTGAAGGTGTCGGTGACGCCGTACAGCAGGTAGGTCAGCGAGCCGAAGGTGTCGGAATCGGCCACGTCGTGGCGCTTGCCCTCGCCGTCGAGCACGCCGTAGGGCTTGGCGTCGTACAGATAGGGCTCGATCAGCGCCCGGCCCTTGGGCAGGGTCGAGGCGCCCGAGGCCAGGATCGGTCCGGTCCACCAGGCCTCGTCCAGCGACTGGCGTGACGACCCGACGTTGTCGGCGAGAGCGGGGGCGGCCAGGGCCACTCCGGCCAGCAGCGATGCGGTCCCCAGGCGGGTCCGTCGGATGTTCGAAATCATGGCCTTCTCCCCTCGGCGTCGCGGCCTTGGGCGGCCGCAGGTCGTCGTTAAGCGGTCGCGCGCGTCGCCGCCGCCCGGAACTTGCGCATTCGGGGTGTCGGGATGTGTCAGCAGCGCGCGCCGCCCTTCACTCTCGACGCCGTCTTCCCGAGCGCAAAGAACCACCACGGCCGAAAGAAGGGGCGCCAATCCGTTCGGACCCGCCTTGCGCGGCGCCGCCGGTCGAGGTCATTGTCCCGCGCATGAACATCCAGATTCACCCCCTCGAAGGCCGCTACGTGCGGCTGGAACCGATCACCCTCGAAATGGCCGGCGACCTGCGCGCCGAGCTGAAGGGCGCGATCGACTGCGATCCCGCCAGCTGGGAGATCATGTCGACCAACGGCTGCGGCGAGGGCTTCGCCGACTGGTGGGGCGCGCTGAAGGGCGAGACCCAGCGCGGCGAGCGGATCGGCTTCGCCATCCGCCGGCTGAGCGACAACAAGGTGGTCGGCACCTCCAGCTATCTGAACATCCGCAAGCTGCATAAGGGTCTGGAGGTCGGCTCGACCTTCCTGCACCCCGACGTCCGTTCGGGCCCGGTCAATCCGGAGTCCAAGCGCCTGATGCTGGGCCACGCCTTCGACGCCGGCGCGATCCGGGTGGAGTTCATGATCGACGAGCGCAACAGCCGCAGCCAGGCGGCCATCGAGAAGCTGGGCGCCGACCGCGAAGGCGTGCTGCGCAACCACAAGATCACCTGGACCGGCCACGTGCGCGACACCGCCGTGTTCTCGATCACCGACGCCGACTGGCCGGGGGTCAAGCAGCGCCTGGACTTCCGCCTGCAGGAAACGTTTGCCTAGTCCGGATCGTCATCCTCGGAACAAGTCCGAGGATGACGGGCATGAAAGGGCGGTGGGCGACTTGCCCTCCAACCCGCGCCCAATTGTCACGGTTTTGCGAAGAACGCTGATCTTTGAGGTAAAGATGGCGTTAGCTATGTTCTCGTAAAGATTTCGCCAAGCTTTCGCGCGTAGTTTCCGGCTCCATGACGGCTATTGCGTGCTTGAGAATTCTGGTCGCCGGGACCGCCGAGGCGGGTCGGAACATCCCGGTGTCCCAGGTGGAAGCCGCCGCGGACCTGTATCTCAAGCATCGCTGGAAGGCCCCTCGCCGCTACGGCGCCGTCGCGCCGCTGGCCTTCGTGCTGGCCGACACCAAGGCCGAAAGCCTGGATCCGGTCGAGATGCAGACCCTGGCGGTCGAGCTGGAAGCGGGCCTGTTCCCCGGCCGTGAAGCCGGCCAGGTCTGCCTGCTGACCTTCGAGGGCGACGAGTCCGCCGTCCTGCAATTCGCCAGCCTGTCCCAGGCCTCGCTGGCCAGCCTGATCGCCGGCCGCGGCTATGCCGGTCCGGCCGGCCACGTCCAGGTGATCACCGCCGAAGAGATCCGCGCCGTCCCCAGCGCGCCCAGCGAAGCCGTGGTCGACGAGGCCCTGCACGCCGCCCTGGCCCAGACGGAGCTGGCCCAGAGCGCGCCCGCCGCGCCCGCCGCCGAAGCCGCGCCCGCCGCGACCCCGGCCGCCGAACCCGCTCCGGCCGCCGCTCAATCCGCGCCCTTGGCCGCACCCTCGGCCGCTCCGCCGGCCGCCGCCGCGACGAAGCCCAAGCCCGCGCCGGCGCCCGACAAGCCCAAGCCGCCGCCCCCGCCCGCCACCGGCTGGTGGGGCCTGTATCATCCGCCGTCGGAATCGTTCGTCGGCGCGGTGATCGGCCTGCGGTCCGACCTGCTGGGCCCGCGTCCCACCGAGGACGCCGCCCTGCTGTCCCGCGACCTCAACTGCCTGAACGACGCCCAGGCCGCCTTCGCCAAGGCCGGCGACGCGGGCATGCTGTTCGTGCCGTTCAGCTTCTGGAACCTGACCAGCCCAGCCTCGCAAGAGGCCTACAAGCGCCGGCTGTCGCGCTATCCGATGGCCATGCAGGCGCGCCTGGGGGCGACGATCTACGACACCCCGCGCGAGCCTTCGCTGGGCCTGCTGAACCAGATCCGCACGTTCCTGCAGCCGCACTTCGCCTTCATCGACCTGAACATCACCGAGCCGAACTTCCCGGTCGGCACCCTGCCGGGCGACCTGGCCACCAGCATCACCCTGACGTTGCCGGACGATGACCTGCGCATCCGCGTCGAGGCGATCGCCAAGTTCGCCTCGGCCCAGAGCGCCTATCGCGCGAAGGGCGTTCGACAAGGGGTGACCGGCCTGCGTGACGCCCGCGAACTGGAAGCCTGCCGCGCCGCCGGCCTGCGCTTCGTCTCGGGTCCGGCGATCAGCGACCTGATGGCCAGCCCGATCGGCGCCGCCCCGGCCCAGGGCCTGCCGCTGAAGGTCGCCTAGCGACCTAGACCCGGCGTTCTCCGCGACAGTGGGTCGCGGACAATTCCTCGCGCGCATCCGGATTCCGCTAACCTTCCCCGTGCATCCTGCCCGCATGACAGCGATCGCGTGCTTGAAGGTCTTCGTGGGCGACGAACTGCGGTTCGCCGACAACGACACCATGGCCGGTTTGGTCGGCAAGGTGGCCGGCGCCTATCTGGAGACCACCTGGCTGTGGCCGCGCCGCTATGGACTGGTGGCCCCGTTCTCGTTCGTCCTGGCCGACCCGCGCGCCACCAAGCTGGACGCCCGCGAGCTGCAGGCCCTGGCCCGCGACCTGCAGTTCAAGCTGTTCGGCGAGAAGGGCGAGGGCGACATCGCCCTGCTGATGTTCGAAGGCGACCAGACCGACGTCATGCGTTTCGCCGGCCTTCACGCGGCCGAGCTCAAGGCCCTGCTGGCGGGCGAGGACGACGGCTCGATCGCCGGGCGCGTCTGCCGCATCACGCCGACGGAGATCAGCTCGGTCGTGCCCCAGGGCGGACCGATCCACGGCGCGCCGACCATGGAGGAACTGGCGGCCCTGGCGCCGCTGGAGGCCAGCGCCGGTCCGCCGGCCCGGGTCGGCTATCGCGGCGTCTATCACGGCCCCCGACAGGTGTTCATCGGCAGCATGGCGGTCTGGCGGCAGGCCCAGGTCTCCTCCGCGTTCGGCCTGTCGGCGGCGGGCGTCGAGGTCGACCGGCCCGAGGACGACATCCTGGTCCTGGGCGCCGCCGCCGAGGCCCTGGCCGCCGTGCCCGTCGGGGTGATGTTCTTCCCGATCAGCTTCTCGACCATCGTCAAGCCCGGGGCCCGGGCCGCGCTGCTGCCGCATCTGGAGGCCCTGCCCCGAGGCTCGCGCGCCCGCCTGGCCGCCGCCATCTACGACACGCCGCGCGCCCCGTCCTTCTCGGCCCTGTCTCAGGTCAAGCGGGCGCTCGATCCGTTCTTCTCCCGCCTGGACCTGCGCGTCACCGATCCGGCCTTCCAGGTCGAGGAGCTGCCCGGCGACCTGGCCAGCAGCGTCACCCTGGTCTTGCCCCAGGGGGACGAGCCGACCCGGCTGGCGGCGGTGAACCGCTTCATGCGCGACGCGCCGATCTATCGCCGCAAGCAGGTCTGGCAGGGGATCACCGACGTGCGCACGCGCCGCGAGCTGAACCACTGCATCGAGCAGCAAGCGCCGTTCGTCACCGGCCAGGCGGTCACCGACCTGCTGGAAAAGCCGGTCGGCGCCACCCAGCTGCCCTGGCTGAACCTGCCGCTGCACGACTGGTCGGTGGCCCCCGAGACCGGCGCGGCGGTGTCGTCCGTGGCCTGAGCGGAGCTCCGGCCACACCCGATCTAAGCGTGACATTCTTTCGCCGCGAGGAAGCGCCAAGCTTGGCCCTTCGAGGTTGACGGGCAATCTCATGACGCCTTGGGCTTTCCGGGGCGCGGTTCGTGGGACAGCGTTCACGATGACGTCTCGGCGCTCAGGCCGCCACCAGGCTTGGTGGATCGCGGCGTCGATGCTGCTGCTGGCGTCGGGGTCGGCGTCGCCGAGCGCGGCCGAGACCCTGAAAGAGCGGCTGGAGGCCCAGGTCGGCCTGCGCGCCAAGCCGATGTTCGCGCCCAGCGGACGCTTCCGGACCGAGGGCGGCGACAGCTTCGTCCTGGACCGCACGGGTCCCAAGGCCCTGCTCAGGTTCCAGAACCGTGACGAGGTCTGGCTGCTGGAAGGCCATCCCGCGCCGCGCGGCGACACGGTGTTCAAGAACGACGTTGGCGACACCGTGCTGAGGGCCAGCAAGCTGGGCGGCCTCACCCTGTTCACCCGCCAGGCGCCGGACGGCCAGGCCGTGATGCTGGCCGGACCGGGCGAGCCGCTTTCGGGCCGGCGCACCCTGTCGTTCGTGGCGCTGTTCCGGGCGCTGGTCGTGTCGGGCCACCGCGCCACCCGGGCCGCCCAGCATCCGATGAACGTGACCCTGGTCGACACCGCGACCGCCGAGACGGCCGGGCCGATCGCCGACGCGGCCGCCGTCGTGGCCGAGGCGTTCGAGGACATGGACCGATCGGGCCGGCGCGACCTGCTGGCCCGCTGGAAGCGCGTGAACCTGACGCTGGGCGACAAGGCTGACGTCAAGGTCGACGGCGAAATCCTGGTGATCGTCCTGAACCCCAAGAAGGGCGTCGCGGGCCGGCCGTCGTCGGCCAGGATCGGGCGGGCGCTGAAGCGCGGACGGTGAGCCCGGCGGACAATCCGCGCCATGACCATCTTGAGGGCTGGATTTGCAGGGCGATGCCGATCACCCTGGGGTAGTGGAATACATGGGCGGGGCGAGACGATGATCGGCGTGAAACGACTGGCGGGCGCTGCCTTGGGCGCTCTGCTTATGACCGCGGGCGCGGCGTCCGCCCAACCGGCCCAGAAGGCCGCGCCGTCGCCCGAGGCGCGCACGGCCGCCCGCTTCGACGCCATCGTCAAGGACCGCGCCCAGCTGCGGCTGTTCCTGCGGGGCATGCCCAAGGGGGGCGACCTGCACAACCATTTGTCCGGCGCGGCCTATGCCGAGGACTTCCTGGCCTGGGCGGGCGAGGGCGGGCTGTGCGTCACCACCGGCCCGCTGCCGGCCATCGCCCCCGGCCCCTGCGACGCCCCGGGCAAGGTCCCGGCCCAGGGCCTGGGCAAGACCAATCCGGCGCTCTACGGCCGGGCGATCAACTCGCTGTCGATGCGGAACTACAATCCCGGCGCCGACGGAGCCCTGCCGTCCGGCCACGACCAGTTCTTCTCGACCTTCGGCCGGTTCGGAACGGCGACCGACGGCAACCTGCCGGCCCTGCTGGCGGTGGCCCGCGACTACGCGGCCGGCGACAACGTCAGCTATGTCGAGACCTCGGTGAACCCGTCGGCGATGTACGACCTGGTCAACCTGGCGCGGAACACGCCCTGGGACGGCGACATGGCCAAGGCCTATGCCGTTCTGGAGCCCGCCATCCCGGCCATGACCGCCAAGGCCGGCCAGGAGTTCGACGCCGCCGAAGCCGAGGCCGACCGCCGCCAGGGCTGCCTGCATCAGAAGCCGCGCACCGGCCCCTGCGCCGTGGTGCTGGGCTACCAGGCGTTCGGCACGCGCATCCAGTCGCCGTCGGTGGTGTTCGCCCAGCTGGTGGCCGCCTTCGCCCTGGCCAAGGCCGACCCGCGCTTCGTCGGCGTCAACATCGTCGCGCCCGAGGACGATCCGACCTCGCTGGCCGACTACGCCCTGCACATGCGGATGTTCCAGTTCCTGAAGGCCAGGTATCCGGACGTGAAGCTGTCGCTGCACGCCGGCGAGCTGACCCTGGGCCTGGTCACGCCGCGCGACCTGCGCTTCCACGTCCGCGAGGCGGTCGAGGTCGCCGGCGCCAGCCGCATCGGCCACGGCGTCGACATCGCCTACGAGGACGGCGCCCAGGCGCTGCTGGCCCGCATGGCCCGCGAGCGGATCGCGGTCGAGATCAACCTGACCAGCAACGACGTCATCCTGGGCGTGAAGGGCGCGGACCACCCGCTGGCCCTCTACCGCAAGGCCGGGGTGCCGTTCGTGCTGTCCACCGACGACGAGGGCGTCTCGCGCATCGACCTGACCAACGAGTACCTGCGCGCCGTCACCGAGCAGGGGCTGGGCTATGCCGACCTCAAGGCCGCCGCCCGCGCCAGCCTGGAATACGCCTTCCTGTCCGGCGCCAGCCTGTGGGCCTCGCCGCGCACGCCGGTGGCCGCCTGCGCCAAGGCCGGCCCGGCCTGCGACAGGTTCCTGGCGGCCAGCCGCAAGGCCACGGCCCAGTGGCGGCTGGAGCGCGAGTTCGAGGCGTTCGAGGCGGCGGGACGCTAGGGCCGTGACGGAGTCGGGCCTGATCGCCGCGTGTCTGTTTCTGATGATCGGCGGCCTTGGCCGGCTGGTGTTCGCCATGGCCATGAACAAGGCCCTGGTCGGCCTCTGGGAGCGCGCCGATCGTCGGGACGATCCGCTGTTCTTCTGGCTGTCGTGCCTGTGCGACATCATGCTGATCGTCGCCGGCGCGGCGGTCCTCCTGGGATGGCGCCCCTTCGGCCTATGAGCCGCCGGCGCCGTTGACCAGGTCGTGGATGTACCGCTCCAGCGTCACCTCGCCGCGACGCGCATCTTCAGGTTCGAAGACGCTGTCGGTGGTCACCTGGGTCATGCGGGCGTAGGACGCGGCGGCCGGTTGCGAGAAGCCCAGCGCGCCATAGGCCGCCTCCCACTGGTCGCGCGGCGTGACCTTGGGTTCGACCGGCCGCCCCACCGCCCTGGCGAAGGCGGCGGCCACGTCGGCGGGGGAATAGCGCGCCGGTCCCTCCACGTAGCGGACGCCCTCCCGGCCGACCGGTTCGCGCAGGAAATCGGCCGCCGCGCGGCCCAAGTCGATCGGGGCGACCATCGGCAAGGCCAGATCGGCCGGCAACATCGTCGGCAGCACGCCCTGCCGGGCCTGGTCGAGCACCGCGTCCCAGTTGCTCATGTAATAGGCCGCGCGCTGCACGGTGACCGGGATGGGCTGGGCCGCGAGCGCCTGCTCGAAGTCGTAGAGGACGTTCAGGTCGCCGCATCGCTGGCCGGGCTGGGCGCCGTAGGTCGACTCGACCACCACCTTCTCCAGGCCCGAGCCGTCCAGCGCCTTCACGATCCCGGCGAGGGTGCGATGCTCCTCGACGTCGGTGTCGGTCGACGGGGCGGCGGGCGGGTTCAGCAGGAAGGCGCGGGTCCCCCGGCGGAAGACCGCGCGCAGGCCGTCCGGATCGAGGACGTCGGCGACCGCGGCCTCGGCGCCCTTGCCGCGCCAGGCGGCGGCCTTGTCTTCATGGTGGACGACGACGGTGACCGGCTCGCCGGCGTCGAGCAGGGCGTCCGCCACGGCCGAGCCGACGTGGCCGCCGGCGCCCAGGATGACGAACATGGCGCTATTCCTCCGGCCCGTCGTCCCAGGTGATCACCACGCTGTCGGCCGACTTGTCGGCCGGGCCGTGGAACACCGCCTCGATGTTGTTGCCGTCCGGGTCGTAGGCGAAGGCGGCGTAATAGCCGGGGTGGTATTCGCGAAAGCCCGGCGCGCCGTTGTCGCGCCCGCCGTTGGCCAGGGCCGCCGCATGGAAGCGGTCGACGGTCTGCTGGTCCCAGGCCTGGAAGGCCAGGTGCACGTGGGTGGCCGGTTCGCCGACATCGACCCACAGCTCGTCGGCGAAGAAGTAGTCGCCGCCGGCGGGGTGGCTGCCCTCGACGACGGGCACGCCGACCGCCTCGAGCACGGCCTTGTAGAACCGCTTCATGGCCGGAAGGTCTTGGGTGCGCAGGTGGATGTGGTCGACCAAGCGACCGCGATGAAGTTGCATGGGGACGGCTCCGGGACGATTGTTCCGGGATCAACGTAGCGGCGTCCGGCCCAGTTTCCGGCAGCAGCGCGCGCGGCCGAACGTGGACGGACCCGGAGCGCGGTCGTGCGCTCCGGGTCTCCCAGCCTAGAACTTGTACTGCAGGCCCAGATTCCACTGCCGCCCGGTGTGGGTGTAGACGAACGTGCTGTCGCGGTCGGAGTCGATGAACTGCCGATTGAAGCGATCCAGGATGTTCAGCCCCTCCAGCGACAGCTTGAACTTCTCGTTGATCTGGTAGGAGGCCGCCAGGTCGAACGTCAGGTTCTCGTCATAGCCTTCCAGGTCCTGCAGCGGGTTGTTGGCCGGCAGGGCGACGATCGACTTGTCGCGGTACGAGGCCGAGACCCGGGCGCTGAACTTTTCGTCTTCGTAGAAGAGCGTGGCGTTGTAGGCGTTCTTGGACAGGCCCACGAGGTCGTTGGTGGTGACCCCGCCCGCCGCCAGGAAGTAGTCGATCTGGGAATCGACGTAGGTGTAGTTGATCAGCGCGCCGGTGTGGCGCAGCAGGCCGGGCAGGAACGTGAAGTTCTGCTGGTAGTTGATCTCGAAGCCCTTGAGCGGGCCGCCCGGGGTGTTCAGCGGCCGGGTCACGGTGATCGGCGTGTTGTCCGGATCCACGCCCGACGAACCCAGCAGCGACAGCGGCAGGCCCGTCTGGCGGAAGCTCATCTGCTGGGACTGGTTCTGAACGTAGGTCTCGATGTCCTTGTAGAAGACGCCGACGCCCAGCAGCGCACCCGGGGCGAAGTACCACTCCGCGCCCAGGTCGACCGTCGTCGCCCGGATGGGTTCCAGGTCCGGATTGCCCGAGGTGATCGACGGCGTCCCGGTCAGGTTCAGGCTGCCGCCGGGGGTCAGGAAGCCGAGGTCCGGCCGCGAGACGACCTTGGCCGCCGAGAAGCGCAGGATCAGGTTTTCCGTGGCGTCGACCGCGACGTTAAACGACGGCAGGACGTCGTGGTACTTGTTGGAGGCGGTCACCTGGGCCGGCGTCGCGCCGATCTGGTAGCCGCGCGAGTCCAGCTCGGTCTGGGCGATGCGGAAGCCGATGTCGCCGCGCACCGGCAGGCCGCCGATCACGGTCTTCAGGTCGGCCTGCAGATAGGCCGAGGCCACCTTCTCGTCGACGCGCCGGATGCCGCCGTAGTTGGGGACCAGGGCGTACATCCCGGTCTCGCTGTAGAGGTTCTGGCTGGCGACGAACTTGTCGTAGTCGATGGTCGACCAGGCGGTCGGGAAGACGCCGTCGTCGATGCCGTGGCCGCCGAAGCCGGACGCCACCTTGGTGACCGCCTTCAGTTCGGCGGCGCTCAGGGTCGGGACCAGGAAGTTGTTCGCCCGCTGCTTGGCCGAGGTGTCGAACGAGAACTCGTCATAGTGCCCGCCGACCTTGATCGTCAGGGCGTCGTCATAGGCCCAGGCCAGGTTCAGCTCGGCGGTCTTGTAGATGTTGGTGGTGTAGATCTGGCTCAGCCGGACCTCGGCGTTCGGCGCGGCGAAGCTGTAGAGCGACGAGTCGGTGACGTCGAAGTCGTGCTTGATGATCGGCTGGTCGCGGTTCTGGCGGAAGTCGATGGTCATGCCGGCGTTCGGGCGCTGGTACATGATCGTGGTGGTCATCGGCTGGTCGTAGTCGGACTTGGAATAGCCCAGCAGCCCCGTGACCTTCAGGCGGTCGGTCAGCTCGTGCGTGCCCGCCAGGGTGTACTGCTGGAAGACGTTCTCGAACTCGTCGTGCTGGGTGTCGGAGCGGATGTCGACGCCGTCGAAGCGGGCGTAGTCGACGTCGTAGACCGTCTGGCCCATGTTGACGCCGGCGGTGTGGCTGGTCCCGGCGTTGCGCAGGACCAGCTCGCGCACGGCGGTTTGCGGCTTGCCGTTCTGGCWGATGGCGCGGGCGAACGAGAAGCCCTCCAGCCAGTTCTCCTCGCGCTTGACGTCGTAGTCCGAATACAGCGCGTCGAAGCTGAACGAGGTGCGCTCGCTGGGCTTCCACTGCAGGGCCAGGGTGGCGCCGGTGCGCTCCTGGTCGTGGTGGAAGCGGCCGTAGCGCGGCAGGCGCGGGAAGAACACGGTCGAGCGGTTGGCCTGGGCGTAGACGGGGTCGCCCGCCGCCGGCCGGGGCACGCCGGTGGCGCAGTTGGCGGCGTCGGTGCCGTTGGCGGGGGTGGTGGCCGGATTCTGCGGGGCGACGCCGACGGGCGTGCAGAAGCCGCCGTCGACCGTGGCCGGGTTCCAGCCGCCCGAGCCCCACTGGTCCTCGATGAACTTGCGCTTGCTGTAGGCCAGCGAGGCCTGGGCCCCGAACTCGCCCCAGGCGGTGTCCCAGCTGTTGCCGACCACGGCCGTGAACTTGGGATCGACGTTCTTGGACAGGTCGTTGTAGCCGGCCGAGGCGCCCAGCACCAAGGTCAGGCCCTTGTGGTCCAAGGGCTTGGCGGTCTCCAGGTCGACGGTGGCGCCCAGCGAGCCCTCGATGACCTCGGCCTGGGCGGTCTTGCGCACCGTGATGCCGCTGAACAGCTCCGAGGCGAAGGTGTTGAAGTCGAAGCCCCGGCCCAGGTTCGCGCCGCGGTCGCTGGTGGTGGCGCCGCTGGTCGACTGGGCCTCCATGCCGTTGATGCGCACGCGGGTGAAGGTGGGCGGCAGGCCGCGCACGGTGATCGTGCGCCCTTCGCCGGCCACCCGGGTGATCGACACGCCGGGCACCCGCTGGATCGATTCCGCCAGGTTGGCGTCGGGGAAGTCGGCGATGTCCTCGGCCTTGATGGCGTCGACGACGCCGGACGACTGGCGCTTGACGTTCAGCGCGCTGCGCAGGCTTTCGCGGAAGCCGGTGACGATGACCTCCTCGACGGTGTTGTCGGGCGCGGGCGGCGGCGACGCGGTCTGGGCGTGGACGGCGGTCGCGCTCAGGGCGCCCGCGAGGGTCAACGCCGCGATCGAGCAGCCCGAACGCAAGCCGTGCTTGGATGACGACATGAGACCCTCCTGACGGGCGGCCGCGCCGCCCTATGTTTCCAACCCGAGGCGCCGGATTTTCCGGTCTGCCCTAGCTATAGATTCCCACATAATGGGAAGCTATATTACTATATAGAAACAATATGTCGTACAAATCAAAACTCGCAAGCCTCAACTTGCGAGGGGGTTGGGTCGGCGGACCGTCTCCCGAACACAAACCGCTCGACACCCTCTCCCAGAGGGAGAGGTCGGGCCCCTCCCTCTCTCTAAGAGTCAAGGACGGCGCGCCGCGCCGCCGCGACGCGGCCGCCGGAGGCGGTCCTTGACTCGGTCAGTCCCCAGAGCTCCGATCCACCAAGGCTTTAAGGCGTGGCCGCATCCGGCTAGGCGGATGGGGGCGATGAGTCACACAACTCGCCCGTCCAGCAGGAAAGCGTACCAAGAGAAGTGCTCCGGACATTGACAGCCTAGCCTGTTCACCGCCCCCTGACGGTTCGCCCTACGGCGGTCACCTCGATGCTCCAGCTGGGCACGCCCGATGATCCTTGAACAATACGTCGCCCATCTCAACAGTCTGGCTTTCTGGAAGGAATTTACTTTCGCACAGAATACGTTCGCGCCCCGGCCGGGCGCAGAACTTGAACTGGCTGACAACCTAGTTTGGCTTGAGGACCACGCGTTTGTGCTCCAACTCAAGGAGCGCAAAAACGAAACGGCGGATCCAAACATTGAGCGGGCTTGGTTCGCCAATAAGGTTCTGAAGAAGGCGGTCCGGCAGGTTCGCGACAGCCTCAGCTTTTTGGAGCAACATCAGGAAATCCGGGTAACCAACGAGCGAGGCCACTCGTTCGACATCAAGCCGGGTCAGATCGCCGATATCACCAAAATTATCGTCTATCTTGGTGGGAGGTCCCTACCAGAGGATTGTTGGGCGACACGACACTATGTCAGCCAAACGGCTGGATTTATTCATGTGGTCGCGTCGCATGATTATCTCGGAATTTTGGAAAAGCTGCGAGTTCCCGAGGATATTCGGCGCTACTTCGCCTATCGCCAAGAGGTTCTTCCCAAGCTCCACG
The DNA here is from genome assembly GCF_056406095.1 of Caulobacter sp. P1_D6. Classification (NCBI taxonomy): domain Bacteria; kingdom Pseudomonadati; phylum Pseudomonadota; class Alphaproteobacteria; order Caulobacterales; family Caulobacteraceae; genus Caulobacter; species Caulobacter sp. P1_D6. The sequence continues at coordinate 100,904 of NZ_JBFUAW010000008.1, read as the reverse complement.
AGGCCGGCATCGTCGTCGAAGAAGCCGACGTCATGGGCGGCTTCTTAAATGAGGAAGATCTTCCATTTCCGGGGTCTCAGGAAGTCCTGCGGCGCTTCGTGCAGGACCATGAGGCCTATGATCTTTCGGGCCTTATCGGCAGTCTACATGACCATATCGAACGGACCGATCAGCCATATGACTACTACGCGATCATGCTGGAGTTTGCCCGTGTTCCACGGTCGGTTTGGCGCGAAATCAAGCTGCGATTTATGAAATCCTTGGAGGCCGTAGAAAATAAGGCCTTCACCCGCCCGTTTCGCCTGACGTTTCCTGAAACGGGATGCACCTTCATGATCATGCCAATGGATCCGGACGTCCCAGCGACGGGGCAGGACGGCGAACAAAACCGAATCCGAGGTTTGACGAACTTGACGTACGCAGCGATGTACGACGCCAAAATGTCAAAGGGTGTGGGAGTCCTGATCTCCAAGACTGGAGATTATTTTCAGATAGACTGGAGCAAAATGGACGTGCCGTGGGCTCAGGATTTAGAGGTGGAAGCTTGGCTCGCGGAATCTAATCCCTTTCGTGTAGCTAAAGAGAAAATGATTGACGCCTTCTTCTTCTGCGCGCCTGAGAAGTAAATTACCATTCTATTGTTGTATTATTAATTTTGTAGGTGCAGCCATCCGGAATTCGAGATGTAGCAGAGTCATGTTTTAAGAGTTGCTTCATTACACCACTTCAGTGGGCTCCCCCCTACCGCCTCCCAAACAACCGCTCGATATCCGCCAACTTCAGCTCCACATACGTCGGCCGGCCATGGTTGCACTGGCCCGAGTGCGGCGTCGCCTCCATCTCGCGCAGCAGGGCGTTCATCTCCGCCCCGTTGAGCCGGCGCCCGGCCCGCACGCTGCCGTGGCAGGCCATGGTGGAGCAGACCTCTTCCAGGCGCTCCTTCAGGGCCAGGGCCTGGCCGTTCTCGGCCAGGTCGTCGGCGATGTCGCGGACCAGGCCGGCGGCGTCGGTCTTGCCCAGCAGGGCGGGGGTCTCGCGGACCAGCACCGCGCCGGGGCCGAAGCTTTCGAGGACCAGGCCCAGGGCCGCCAGCTCGTCGGCGCGGGCGACGACGCGCTCGGCCTCGGCGGGGTCCAGCTCGACCACCTCGGGCAGCAGCAGGGCCTGGCGGGCGACGCCGCCGGCCGCCATCTCGCCCTTCATCCGCTCGTAGACCAGGCGCTCGTGGGCGGCGTGCTGGTCGACGATGACCACGCCGTCGCGGGTCTGGGCGACGATGTAGGTCTCGTGCACCTGGGCCCGGGCCGCGCCCAGCGGGAAGTCGACCGGGTCGAACACCGGGGCGGGGCTTTCGCTCACGCCGCCGGGATAGGCGATGCTGGGCGGGGCGTCGTAGTCGCCATAGGCCGCCTCGCGCACCGCCTCGGCCACGCCGTAGTCGCCGTATCCGCCCGAGCCCGGCTCGACCCGGGCCGAGACGTCCGACAGGCCCGGCAGCACCTGGGGCGAGGGCCGCGTCCAGCCGCCCGACTGCCAGGCGGAGAAGCCGGCGGGCGAGGGGCCGGGCTGATAGCCGCTGTAGGAACCCGGCGCGGCCATGTTCTGTGCCCGGATGGCGTCCAGCGCCGACGCCGCCGTGGTGGTCGAGGCCCGGTGGCCGGCCCCGGCCAGGGCGTGGCGCAGGGCTCCGACGATCAGGCCGCGCACCAGGGCCGGGTCGCGGAACCGCACCTCGGCCTTGGCCGGGTGGACGTTGACGTCGACCTCGGCGGTGTCGAGGCTGATGTAGAGGGCCGCCGTCGGGTGGCGGTCGCGCGCCAGGAAGTCGGCATAGGCCGCGCGCAAGGCCCCCTGCAGCAGCCGGTCACGCACCGGGCGGCCGTTGACGAACAGGTACTGGTGGGCGGCGTTGCCCCGGTTGTAGGTCGGCAGGCCCGCGAATCCGGTCAGGCGCACGCCGTCGCGGGTCTGGTCGATCTCGATGGCGTTGTCCTGGAAATCGCGGCCCAGCACGGCCGACAGGCGGGCCAGACGCCCCTGCGGTCCCGGATGCTCGGGCGGCAGGCGGATGACGCGGCGGCCGTCGATGTCCAGCGAGAAGCCGACGCTCTCGTTGGCCATGGCCTGGCGCTTGATCTCCTCCGTGATCGCCAGGGCCTCGGCGCGCTCGGACTTCATGAACTTGAGGCGCGCGGGGGTGGCGTAGAACAGGTCGCGCACCTCGATCCGCGCCCCGTGGTCGCCGGCGAAGGCGGCGGGGGCCACGTCGCCGACGCTGCCGCCCTCGACCAGGATCGCGAAGGCGTCCTTGGAGCCCTTGGCGCGCGAGGAGATGGACAGCCGCGCCACCGAGCCGATCGACGGCAGGGCCTCGCCCCGGAAGCCCATGGTGTGGATGCGCAGCAGGTCCCACAGGCCGTCGGCGTCGGGGGCCAGCTTGGAGGTGGCGTGGCGCTCGATGGCCACCGGCAGCTCGTCGGCGGAGAGGCCGCAGCCGTCGTCGGCCACCAGGATGCGGGTCAGGCCGCCGCCGTGGGCCTCGACCTCGATCCGCGTGGCGCCGGCGTCGATGGCGTTGTCGACCAGCTCCTTGATGGCGCTGGCGGGACGTTCCACCACCTCGCCGGCGGCGATGCGGTTGACGGTCTCGGGCGGCAGGCGGCGGATCGGCATCGGGGCGGGCTTTCGGGCGCGCGGCCTCTGAGCGGGAGCCGCCCAGGGGCTGCATTGCAGCATGGTAATTTGACCGGCCCAGCTTGGGCCCTTCCAACTATGGAAGACCGATCATCCTAGATCGATTCCGCTTGGTCTGGAGGATCACAGATAGTGACGCGCGTTCGTTTCGCAGGAGTTCGCCTCCCTTCCGTTGTCATCCCGGACGAAGCGCGCAGCGCGAAGATCCGGGACCGACGCCTGAGCGCCGCGCTTCCGGCGGTCCCGGCTCTCCGCTTCGCTGCGGCCGGGATGACAGCCTTGGGGTTGATGCTGCTTGGGTCCTCCGCCCTGGCCCAGCAGGCCGTCGACGCCTCCGGTCCCATCAGCCTGCGCGTGGTCGACCCCGAGGCCAACCTGGTCGAGGAACTGGTGGTCAACGCCCGGCTGCCGGGTCCGGCCTGGTGGAAGGTCAGCGACGCCGACACCACCGTCTACGTGCTGGGCGTGCCGGCCGTGGTCCCCAAGGACCTGGAGGTCGACGATTCGGTGCTCAAGCGCCGGCTGGACGGGGCCAATGTGCTGATCATGGGCCAGGAGGCCACGATCAATCCGCTGCGCGTCGTCGGCCTGGTGATGGGAGGCAAGCGCTACTTCCTCAGCGAGCAGCCGATGCGCCAGACCCTGCCGCCGGCGCTGCGCGCCCGGTACGAGGCCCGGCTGGCGCTGATGAAGAAGAAGCCCGACGACATGGACGAGGTGAAGCCCGCCTTCGCCGGGTTCATCGTCGCCAACTCCCAGCAGGACGGCAACCTCACGATCACCCTGGGCGACCTGACCGGCAAGATCCGCGACATGGCCAAGGACAAGGACCTGGCCAAGCGCCCCCATATCCAGGACCTGTCCGACTACAGCCTGATCGACGCCGTCAAGAGCCTGGGCTCGGCCCCGCAGCCGCTGCAGGAGCTGTGCCTGGACGCCGGCCTGCGCCAGGCCGAGAACGGCCAGGGCGGGGTGAGGGTCACGGCCGAGCGCTGGGCGCGCGGCGAGGTGCGCCAGGTGGTCTCGGCCGACCGCGGCTTCTCGCGCTGCCTGGCGTCGACCCCGTCGATCGCCCGCGAGCTGCGCGACGGCCAGACCGACGCGGTCAAGGCCATCGCCTCGGCCCTGAAGACCCCCGGCAAGGCGGTGGCGGTGATCGAGCTGCGCTCGCTGCTGGCCGAGGGCGGGGTGCTGGAGCAGCTGCGCGCCAAGGGGTTCACGGTGACGACGCCGGGGGAGTAGGGAACGCCGCTACGTCCCAACTTGGCAATCGTCATCCCGGGCCTCGKGCCCGGGATGACGGTTGAACTAAAGCGGCCGGAGGGTGCTCATGGAGGGTATCGTTTTTCGGAGACCTCACATGCGGCGATCAATGCTGGGCTTCATCGCCGCCCTCGCCCTGGCCGGTCCCACCGCCCACGCCCAGGTGATCGACGATCCCGAGGCCAATGTCGTCGACGAGCTGGTGGTCGCCGCCAAGCTGCCCGGGCCGGCCTGGTGGAAGATCACGGACGGCGACACCACGATCTACCTGCTGGGCACGCTGCACTCGCTGCCCGAGAACCAGCCGTGGGATCGGTCGGTGCTGGAGCGGCGCATGAACGGCGCCTTCGCCCTGATCCTGCCGCCGGAGGGCAAGGCGGGGATCGGCGACATCCCGGCGCTGCTGGCCCTGCGCGGCAAGCTGAAGGCCAGCCAGCCGCTGGACGCCGCCGTGCCCGACCTGGCGCCCAAGCTGGAGAAGGTCCGCGTGCAGCTGGGCAAGAAGCCCGACGCCTATCGGGAATGGAACCCGCTGGGCGCGGGGATCATGATCGCCAACGACTACCGCAAGCGCGCCAAGCTGGACCCGGCCGAGCCCGAGCGGACGGTCGCGCGGCTGGCGCGCAAGCATCGGGTGAAGGCGCGGCCGGTGGCCAGCTACAAGCTGATGCCGCTGGCCAAGGCGGCGGTGCGCGGCCATTCGCAAGACGCCGGCCGGGTCTGCCTGGAGGGCGTGTTGGACGAGGCCGCCGGCGGGGCCGGCCCGGCGCGGGTCGCGGCCCAGGCCTGGGCGCGCGGCGACGTGCGCGGAGCGATCAGCGGTCCGCGCAACTTCCAGCGTTGCATGCTCTCCCTGCCGGGCGTCGCCGACCTGGAGCGGCGCGGCGCCCAGGCCGAGATCGACGCCCTGGCCGCGGCGATGAACACGCCGGGGCACGCGGTGGCGCTGTTCCCGATCCGCGGGCTGGTGGCCCGGGGCGGGGTGCTGGACCAGATGCAGGCGCGAGGGTTCGAGGTGTCGACGCCGGACGAGTAGAAGTCCCTCCCCCACGGGGGAGGGACTAAAGAAAAAGGCCCGGAAGTTTCCCTCCGGGCCTTTCGAAACTTCAGCGGATCAAATCCTGCCCTACAGCCCCGGAAGCTTGATCTTGCTTTCCTTCTCGCGGGTGATGACGATCGTGCCGTTGCCGGTCAGTTCCTTGAGGCGGGCCTCTTCCGTCGCGGCGTCGACCGGGGCGGCGACGTTGGCGCCGGTCTCGGACGCGGTCGGGGCGGCGTTCTTGTCGCCCTTCTTCCAGAACATGACCTTCTGCGAGAAGCTCTCGTCCTTGTGGGCCAGGTCGCCGTTCTCGTCGTCGACGACGAAGCGGATCAGCGGGTCGGCCTTGTCGACGCCGGCCTTGGCGACCAGCAGCTTTTCGCCTTCCGAGCGGGTGGCGGCGTTGCTCTGGCCGACCAGGGCCATGCGCGCGGCGCTTTCGGGCTGCAGTTCCTGCGGACGCGGCTCGCCGGGGGCCGGCGGGCGCAGGCTGTAGTCGGGCGGCACGACCAGCGGCGCCTTGGTGACGACGCGGAATTCGTCAGGAACGACCTTGCTCATGCCCAACGCCTTCGACGTGGACTGGCATCCGGCGAGGCCCATGGCGGCCACGGAGGCCAAAACGCCCAGGGTCGCGACCCGATAGAAACTCATGAAACCTGCTCCACCGGCCCCCCGGGCCGTAAATTCGGACGCTCTCGATACGACATCCGAGGCCGGGCGCCAATCTTCCTTGAGATCGTGGCTGTGTTGAGGCCGTTCTGTTGCGCTACAGCCCGTGTCCGTCGGGATTGGCCAGCTTTTTTTCCTCCGACAGGAAGCTGTCCAGCAGGAGCAGGCAGACCCCGACGGTGATGGCCGAGTCGGCGACGTTGAACACCCACGGGAAGTGCAGGCGCGAGACGTCGATGAAGTCGACGACATAGCCGAAGCGGATGCGGTCGATCAGGTTGTTGCCGAACGCCCCGCCGATGATGAAGCCGATTCCCGCGCCCATCAGCGGCTTGGCCGCCTTGCGCGCCCAGATCGCCAGGCCCACCACGACGGCGGCCGAGAAGATCGTCAGCATCCAGCGGCTGAACTCCGAGCCGCGGAACAGGCCAAAGCTCATGCCGTAGTTATGGACCAGGGTCAGGTAGAACGGCCCGGCCACCTGTTGGCTGGCGCCGGGCAAGGTGCCCAGGGCGGCCAGGATCCAGGCCTTGCTGATCTGGTCCAGCACGATCGTGACGATCGCGATGGCGTAGGCGGTCCAGCCGAGGCGGGTGATTTTCATTTCAGTCTCTGATCTTCCTTCTCCCCTTGCGGGAGAAGGTGGCCTGCGAAGCAGGTCGGATGAGGGGTTTCACCGGTCGCGCAGTACGACCCCTCATCCGTCGCTGCGCGACACCTTCTCCCGCAAGGGGAGAAGGAAACAAATACTTTAAGCGTGCTGGCTATCCCACCACGCCACCGCTTCGGCGTCGCGCAGGCTAAGCTCGGGATAGCGCGGATCGGTTCCCACCTCCGGCAGGATGCGCCACGAGCGGGCGCACTTCTTGCCCTGAGCTTTTGTAATCACCACACCGACGCTTGGCACGGCGTGCAGGATAGCATCGGAGGGCGGCGCTTCACGCACGAAGGACGCGCTGCTGGTTATGAAAGTCTCTGCAGCAAACTGCTCGGGGGTTACGCCAGCCGTTGTGAAGCGCTCGATGAGCTTGTCCGCACCGTCGGGTGGATTGCTCAGGCCCCATCGAGGATCAATGTAGATGGTTGGGTGAGCCTCGAGCGCAGAGCCGATGAGCTTTTCATTTCGCGCCTTCTCCAGCGCTAGATTGACCAGATCCCGCACATTGATGATCTCCTGCCAGCGCTCGGCCTCGGCGTCGTTGCGCCAGGCGGCCGGGGTTTCCGGCATGACCCGCAGCACGTTGCTGCCGGCGTCGGGGAAGCGCGTCGTCCAGGCCTCTTCCATCGTGAAGCTGGTCAGGGGCGACAGCCACACCGTCAGGCGTTCGAACACATGGTCCAGCACCGTGCGATAGGCCCGGCGGCGGACGGCCGTGGGCGCGTCGCAATAGAGGCTGTCCTTGCGGATGTCGAAGAACAGGCTCGACAGGTCGCCCTGGCAGAAGTCGATCAGCGGCCGGATCACGTCGCTGAAGCGGTAGGCCTCGTAGGCGGCCTTCACCTGGCCATCCAGCTCCCACAGGCGGTGCAGGATGTACTTCTCCAGCGGCGGGAAGTCGGCGTAGTCGGTGACCCGTTCGGCCTCGTCGAAGCCGGCCAGGGCGCCCAGCAGGTAGCGGGTGGTGTTGCGCAGCTTGCGATAGGCGTCGGTGGTGGTGGCCAGGATCGTCTTGCCGATCCGCTGGTCTTCCGAATAGTCGACCATCGCCGCCCACAGCCGCAGGATCTCGGCGCCGCTTTCCTTGGTGATGGTCTGGGGCTCGACGGTGTTGCCCTTGGACTTGGACATCTTCTCGCCGTTCTCGTCCTGGGTGAACCCGTGGGTCAGGACGCCCTTGTACGGCGCGCGGCCGCGCGTGCCGCAGCTCTCCAGCAGCGAGGACTGGAACCAGCCGCGGTGCTGGTCGGAGCCTTCGAGGTAGAGGTCGGCCGGCGAGCGGCTGTCGTTGCGGCCTTCCAGGGTGAAGGCGTGCGTCGAGCCGCTGTCGAACCAGACGTCGAGGATGTCGACGACCTTCTCGTACTGGGCCGGGTCGCGATCGCCCAGGAAGTGGCTGTCGGGCAGCTCGAACCAGGCGTCGCTGCCGCCGTCCTGGATGGCGTCGAGGATGCGGCGGTTGACCGCATCGTCCATCAGCGGGACGCCCGTCTCCTTGTCGACGAACATGGCCAGGGGCGTGCCCCAGGCGCGTTGGCGGCTGATCAGCCAGTCGGGACGCGTCTCGACCATCGAGCCGATGCGGTTGCGGCCGGCGTCGGGGTGGAAGGCGGTCTCGGCGATGGCCTTGACGGCCACTTCGCGCAGGGTCTTGCCGCCCAGGGTCGGGACGGGCTGGTCCATGCGGATGAACCACTGCGGGGTGTTGCGGAAGATCACCGGGGCCTTGGAGCGCCAGCTGTGGGGATAGCTGTGCTCGACGCGGCCGCGCGCCAGCAGGTTTCCGGCCTCGATCAGCTTGTCCATGACCGCGCCGTTGGCGGCCCCGAACTTGCCGGCCTTCTTGCCCTCGGTCTCGATGACCTTCAGGCCCGCGAACAGCGGCACGTGCGGGAAATAGGCGCCGTCGGGGTCGACGGTGTCGGGGATGGAGTCCAGGGCGTAGCCGCTCTTCAGCCAGACCAGATAGTCGTCGGCGCCGTGGCCCGGGGCGGTGTGGACGAAGCCGGTGCCGGCGTCGTCGGTCACGTGGTCGCCGGCCAGAAGGGGGACGTCGAAGCCGTAGCCTTCATCGAAGCTTGCCAGCGGGTGGGCGCAGATCAGGCCCGTCGGATCGACCGGCTCGGCGCGGCGCCACTTCGCGACCTTGGCGGCCTTGCGGACGTCCTCGGCCAGCTTGTCGGCGACGATCAGACGATCGCCGACCTTCGACCACGGGGCGAACTCCAGGTTCTCCTCCATGGCCTCGACCTCGTAGAGGCCATACTCGACCTTGGGGCCGAACGAGATCGCCCGGTTGGCCGGGATGGTCCACGGGGTGGTCGTCCAGATCACGACGCTGGCGTCGTTGGGCGGCAGGCGGAAGACGTTGTCGCCGGCCTCATTGCCCGACAGGGCGTAGCGGTCCTCGTCATAGGCCTTGACCGGGAACTTTACCCAGACGGTCGGCGAGACGTGGTCGTGGTACTCGATCTCCGCATCCGCCAGGGCCGTGCGCTCGACCGGGCTCCACATCACCGGCTTGGAGCCACGATAGAGCTGGCCGCTGGTGGCGAACTTGTGGAACTCGGCGACGATGGTCGCTTCCGAGCTGTAGTCCATGGTGGCGTAGCGGTTCCACCAGTCGCCCAGCACGCCCAGGCGCTGGAACTCGACCTTCTGGGCCTCGATCCAGCCGGCGGCGTATTCGCGGCAGCGCTTGCGGAACTCGGCGGCGGGCACCTCGTCCTTGCGGCGGCCCTTGGCGCGGAACTCTTCCTCGATCTTCCACTCGATGGGCAGGCCGTGGCAGTCCCAGCCGGGCACGTAGTCGACGTCGTAGCCGAGGGCGAAGCGGCTGCGGACCACGAAGTCCTTCAGCGTCTTGTTCAGGGCGTGGCCGATGTGGATCGCGCCGTTGGCGTAGGGCGGGCCGTCGTGCAGCACGAACAGCGGGGCTCCGGCGGCCTGGCGCGCGGCGCGAACGGCGCCGTACAGGCCCTTGTCCGACAGGGCCGCCCAGCCCTCCAGGATCTCGGGCTCCTTCTTGGGCAGGCCGCCGCGCATCGGGAACGGGGTGTCGGGAAGGAAGACGGTTTCGCGGTAGTCGCGGGCGGTCGTCGTGGCGTCGTCGGCCATGGGAGAGCTATCCAGCTTGGAATGTTCGGGAAAAAATCGCGGGGAAACCCGGCGCGCGCTGGATCAGTCGTCCGGCGGCGTCACGCCGGGCGGTTAATTCGCGGAGCTTTCCGAACGAAAGACATGGGCGGGGGATAGCAGAGGCGAGGGAGAGGGGCAAACGAGCTGTCACCATCTGCCTCGCGTCAACAAGTCTGTCATCCCGGACAAGGCCCGTAGGGCCGCCGATCCGGGACCGCCGGAAGCGCCTGCGTTCACGCGTCGGTCCCGGATCTTCGCGCTGCGCGCTCGTCCGGGATGACAACGAAATAATGCTCTGGATCGAACCTACCGCCGCGCCAGCCCGTCCGCCATCCATAGGGCCGCGAGGGTGCCGAACAGGACGGCCAGGGCCGAGAGCAGAAACATCCGCAGGCCTTGAGCCAGGGCGACGCTGAGGGTGGTGATGGCCGCCAGGGCCCAGGCGGAGGCCAGGATCTTGCCTTCCAGCGAGGTCAGGATCGGTTTGGGAGGCAGGAGGAAACGAGCCGCGCGCCAAGTCTTCCGCCACAGACGTCGTACTCGAACCTCGGACCGCACGTGAAATTCCCTCCACTGACGCCAAAAGTGTAGGAGGGGGCGCTGGTTGCGTCCATGGGCAAAAACAACGTTATCCGTGTTTTCTCAAACCTGCGACACGGCCTTGCCCGCGCCTGTCGGGCATCGGGCGACGATCAACCGCGCTTGCGGGCCCGGGGGGTAATCGTCACCGTCATCAATTTCCCTTGCCGGATCAGCTCGAACGGGGCGGGCTTGTCGATGCTGTGGTGGTCCAGGGCGCGCAGAAGGTCGTCCAGGCCGGTCAGCGGCAGACCGCCGGCGCTGATCAGCAGGTCGCCCTCGCGCACCCCGGCCTTGGCGGCGGGACCGCCGGCGTCGACCTGGGCGACGAACACCGCATAGCCCTGCATCACGCCCGTCGCCCGGGCCAGGCCGGGCGGGATCGGAGCCTGCTGGGCGACCAGGCCGATCGAGCCGCGCCGCACATGGCCGTGGGCGACCAGCTCGGCCACCACGAAGCTGGCGGTGTTGGAGGCCACGGCGAAGCACAGGCCCTGGTAGCCGGCGATCACGGCGGTGGCGATGCCCACCACCTCGCCGGACGAGCTGACCAGCGGGCCGCCGCTGTTGCCGGGATTGAGGGCGGCGTCGGTCTGGATCAGGTCCTCGATCAGCCGGCCGCGCTCGCCGCGCAGGGACCGGCCCATGGCCGAGACCACGCCGGTGGTCACCGTCGCCTCGAAGCCCAGCGGAGCGCCGATGGCGATCACCAACTGGCCGCGCCGCAGGGCCTTGGAGTTGCCCAGCTTGGCGACCGGCACGTCCAGCCGCTGGTCCAGCTGCAGCAGGGCCAGGTCGGTGTCGGGATCGTCGCCGACGCAGCGCGCCGTGACGCTGCGGCCCTCGGCGGTGATCACCACGAAGCGGTTGGCGCCCTGGACCACGTGGCTGTTGGTCAGGACCAGGCCGTTGGGGGCGATGGCGAAGCCCGAGCCGACGCCCTGGATGCGCGGGTCCTCCATCATCGGGTGGATGCGCACGACGCTGGGGCCCACCACCTCGACGGCACGGACCACGGCGTTGGAATAGGCGTCCAGCAGGCCGTCGTCGGACGGCGGGATCACGCAGAACGGGGGCGGCTCGCCGGAATCCAGCACGAAAACCGCTTCGGCCTCGTGCTCGGGATAGGCCAGAATCTCGTGGCCCCGCGCCGGCTTGGGCCGCCGGGCCTTGGCGAACATCTCGTACTTGCGCGCTTTCAACATCCGGCCCCCGCCCCGTCGCAAGGCAAAGGTTAACGGCAAGAACGCGGGTTGGCGAGTCGGTGTCTAGGCGTCGTCTCGCGCGTCGACCACGGCCTGCATGTGGGTGCGGAAGCCGGGCTCCTCGCGCGTCATCTGCAGGAAGGCCTCGGCCAGTTCGGCCCGGGCCGTATCGAGATTGTAGACGCCCTCCGAATAGCGCAGGAGCACGCAATCGAAATAGCGGTCCATGAGGAGGCGGTCGTCAGCGTTCAGGTGCGTTGCCATGCGCGACCCTAGACCTCGCCGGGCCGCCGCGCCATGCGCCAGATCAGAACGCCGGCGCGACGATCGCCCGGGCCGCCTGCTCGTCGCGCAGCACCTGCTCGACCAGCAGTTCGATGCTGTCGAACTTCAGCTCCGGGCGCAGGAAGGCGATCAGGTCGGTTTCGATGACCTGGCCGTAGAGGTCCTCGTCGAAGTCGAACAGCCAGGTCTCCAGCCGGGTCTCGACCTCGCCGGTGGTCGGGTTGTTGCCGAGGTTGGCCACGCCGGGCACTTCGCGGCCGTCGGGCAGGCGGGTGCGGGTGGCGTAGACGCCGAGCTTCGGCACCACATAGTCCTCGACCTCGACATTGGCCGTCGGGAAGCCCAGCTGGCGGCCCAGCTGCTGGCCGCGCCGGACCACGCCCTCGATGGCGAACGGCCGGCCCAGGATGCGGGCGGCGCCTTCGGGGTGGCCGTCGCGCAGGGCGTCGCGCACGCCGGTCGACGAGAACTTCTCGCCCTCGCGGTTGGCGACCGGCTCGGCCACCGAGACCGAGAAGCCGTACTCCTGGCCATAGGTCTTCATCAGGTCGGCGCTGCCGGTGCGGCCGCGACCGAACGAGATGTCGAAGCCGACGGCCACGTGCTTCACGGAGAGGCCGCCGACGAGCACCTTCTCGACGAACTCGCGGTCGTTGAAGCTGGCCATCTCGAAGTCGAACGGCAGCAGGTACAGCAGGTCCACGCCCAGGGCCTCCAGGGCGCGGGCCTGCTGGGGATGGGTCATCAGCTTGAAGGCCGGCTCGGTGGGGCGGAACAGCCGGCGCGGGTGCGGATCGAAGGTGACCACGCCCAGCGGCCGCTTGTCGGCCAGCGACGCCTTGGCGGCCTGGGCGATCACCTGCTGGTGGCCGCGATGCACGCCGTCGAAATTGCCCAGGGCCACGCAGGCGCCCCGCTCGCCTTCGGGCAAGTCCTTCCAGCCGTGGATCGTCTTCAGGCGCATGCGGACTTCCTTACGCGGCGGCTTTACGCGGGACCATGACCACGGCTTCGCCGCCGACCACGGCCTTGCCGCCCACCAGGCAGGTGGTGTCCAGGGTGACGCGGCCCTTGACGTCGTCGATCGCCGTCACGGTGACCCGGGCGGTGACCTCCGCGCCGATCTTCACCGGACGCTTGAAGGCCAGGGACTGCGACAGGTAGATCGCGCCGGGACCGGGCAGGGTGGTGCCCAGCACGGCGGAGATGTAGCCGGCCGACAGCATGCCGTGGGCGATGCGCTCGCCGAAGCTGGTGCCGGCGGCGTAGTCGGCGTCCAGGTGCACGGGATTGTTGTCGCCGGTCACCTCGGCGAAGGCGACGATGTCGGCCTCGGCCACGGTGCGGACCAGCTCGGCCGACTGGCCGACGCTCAGATCCTCGAGAAACAATCCCTGCATAGCGCCCCTCATACTCTTTTTGTGCGTTGCACCAATCTTAGCGATCAGCGCCCGCTCTACCAGACCAGATCGGCCATGGCGTGGGTCGCGCCCACCCGCTCGGCGGCCAGCAGGCCTTCGACCTTGGTCGGGTCCAGCCTGCCGTCGGGGCCGACGGCGGCCTCGCCGTGGATGCCCTTGGCGATGAACAGGCAGGCCAGGCCCTCGTCGTGGGCGCCCTTGACGTCGGTGATCACGCCGTCGCCGATGCACAGCACCCGCGAGCGGTCGACGGGACCGCCCTTCAGGGCCTCGGCCTCGGCCAGGGCCAGGTCGTAGATCGGCTTGTAGGGCTTGCCGGCCATCAGCATCTGGCCGCCCAGGGTCTCGTAGAGATCGGCCAGGGCGCCGCCGCAATAGATCAGCCGCGAGCCGCGCTGAACCACCCGGTCGGGGTTGGCGCAGATCAGGGTCAGGCCGCGGTCGGCGGCGACGGCCAGGCGGTCGGTGTAGTCGGCGGGGACCTCGTTCTCGTCGTCGTAGAGGCCGCTGCAGCCGATGAAGTCGGCGTCCGCGTTGGAGCCGGTGAGGTCCAGGTCGAAGCCCTCATAGAGCGGCGCGTCGCGCTCGGGGCCGATCCGCCAGACCTTGGCGGGCGCCCGCTCGCGCAGCAGGGCGCGGGTGGCGTCGCCGGAGGTGACGAAGGCGCTCCAGGCCTCGCGCGGCACGCCCAGGCTGTCCAGTTGCTCGACCACCGCCTCGGACGGGCGCGGGGAGTTGGAGATCAGGATCACCGGCCCGTGGTGGGCCCGCCACTCGACCAGGGCCTGGCAGGCCTCCGGAAAGCTCTCGACCCCGTTGTGGATGACGCCCCAGACGTCGCACAGCAGCACGTCGTAGCGGTCGGCGAGGGCGGATAGGCCAGTGGGCAGATCGGTCATGGACAGGGGCGGTACCGGGCGGCGACGAGTGCGTCAACGCTAGCGCATGTAGGGACGCGGGGACGGAAGGGCCAGGCGGTCCGCGTGGCGGGCGATCCGGCGCCCGCGCGCGCCATCGTGCTCTAAGGGGCGTCACGAGCCCCCAGCACGGAGGACGCGGACAGCTCCGGCGCCACGACGGCGAGGTCGTAGCCGCGGATGAGCGCGCGCCATTCAGGCGTCAGGGCTTCCAGATCTGCGCCGCGCAAAGGGCGCAGATCCACCAGGAACCAGTCGCCCGGCGGCGTGCCCGACGGGCGGGCCAGCATCACGTCCTTGGACCAGTCGCTGTCCTTGCCCATGGTCGCATCGAACTTGTGCACGGCCACCTGGCGGCCGACCCCGTTGTATCCGCCGAGCGCGCCTCTCGCGCCGGCGACGACGATATGGAGGGACTTCACGCCCTCTCCGTCGGCACGTTCAGCGACGAAATTGCCCAGGTCGCGCTGGCCGAGTGGATTGTAGCCCTTGTAGACATGGTAGGCGCCGAACTTCATCAGTAGGCGCGCCCGCGGCGCCTCGGCGAAATGCGTCACCAGCGTCCGCTTCATCAGCCGCGCCCTGCGCCCGTTCGAATCGCCGCTGCGGGACTGCGAGCCCTGATAGATGGCCCGTGTTTCGCGCAAGGCGGCGAACAGCGCCTTGGCCCGGTCGCCGCCGTCCTGGTCGATGGCTGTCCCCGCCTGATCCAGCGCCGCGTCGGTGGCCTTGAGCAGGAACAGGTCCATGGGTGACCCGGATTTGAGCGCGGCCTGCGTCGCCGTCCGCTCCTGCCCGGCCAGCGCTTCGATCTGGGCGCGGGCGAGCGGTCCTGGACCGGCCGCCAGCATCTGTTCGAACAAATAGCCGCTCGCGCCGAGGAACTCCTGGTCCAGCCCCCACAGCTTGAAGTCCGGCCCTGCGGCGCCCGCGCAATCGGCCGCCGTCCGACCCTCGTCGCGGCCGTTGAGGAAGGCCATGGCGTCGGGATGGGAGCGCATGAAGTCAGAAATCTGCTGCTCCCGGTTCGGCGCTCTCAGCCGTGCGTTGACCGCTCCGGCGGCCTCCGGTCCGATCTCGACGACCATGGCCGTCAGGCCGCCGGGCGCCATCAATCGACAGACGTTCGTGGTGAAGGCGGGGATCTCGCGCGAATGATGGCTCTCGCCGATCAGGACGTAGCGGCTGGCGGCTATAGCCTCCGATAGGATCGCGGCTCCCGGACCCGAGAAGCCCTCCGGCCGGACGGTCAGCGGCGACCCTGCCTGCGCCAGCCGGTCCGCGAACGAGAGCGACGCAACGGCCTGGGCGTGGGCGGAAGCCGCGCACAGGGTCGCGAGCGCCAACGCGGCCGCAATCGATTTCAGCTTCATATCAATCACCCCTGCTATGTGAAGCGTCCTTGGGGTGATCTCTGAAAACCACAAAGTTAAATCGTGGTCACAAGTCTCCTCGTGGCCTGAAATCGGGCGTGCCGAATGAAGGCGAGGGGCGGGAAGCTCCCCAGAGGGGAGCATCTGACGTCCGCTCAGGGGCGAAAACAGAATCCGCGCCGACTGCCGACGTTGCGCTCGCCGCTCAGAACCGGACTATCCCGGCGTCTGCAAGGGGTGGAAAACAGACCTACCCCCGCACCTTCACCTAGGGCTGAAGGGCTTGTGACTTTTCCTCAGCCGAGCCGGTCACAACAGCTCGGCGTGTGAAAGTCGGGGGTGGGGCGAGCCCCAGCAAATGGCGACGGATCAGGCGCAGTTCGCGAGCGATGCTGAACAACGCCACGATGGCGGCCAGCGCGAGCAGCTCACCCACTAAATCCATGATCGCAACCCCACTATAGGACATCTCCAATTTGAGCCGATGCGGCCAGGACCGCAATGGGTCGGGTGCGGAAACGAGGTCCGCGCCTAGAACCGGCCCTTTATCGCCATGCCGGACAGCGGACGCGGCAAAGGTCTGTTCGGGGTGGATGGCAGACTTTAGGCGCGGTACGGTCGGGCGGTTTTAGTTACGCGAGACGCGCATGCGATTGGTCTTACTTGGAAAAATCCTAGACGCGGAGCAGGCTAGATTCGTGTTGAAGTGGATCGGCGGAATGTTGATCGCCCTAACGGTGGTCGCCATCGCTATTGGTATTCTAGTATTCCACCAAATATGGCTCTTGAGTTTGGTCGTCTTTGGGCTCCCAGGGCTCGGCCTTTATCAAGGCGAAGTTAGTCGCTCCGGTATCCGAACGATCATTCTCGCGCCTAGTGTTTTGTTGCTGGCGGCTGTTCCCATACTGATCCAGGCATGGACTCCAGGCAGCCGATTTTCGGACAATCGCGTTCCTGCATCGCTAGGACTGTTCTTGGTATTGGCCGTGCTGGCTCTAGGCTTGAGAGCACGTCAGGCAGCTAAGATCATCCAGCCGCCCCCCAATGCCCCTTGGTGGCTGCCGTAGAATAGCAACCGGCAACTATCCTTCCGCGATCGATGTGCGCCGAGCCCTGCGCGCTAGGCTACGGACCTTCCGAACTTCCGCAATGGGTCGGGTCCGGAATCTAGGACCCAGCCCGTAACCGGACATTGCGCGTCATGCCGGAAAGCGGACTAGGTGAAGTCCGGCTAAGGGTGGAAGGTGTGCGTTATGCCGAGACTAGTTGCGTCGATGCTGACGCAGCCAAGATGCATGGCGGGCGACCATACGCACGCCGAACCTCAAAATTTGCAGGCTCAGTCCGATCAGAATGATGCCCTGCACCATCTCCGTCGACGTCATCTCATGCCTCCCTGCGATCACATCCCGCCAATGGGTCGTGAAATGCCATAGCGAGAAGGTCGGGAACGCGGCACCAAGCAACGTAATCATCGTGCCGTTGAGCAATCCGGCCCAAGCGTCTTCTATCGTGTCAGGGTCTTCCATAGCTCAACCATACCGTCGCTCCGATGGTCTGCAATGGGTCGATAGCGGGAATAGGATCCTGCGCCGGCAGCCGACTCTGGACCGCGGCGCCCCCTACGGCCCGAACCCCCCGTACATCCACTGTTGATACAGCCCCACCTGGTCATCGCTCCAGTAGGGGCCGCCCATCGGCATGCGGGGGTCGGCGCCGTCCGGCCGGACGAAGTCGAACACCATCCGGCCGTTGGCGTGGTCGGCGTAGCCTTCGCCGGGCGCGGGGTCGGACATCCAGCCGTAGTCGTCCAGCTTCACCCCCTTGCGGCGCATGCAGCCCACGTCGCGGGCGTCGAACAGCGGCTTGATGTCGGCGGTGTAGGAAACCATCGTGTCCTCCCTTTCCAAATTCACCAGTTGAAGTCCTGGTCTTTTCGAGCCGCCGCGATCTGGTCCTGGAACTCCATGCCGAACGACCAGGCGAACTCGGCCGGGAAGTTGGTCCGCCGCAGGGCGCGGCCGTACTGCGGATATTCGGCGGCCATCGAGGCGGTGTAGGTGTCGTTGAAATAGGTCTCGCGGTTTTTCAGTTCGTTCCAGGTCACCGAGTACTGGTGGCAGCCGATGCAGTTGGTGCGGCCGTTGCCGGTGTGGTGCTCCAGGTTGGGGTTGCTGCACCAGGTGGTGACCTTGTCGTAGGGCGCGGGGTTCCGCTGCTCGGTCGTCCCGTCATACGAAGCCTTGATCGCCGCCGCGAGGGCGGGCTGGCCGGCCTCGTAGGGGCCCCAGGGCTTGGGATCGGTCTCGTTGAAGGCGGTGGTGATGCACATCTTGTAGTGCGACCAGACCCCGCCGTTGAACCTGGCCAGCGAGGCCGGGCGGTCCTGGCCGAAGTCCTCGTCAGGCTTGGGGCTCCACCACAGCGAGATCCAGATCCATTCGCGGGTGTCCTTGGTCGAGATGTGCATCGACTTCAGGCCGAAGATCTTCCCGTCGGTGGTCTGCACCGAATAGATGCCGTTGGTGTCCACCGGCTCCAGGGTCGGCTTGGGCCAGGAGCCGCCCTTCAGCACCGCGGTGATCGCGGCGGCGTCGGTGGCGTGGGCGCTGGCCTTGGGATTGGCGCCGTCGATCTGGTCCCAGCTGGTCTTGACCATCACCGCGCTGCGCGGGAACTCGTCGACGCAGGGCGAGAACTGGGTCGCGCTGGGCGGCGGCTGGTTCCAGGGGATCTTGTTCGAGCAGGTCTCGATGCCCTGGGCCTGGGCCAGGACGTGCTCGACGAACGAGGGGCTGAACACGGTGAAGCCGTGGCCCAGCTCGTCCTCGGGCGCGCCGCGGTCGAAGCCCTCGGACTGCTTGAGCACCTGGGTCAGGTTGGCCGAGACCAGGCTGCGGACCAGGTTCTTGTCGGCGCCGCTCTGGGCCATCACCTCGTGGGCGATCTCGGCGCGGGTCTTCTTGCAGGCGGTGTCGGCCTTGCACGCCGCCAACTGGGCGATGAACAGCTTGATCTTCTGCTCGACCTCGGGATTGGCGCTCATGCCTTCGTACCAGGTGTGCCAGAGGGGCACGTCGTAGGTCTTGCCCTCCAGGGTCAGCTTCTGGGGCTCCAGCATGGCCTCGACGATGGCCCAGCCGGTCTTGCGACGGTCGGCCATCGAGGCTTCCAGCCGGTCGAACAGCGCCTTCGGATCCTCGGCGATGGGGGTGTAGTCCTTGCTGCGTCCGATCAGCAGCCGCCCTTGCGGCGAGGCCTCGCCGGCCTGCGGGTTCAGGCCCTTGGCCGACAGGAACTGCACGGGCGCGCCGGCCGCCGGCGGCGGCGGGGCCTCGGCGCCTTGCGGCTGGCAGGCCCCCAGCACGGCGCCGGTCAAGGCGAAGGCGGTCAGCAGGGGAACGAGGCGTCTGGACGCTTGCAACATGGGGCGTTTCCTCGAATGGGGCGGTTCAGCCGCCTTGCCAGGTTTGGATCAGTCGCAGGTGGTCGGGGGTCAGCAGGGCGCCGGAATTGACGCCCGGGCCGACGGCGGCGGGCGTGGCGTCGGCCTCGTAGCCGTGCACGGCCACCACGGTCGGAGCGGCGACGTCGCCGATCCAGACCGGACCGCCGCTCTGGCCATCGGTGGTGTCGATCTCGTAGTAGAGCCGGCCGTCCAGGCTGGTGCGCACCGGGCCCTTGGCCACCAGCAGGTGCTCGTAGCTGCCGGCGTATTCCGGATAGCCCGAGACCACGGCGGCGGCCCGGACCAGGGCGGCGGGATCGACGGCGTCGTACTTCATCCAGCCCACCCGGTCGCCGACCGGATCGTCCAGGTGGATGCAGCCGATGTCGTGGGCGCGGTCGCGGGTCCGCAGCCACGGATCGGCGCAGGACAGGCGGATGGAGACGACGTCGCCGAACGGCCGCTGGTTCCAGCTCTGGCCGGGGATCACCGTGACCTTGCGGGCCCAGCCGCCGCTCCCACCAGACGCGAACGCGTCGTTATGGAGGCAGTGGCCGGCGGTGATCACGGTCGATGGGCCCGCCAGCCATCCGGTGCCGTTGAACACGCCGTTCCCCGTGTCGATCCGCAGGGCGCAGACCATCCGCCAGGGGGCGATCTTGTTGCGCAGCTCGATCCGGCGATGGTCGATCGGACCCAGGATGCTGAACATCCGGGCCGGGCCGCCAGGCGTCCGCGCGGGCCGTTCAGGCGCCAGCAGCGGCGCCAGGGTCCCCTCCGAACCGGCCGTCCGGTCGTTCAGTGCCGCCGGCGTGGAATTGGAACGCGATCCGTTCATGGCGCCCCGCCGTTTCCTGCGTCGAAGCTCAGTCAAAACAGGTATCGCGAAGCAATTCAACTTCCAAGAGCGGTCTATTTTTCTCCGGCCTTGGGTTGAGCGATGCGGCTGCTACAGGCTTGCCCCCAGCGGATCGAGGGAACGCCCCGAGTGCGTCGCTCGGCTGGACGGCGCAATTTGAGGGCCTTGAAGTCTGGTCGAGGTCCAAGTGATGCAGTCCTCCGTTCGCGCCTTCGCGGCGCCTTTCCTGGCCGCCCTCGCCCTGGCGGCCTCGGCGCCCGCCATGGCCGGCGGGCAAGCCAATCCCAACCTCGCCAAGGCGGCGACCGGAACCATCGAGCTGTCGGGCGGCGGCGTGGCGCTGGGCGTCGGCGTCAGCTGGGGCAAGGGCACGCTCACCTATCGCGGCCAGACCTATAAGCTGAAGACCAGCGGCCTGTCGGCGGTCGACATCGGGGCCAGCGGCTACACCGCCAACGGCACGGTGGAGAACCTCAAGCAGCTCTCCGACATCGAGGGCAACTACACCGCCGGCCAGCTGGGCGCGACGGTGGCCGGCGGCGGCGGGATCACGACGATGAAGAACGACAAGGGCGTGGTCATCAAGATGCACGCCACCAGCCGGGGCCTGCAGTTCACCGCCGCGCCGAAGGGCGTGAAGGTCGAGCTGGCGAAGTAGGGCAACGCAGCGGATCAAGACGGGGACACACACTCACCCCACCGCCTTGCCAAAATTGGTGGAGTGTTTGCCGTGAGTGTGTGTCCCCACCTTCCGCACCGCCGCGTGACCGGCGCAACTCACGTCGCGTCGTGGAAGATCACCCCCAGCACGCGCCGGCGGCCCGAGCGCACGGTGCTGACTCCGTGGCGCAGCACGCGGCGGTGGACGCCGCGCGTGCCCGTCGCCGGGCGTTCGCGGACGGCGAAGATCACGCCTTCGCCCTGGTTCAGCGGCACGACCTGGGGCCGCGACTGTTGGCGCGGCCGCTGCTCGACCAGCACGAACTCGCCGCCCTCGAAGTCGCGGCCGGGCTCGTCCAGCAGGAAGGCGGCCTGCAGCGGGAAGACGTGCTCGCCGTAGAGGTCCTGGTGCAGGCAGTTGTAGTCGCCCGGGCCGTAGGTCAGCAGCAGGGGCGTGGGCCGGACCTGGCCCGCCGCGTGGCAGCGGGCCAGCATTTCGTCCAGGTCCTCGGGGAAGCGCCGCGCCTCGCCCAGGACCTCGGACCAGCGGTTGGCGACGGCGGCCAGCGGGCCGTACAGCCCCTGGCGCAGCCGCTGCACCGGGTCGGGCAGGGGATAGCTGAAATACTTGTACTCGCCCTGGCCGAAGCCGTGGCGGGCCATCACCACCCGGCTGCGAAAGCCGGCCTCCTGGTCGTAGAGGCCGGCGATCCGCTGGCAGGTCTCGGGCTTGAGCAACGGCCCGGTCAGGGCCCAGCCCTGGGCGTCGAGGTCGGTGGCGATGCGGGTCCAGTCCAGGCTCATGCGGCTTCTTTCGCCAGCAGAGCCGCCTTGCGCTCGACGCCCCAGCGGTAGCCCGAGAGGCCGCCGTCGGCCCGCACCACCCGGTGGCAGGGGGTGATCACCGCCAGCGGATTGGCCCCGCAGGCCTGGGCCACGGCCCGGGCGGCGGTGGGCCGGCCGATGCGGCGCGCCACTTCGGCGTAGGACGCGGTGGTCCCGGCCGGAATGGCCCGCAGCGCCGCCCAGACGGCCTTCTGCAGGTCCGTGCCCTGGGCGTCCAGCGGCAGGTCCAGCTTGGCGTCGGGGTGGTCGACCTGGGCGGCCACGGCCTTCAGGTCGGCGGCCAGGCCGTCCGGATCGGCCGTCAGCCGGGCCGAGCGGAAGCGGCGCTCCAGGTCGCGGACCAGGGCGTCCCGGTCGTCGCCCAGGGTCACCAGCCGCAGGCCGGCCTCGGAGCGGGCGACCAGGGCCAGGCCCAGGGAGGTCGGCGTGACGGCGAACCGCAGGGTCTCGCGCGGCTGGTCGGGCTTGCAGCGCAGGCACGGCCGGAAGCCGGCGGCGCGGGCGCTTTCCCGGGTGTCGTGGAACTCGACGTTCTTGCGCAGCGGCCGCCCGGCGCAGCTGGCCAGGCAGTAGACGCCGGTGGTGCGCACGGCGATGAAGAAGGCGCCGTCCAGGTCGCGGTCGCGGCGGCGCATGGCCTCCCAGCGCGCGTCGTCGGTCAGGAATTGAGTAGCGGTCATGGGTTGGTCTCCTTTCGTGAAAAGGAGCATGCGCGCCATGACCTAGGACGTCATTCCGATGCTTGCGGTTCCGGATGGGGCGGTCCGCAGATCAGGCCGACCATGACCGGGATCGTGGCCTCCAGCTGCTGCCGCGTCTCGCCGGCCCGGGCGCGGACCGACAGGGCGTTCATCATCATGCTGGCCACCCGGCCCAGGGCGACGGGGTCGACCGTGGCCGGCAGCTCGCCCCTGGCCTGGCGGCGTTGCATCAGCCCTTCGACCCCCCGATCCAGTTCGTGCAGGCCGTCGGCCACGATCTGGCGCACCTCGTGATCGACGACGGCCTGGCCCAGGCCGGCGCTGGCCAGGAAACACCCCCGGCCGCCCATGTCGTCCGACAGGTAGAAGCCCAGGGCCGTGCGGTAGATCCGGGTCAGGACCTCGCGCAGCGAGCCGCCGCCTCGGAAGGCTTCGGTCATCGCGGCGCGCGAGCGGTCCATGTAGGCGTCCAGCGCGGCCTTGAAGAGCGTCTGCTTGTCGCCGAACGCCCCGTAGAGGCTGGGCCGGTTCATGCCGGTGGCGGCGCTGAGGTCGTCCAGCGAGGCGCCGGCGAAGCCCTGGGACCAGAAGGTCTCGGTGGCCCTGGCGAGGGCGACCTCGGGATCGTAGGCGCGGGGGCGGCCCCGGCGCTTCCCCAATGGGCTTGGTTTTGGGGTTTCGGACATCTGACTCTCCTGGTCCGGACTCTTATTTTTGTACCGTTTCGCAGTTTATTCCTTGACCGATGTTATTTTTATGCGAAACAGTACGGAAATGCAATGGAGGGTTCGATGGATCTCTACTTCTCCCCGATGGCTTGCTCGATGGCGACGCGGATCGCGGCCTACGAGGCCGGGGCCGAGATAAGATTCCTGAAGGTCGACACCAAGGCCCGGCCCAAGGTGGTCGAGGACGGGACCGAATTCCTGACCCTCAACGGCATGGGCCAGGTGCCCGTGCTGCGCACCGACGACGGCGAGCTGATCGTCGAGAACGCGGTGATCCTGCAGTACGTCGCCGACCGCTTCCCGGCCTCCGGCCTGATCCCCGCCGACGGGCCCGAGCGCCGCAAGGTCCAGAGCTGGCTCAGCTTCATCGGCACGGAGCTGCACACCGGGGTGTTCATCGCCCTGCTGGCCAAGACCGCGCCCGACGGCGCCAAGGCCTTCGCCCGCGAACTGCTGACCGAGCGCCTGGCCTATCTGGACGCCTGCCTGAAGGGCCGCGAGTTCCTGGCCGGGCGGTTCAGCGTCGCCGACGCCTACCTGTTCGTGATGCTGACCTGGGCCCGCTACCTGTCGATCGACTTCACGTCCTATCCGAACCTGGCGGCCTATCGCGACCGCCTGCAGACCCGGCCCTCGGTGGCCAGGGCCTTCGACGAGGAATTCACCCTGTTCAAGGCCGCGGCCTGACGCCGTGACCTGAGCGGAGACGCGGGCTCGCGCCTCCTCCACCCGGCGGCGGATCTGTTTGTGTCCCGTCGCCTCTCCATCTCCCCAGGAGAATGACCCATGCGTAGTTTCATCATCGCCGTCGCGGCCCTGGCCGCGACGGGCGGCCCCGCCACGGCCGAAACCAAGGCTCAAAACGGCTGGCTGACGCTCAGCACGCCGACCACCCAGGACCACCTGGTGTTCGACGGCACGCTCTGGCGCTGCAAGGCCGACGTCTGCCGCTCGACCAAGGTCAAGTCGCTGCCGCCCCTGCGCAGCTGCAAGCGCCTGGCCCGCGAGTTGGGACCGATCACCGGCTTCGGCTATCGCGGCGTTACCCTGTCGGAGGCGCAGCTGGCCGAGTGCAACCCGGTGCAGGTCGCCAAGACCCCGGCGGCGTCCGAAGTGGCGGCGTCGCGGTAACTCCGACCTCGGAGGAGGAACTTGGGGACGCGCGTCCGCGCGCGTCCCCAGCTTTTCCGATGACCGCCCATGTGATCGCCCCAAACGCCCGTCATCCTCGGACTTGTTCCGAGGACCCCTGCTTCAACCGCGAAAAAGGATGATCCGAGGGGCGGTGAGCTCGCGGACCAACCCAACCGACAAACTGGCGGATAGAGGGGTCCTCGGAACAAGTCCGAGGATGACGGGGGTTGGGGGCGGTAGGGGAAGAGCCCCTAGACCCCAACCGACCAGCAGAACAGCTCGCCGTCCTCCTCGTCGGTCCGTTCGCCGGTGCGCGCGAAGCCGTTGGCCTCCAGCACCCGCTGCGAGGCGGCGTTGTGGATCGAGGTCTCGGCGGTGACGGTGGACACGCGGCGGTCGCCGCGCGCCCAGGCCAGCAGCTCGGCCACGGCCCGCGTGGCGACGCCCCGGCCCCGGCGCGAGGCGGCGACGCCGTAACCGATCATCACCGTGTCGCCGACATAGGGCGTGCGGACCAGCGAGGTCAGGCCCACCACCTCGCCGTCCTCGACGATCAGCCAGGCGTTGGGCTGGAAGCTCTCGCCGACCTCGGCCGACAGGCCGCGCAGCATGGCCAGCACCTCCGGCGTCTCGACCCCGCCGTCGGCGAGGGCCAGGCCGTCTGGAGACTCGCCCGCGATCAGGGCGGCGAAATGGGCGTCGGTGGCTTCGATCAGCATGGGCGGTATCTAGAGGCGCGCGCGACAGGCGACAATGCCGGGCGCCGTTCCCGCCGCCATCCTACGACTTCGGCTTGGTGATCTTGACGCCCGAGGCCAGCAGCTGCGGCTTGACGTTCAGGTCGTAGTCCTCGTCGAACCGGGCCTGGGCGTCGGTCTTGACCGCGGCGATCACCCGGTCGCGCGCCTCGCGGGCGGGGCCGAAGCCGAGGTCGCAGGTGCTGAGCGCCGGGTCCTGGCCCTGCTCGGCCGCGCCGGTCTCGCCCGTGGGCAGCTCTTCGGAGATCGGGTCGGTGCAGCCGAGCAGGCCGCTCATCGACGAAAAGCAGATCGACCGCTGCAGGTAGGCCCGCAGCCGCCAACCGCATTGCACGGTCCGCTGGTCGACGCCGTCCGGTACCTTGCGGTCGACGTCGTAGCGCAGGAACACCTGGTGGCGGACCATGGCGCTCTCCGCCCGCCGGGCCTTGGTCAGGACCAGCCGAGTGTCGCGGGAGACGACCGTCATCGTGGCGCTGGCGCCCTTGACGGTGCTGGGCGCGGCAGGCGCGGCTGCGGGCGGCGAGGCTGGCGGTGGTCCGGCTTGCATGACGATGTCCCCCTTGGTTGTTGAAACAACCTTAGGGTGGCGCGTGGCGAGCGGTCAAATGGTGGAGCTAGCCCAGACTACTCACCGCACTTCTCAATTTCAGCCGTCATTCCCGCCCTTGTGGCGGGAACCTCTCCATCCGTAGCAAGGGCAGGGGTGTGGCGCGCTAGCGCGCCAAAGCGTTGCACCGTCGGCTGAACCAGGGGTTCCCGCCACAAGGGCGGGAATGACGGTTGAAAGAAAGCTCGTGACTGAGCAAACAGCCCGATGCCCTGAACGTCGAGGCGCCCTAGCGCCCCATCCCGCGGCGCAGGGCGCCGCGCATGAAGTCCTGGGGGGGATCGGCTTCGGCGATGATCGAGTCGCGGATGGCGCGGGGCTCGCCGAACAGGTGGCCCTGGCCGTAGCCGATGTCGAGCTCCAGCACGTCGACCACCTGGCGCTCGTGCTCGACCTTCTCGGCGATCACCTCGATGCCGTAGCGGCGGGTCAGGCCGGCGAAGTCCTCGGCGTTCAGGTCGGGCAGCGAGGCGATGACCAGCTTGCCGTCCTGTTCCTCCAGCTGCTCCAGCATCATCTGGGCGCCGATCTTCAGGAACTTGACGTCGGCGCGGGCCAGGTCCTGGAAGTCCAGGTCCAGGTCGGTGACCTTGTCGAGGCTGAAGCGGAAGCCCAGGCTGGCGAGACGCGCCATGTGACGGGCCTCGACCGGGCCGCGGTCGTTGAAGGCGGCCTGGCCCAGTTCGAAGATCAGGGCGCCGTGCAGGTCCTTGTTGACCTGCAGGAACTCCAGGAACTGGGCGAAGAAGGCCTCGTCGGCCAGGCTGGCCAGCGAGATGTTGCAGAAGATCCCGACCTTGCGGTCCTGCTTGGCCAGGCGGCGGAC
Organism: Caulobacter sp. P1_D6; assembly: GCF_056406095.1. Lineage (NCBI taxonomy): Bacteria > Pseudomonadati > Pseudomonadota > Alphaproteobacteria > Caulobacterales > Caulobacteraceae > Caulobacter > Caulobacter sp. P1_D6. The sequence continues at coordinate 75,090 of NZ_JBFUAW010000008.1, read as the reverse complement.
GATCTGCACGCAGCGGAACAGCAGCAGGTTGTCGATCGCGGCGGTCAGGCCCTCGGGCTCGGCCACGGCCAGGTACTCGGCCGGCATCAGGACGCGGCCGGTGTCGTCGCGCAGGCGCGAGAAGCTTTCGTAGAAGACCGTCCGGCGCTGGGGCAGGCTGACGACCGGCTGCAGGTAGAGGTCGACGCGGTTCTCGGCCAGGGCGTCCTGCACCACCTCGATCAGGGCGGTGGACTGGGGCGAGCGGCCGCGCGGCTCGGCGCGGGCGACCTCGACCTGGTAGCTCAGCTGGTGCTCGAGGCGGTCGCTCATCCGCACGACCAGGTCCTCCAGCTGGTGAACCTCGCTGGTCAGTTCGGCGGAGCGGCGCTGGGCGTCGTCGGCGACGGTCTCCAGCAGGCCGGTGATGCGGGCGTCCACCTTCTCGACCTGCTCCAGCAGGATGCCGTGCGCCTCGCGGATGGTCTCGATGTCGACGCGCAGGGCCGCGCCCTGCAGGACGTTGGCGATCACGCCATGGATGGCGAAGCACAGGCCCATGGCGCCGATGAAGGCGGCCAGGCCGACAGCCGGCGCCGCTCCCATCCGCCAGAGGGCGAGGGAGACAACCAAGGCCAGACAGAGATAGGCGCCGGTCAGCAGCGCCAGCATCAGCCTTCGCATTCGGAGTCCCTACGAATCGTCAAGCTCAGTATGCGAGTCGCGCTGGCCGTGAGTCGAACAGATTAACGCCCGTGAGCCATTACGCCGCGCCTTAACCACAAATCAGCTCTTCGTGAACGCGCGGGGAGGGCGGGCGGCGCCGCCCGTCCATTCGCCCGTCCATCCCTCCCGTCGCGCCGCTTCTGATCGCGACTAACATACAACTGCAACTCATTTGCAATTGTATGACCTGGTTGCTATAGCCCCGGCGACCGTCGGCACAGGCGGCTTGGGTTTCTGGCATCGTTCCCGATCCGCGTCGGTCGGCGGGAACCACGCAATTCACGGGATGGGGCTTATGTTCTTGAAGACCACGCTGCTCGCGGGCGGCGCATTTCTGGCGATCGCGTCGCCGGCCATGGCGCAGACAACCCCGTCGCAAGGCGAGACCACGCACGTCGACGAAGTGATCGTCACGGGCTCGTACACGATCAACGGGCGCATCGACACGGCCACCGGCCTGGGCCTGACCCTGCGCGAGACGCCGCAGTCGGTGACCGTGATCACCGCCCAGCGCATCCTCGACCAGAACATGCAGAGCGTGGCCGACATCGTGACCAACACGGTGGGCGTCTCGGGCAACCAGGTCGACGACGTGCGCAACACGTTCAACGCCCGCGGCTTCGAGATCGAGAACTACCAGATCGACGGCGTGCCCACGGGCTGGACCCTGGCCGGCGGGGCCGGCGAGACCATGGCCGACGTCTCGCTCTACGAGCGCGTCGAGATCGTGCGCGGCGCGACCGGCCTGATGACCGGCGCCGGCGATCCCTCGGCCTCGATCAACCTGGTGCGCAAGCACGCCACGGCCACCGAACTGCAGGGCTACGTGTCCGCCAGCCTGGGCAGCTGGAACACCCGCCAGGTCCAGGCCGACGTCGCCGGCCCGCTGACCGCCAGCGGCAAGATCCGCGGCCGCGCCGTCGCCAAGTACGAGAAGGGCGAGAACTTCATCGACTGGTACAAGAACGAGAAGAGCGTCCTGTACGGGGTCATCGACGCCGACCTGACCGAGAACACCCTGCTGCGCGTCGGCGGCAGCCAGCAGAAGGGCGCCCCGAACGCGCCGGCCTGGGGTGCGCTGCCCACCTTCTTCTCGGACGGCACGGTCGCCGTCTGGCCGCGCTCGAAGACCGCGTCGGCCGACTGGAGCTATTGGGACACCACCAACCAGAACATCTTCGCCAACCTGCAGTACAAGTTCGCCAACGGCTGGTCGCTGTCGGTCAACTACAACTGGGCCCGCAACGCCCAGACGACCGAGCTGCTCTACATGTCGGGCCTGATCGACAAGGCCACCGGCAACTGGGAGTTCGCGCCCTTCCCGTACCGGGACGACGGCGAGAGCATCCAGAACAGCGTCGATATCCAGCTGAAGGGCGACTACGACCTGTTCGGCCGCCAGCACGAGTTCGTGGCCGGCGCGCTGCGCAGCAAGCAGCACCTGACCACCGACACCTTCGCGGCGGACTTCTCGACGGTCGCCCCGGCGGGCAGCTTCTATGACTGGACCGCGATCCCGCACCCCACCTTCTCGACGACCCCGTCGCCGACCGTCGACCAGACCATCAAGCAGACCGGCTACTACGCCGCCACGCGCCTGAACGTCACCGACGCCTTCAAGGTGGTGGCCGGCGCGCGCCTGGCCAGCTGGCGTCAGAAGGGCTTCAACTACGGGACCTTCGACTTCGGCGACGACAACGTGTTCGTGCCCTATGTGGGCGCGCTCTACGACCTCTCGCCGAACCATCGCCTGTACGCCAGCTACACGGAAATCTTCCAGCCGCAGGACGCCCGCGACTACACCGGCGCCTATCTGGACCCGGTGACCGGCGAAAGCGCCGAGATCGGCCTGAAGAGCGCCTTCTTCGACGAGCGGCTGCAGACCACCGTGGCCGTCTTCCGGATCGTGCAGGACAACCTGGCCCAGGTCGATCCCGACGCCACCCACATCATCCCCGGCTCGTCGCCGCCCACCCGCGCGTCGATCCCCGCCGAGGGCGCGACCAGCGAGGGCTTCGAGCTGGAAGTGATCGGCAAGCCGGCCAAGGACTGGAATGTCAGCTTCGGCTACAGCCAGTTCGAGATGGAGGACGCGGCCGGCGCCAAGGTCAACACCTCGTTCCCGCGCAAGCTGGTCAAGCTGTTCACCACCTACCGCCTGCCCGGCGCGATGCAGGGCTTGGTCGTCGGCGGCGGCGTCAACTGGCAGAGCACGGCCTATTCGGTCAACGCGGGCTCGCCCTTCCGCTTCGAGCAGAAGAGCTACGCCCTGGTCAGCCTGATGGCCCGCTACGAGATCAACCAGCAGCTGTCGCTGCAGGCCAACGTCGAGAACGTGACGGACAAGACCTACTTCGCCCAGACCGGCTTCTACAGCCAGTACCGCTACGGCCAGCCGCGCAACTACACGGTCAGCCTGAAGTACGCGTTCTAGGCGCCACCGACCTGGGCGGGGCGCGTCGGCGCTCCGCCCCATTCGTCGCATGACGGCCCGCTGGGACTATCGGGCGGGAACGCCCTCGCGCGCCGCCTTCTCGCGACAGGCGAAGCTGTAGGCCTCGGCGTAGGGGCGGTCGAAACAGGCGATGAAGCCGTCGACCACATCCAGGTTCGGCGGCCAGGTCGGGCCGGGCTTGCCGTACTTCTTCTCGAAGGCGGCGACGCCCGCGTCGTGCCCCTCGGCCTTCGGCACGGCCGCCAGCTTGGCGCGGTTCTCCAGCAACTGGGCCCTGTCGCGCTTGAGGAAGGCGATCGTGGCGTTGTCGTAGTAGTAGCTTTCCCAGGCCGGACTGCCCCGGCCGGCGCGGCGCAGGGCGATGGCCCGGTCGATCTGGCCGGACGCCGCGGCCAGCTGCGACTCGTGCCGCAACAGGCTGGTGACCCACTCGATCCGCTGGCCGGCGACGGTCCCGCCGTTGCGCAGGCGATAGTCGCGCAACAGGTCGGCGGTGGCCGCCTCGCAGCCCTTGACCGCCCCCAGCGGGCGCCAGCCGCCGTTGATGTCGTGCTCGAAGGCCTCGTAGGGCAGGTTCAGCAGCGCCTCGCGGTCGACGCGGCATTCGGGCGCGGTGATGTCGGTCGGCGCGGCCGTGAGGGCAGGTCGGCCAGGGGCGGGGGAGGGCGCGGGTTCCTGCGCTGAGGCGAAGGGGCCCGCGACCGTCGCGGCCAGCAGCGATCCGACGATCCATCTCATGCGCGCCTCCCTGAATGCTGAAGTTTGGCAGCCGAAGGTTGAGGTCGAATGCGGCTCAACGATGGCCCCCGCCGCCGCGACCATGTCGGCCCCATTCGTGACATGACAGCGTGGCCTTAGACTGATAATCGTTCGCAAGTTTTTCCGGTGCGACCATGTCCGACGTCCTCAACCTAGCTCCCGAAATCGCCGACCTCTCCGCCGCTCCCCAAGGCGCTGGGGGCGCCGAAAGCCCGCTCAGCAAAGCCCGCAAGGGTCAGCGCGGGGTGATCGTGCGGGTCGGCGGCCAGACGGGGCGGTCGGAGTCGATCGATCCAGAGGAGCTGGAGCGCCGTCTGCTGGAGATGGGCTTCGTCGAGGGCGCGCTGTTCGAGGTGCTGCACGAGGGCCTGTTCTTCCGCGATCCGATCGCCGTGCGCATCGACGACATGCGCGTGGCCCTGCGCCGCCGCGAGGCCGCCGCCGTCACCGTCCAGTTCGAAGAGGCCTGACGTCTTGACCGACACCGTCGCTTCCCGGCCCGCGCGTCTGGCGCTGGTCGGCAATCCCAATTCCGGCAAGACCGCCCTGTTCAACGCCCTGACCGGCAGCCGCCAGAAGGTCGCCAACTACGCCGGCGTCACCGTCGAGCGGAAGGAGGGCGTGCTGACCCTGCCCGGCGGCCGCGGCGCCCACGTGCTGGACCTGCCCGGCACCTATAGCCTGCGCGCCCGCAGCCCCGACGAGATCGTCACCCGCGACGCCGTGCTGGGCCGCCTGGCCGGCGAGACCGCGCCGGACGTGCTGATCTGCGTGGCCGACGCCACCAACCTGCGGCTGGTGCTGCGGCTGGTGCTGGAGCTGAAGCAGGTGGGGCGGCCGTTCGTGCTGGCCCTCAACATGTTCGACATCGCCCAGCGCCAGGGCCTGCGCATCGACCTGGAGCGGCTGTCGGCCGAGATCGGCGCGCCGATCGTCACCACCGTGGCCACCCGCAAACGTGGCCTGGAGGAGCTGGTGGCCAAGGCCGACGCCCTGGCGATCAGCCATGAGGGCGCGCACGAGAACGTCTGGCGCGAGCCCACCGCCGCCGAGATCCGCGCCGCCCACCGCGAGGCCCAGCGGATCGTCAAGGAATGCGTCCGCCCGCCCGAGCGCCCGGACACCGTCACCGGCAAGATCGACGAGGTGCTGCTGGACCCGGTCGGCGGCCTGCTGATCCTGTTCGCGATCCTGTTCGTGATGTTCCAGGCCGTGTTCACCTGGGCCGAGCCGCTGATGGGGCTGATCGAGGCGGGCTTCGCGGCGCTGAGCACCGGCGCGGCCGCCGTGCTGCCCGACGGTCTGCTGCAGAGCCTGGTCACCGACGGCCTGATCGCCGGGGTCGGCAGCGTGCTGGTCTTCCTGCCGCAGATCGTGATCCTGTTCTTCTTCATCCTGGTGCTGGAAGACAGCGGCTACATGACCCGCGCGGCCTTCCTGATGGACAAGATCATGGGCGGGGCGGGGCTGCACGGCCGGGCGTTCATCCCGCTGCTCTCAAGCTTCGCCTGCGCCATTCCCGGGATCATGTCGACGCGGGTGATCGACAACAAGCAGGACCGGCTGACCACCATCCTGGTCGCCCCGCTGATGACCTGCTCGGCGCGCATCCCGGTCTACACCCTGATCATCGCCGCCTTCATTCCCCACACCAAGGTCTGGGGCGTGCTCAGCCTGCCGGGCCTGGTGATGTTCGGCCTCTACGCCTCGGGCATCGTCAGCGCCCTGCTGGTGTCGTTCGTGATCCGCAAGATCTTTTGGCGGGGCACGGTCGAGCCGTTCATGATGGAGCTGCCGACCTATCGCTGGCCCGAGCCGCGCAACGTGCTGCTGAACCTGTGGACCCGGGCCCGGATCTTCATCGAGCGCGCCGGCCGCATCATCCTGCCGCTGATGGTGCTGGTCTGGGTGCTGTCGACCTTCCCCTATCCGCCGGAAGGCGCGACGGGGCCGGCCATCGACTACAGCTTCGCGGGCCGGATCGGCCACTTCATCGCGCCGGTCATGCAGCCCATTGGGTTTAACTGGCAAATGACCGTCGCGCTGATCCCGGGCTTCGCGGCCCGCGAGGTCGCCGTGGCCGCCCTGGGCACCGTCTACGCTGTGGGCGGCGACGACGAGGCCGGCACCAACCTGGGTCAGCTGCTGAGCCACCAGTGGTCGCTGGCCACGGCCCTGTCGTTCCTGGCCTGGTACGTGTTCGCCCCGCAGTGCGCGGCGACCCTGGGCGTGGTCAAGCGCGAGACCAACGGCTGGACCTGGCCGACGGTGATGTTCCTGTACATGACCGGCCTGGCCTACCTGGCCTCGTTCGTCACCTACCACGTCGCCGTGGCGATGGGGGCGGGGTAGAGAGTCGTCCGGGTTGTGGCCCTGTGCTAGACTCCAACCATGACGATCCGGTTCGACATCACTGGACAGGCCGCCCTGGCTGAACTTCTCGCTCGCGTCGAAGCGGGTGAAGACGTCGTGTTGACGCGTGACGGCGAGGAAGTCGCGACCCTCAACGCCCTTAAAAAGTCGCCAGCCGAGCGGCCCAAGCGTGTTCCCGGGGTCTGGGCAAAGTACGGCAAGCTGCAAGATCCCGACCTTTTCCTTCGGCCGGACCCCGAGTTGGAAGCGATGATGGACGATCCGATCTTTCCTGATCGTCCGTGAAACTACTCTTGGACACTCATGCGATCGTCTGGTGGCTGTGCGAGCCAGGCATGCTTTCGCGCGCGGCCTATTCGGCCATCGGAGACGACGCCAACGAAGTTCTGGTCAGCGCTGCGTGTGGATRCGAGATCGAAATCAAGCGCCGTCGTGACGTGACGCTCCAAGGCGTCCCCGAACCGCTCCACGAGACCGTGCTGGCCCAAGGGTTCGGATGGCTCTCAATAAGCGCGGAGGACGCGATAGCCGCTGCGCGGTTGCCGCTGCATCATCGAGATCCTTGGGACCGCATTCTGGTTACGCAGGCCGCGCAACAAGGCGCGACTCTGGTGACACGCGATCCGTTCGTCGCCGCCTACGGCCTCCCGACCCTCTGGTAGCTACCGCGTCGGGACCGGGTGCTCGCCGCGGTAGTCGTAGAAGCCGCGGCCGGCCTTCTTGCCCAGCCAGCCGGCCTCGACATACTTCACCAGCAGCGGGCAGGGGCGGTACTTGCTGTCCGCCAGGCCCTCGTGCAGCACGTTCATGATGCTCAGCACGGTGTCCAGGCCGATGAAGTCGCCCAGCTCCAGCGGGCCCATCGGATGGTTGGCGCCCAGCTTCATGGCGGTGTCGATGGCGTCGACCGTGCCGACCCCTTCGTACAGCGTGTAGATCGCCTCGTTGATCATCGGCACCAGCACGCGGTTGACGATGAAGGCCGGGAAGTCCTCGGCGTTCGACGTGATCTTGCCCAGCGACTTGGCGAAGGCCACGGCGCGCTCGTAGGTCGGCACGTCGGTGGCGATGCCGCGGATGATCTCGACCAGCTTCATCAGCGGGACGGGGTTCATGAAGTGCAGGCCGATGAACCGCTCGGGGCGGTCGGTCGACGAGGCCAGGCGGGTGATCGAGATCGACGAGGTGTTCGAGGCCAGCAGGGTGTTGGCGCCCAGGTGGGGCTGCAGGCCGCGGAAGATCGCCTTCTTGACCTCCTCGTTCTCGGTCGCGGCCTCGATCGCCAGGTCGGTGGCGCCGACCAGGGCCAGGTCCTCGGCGGCGGTGATCCGCGCCAGGGCCGCGCTCATCGCCGCCTCGTCGATGATTCCGCGATGCACCTGGCGGGCCATGTTCTTTTCGATCAGGGCCAGGCCGGCGTCGATGCGCTCGCGCGAGACGTCGTGCAGGCGCACGTCATAGCCGCCAAGGGCGACGACATGAGCGATGCCCGACCCCATCTGGCCCGCGCCGATCACGCCGACCGTCTTGATATCCGTCATTCAGGCAAGCCTTGTTAGAGGGCCTTGTTCGAGGCGGGGCAAGGCGTCGCGCGCCCAGCCCGAGTTCATGCCGGCTTTTCTAGCACGACGGACCCCGTCGTCGCCAAGGCTTTGCTGCGACGCAGCGGAAAGCAGAGGCGCAGCGCCCCTAGCGACCATCGCCAAACCCCGCTTAAGTTGCGCGATGACCTCCCTGCGCCCCTCCCGCCGTCACGCCCTGACCCTGATCGCCTCGGCCGCCGCCGCTCCGGCCTTCGCCGCCGACGCCGCACCCGAAGACTGGAAGGCCTTGGCTGCCGACGTCCGGTCCGAGTTCCAGTGGGCCTGGCGGGGCTATGTCGCCAAGGCCTGGGGCAAGGACGAGATCAATCCGGTCAGCGGCACGTCGCAGTCGTTCTTCGTCGAGGGCCACGACCTGGGACTGTCGCTGGTCGAGGCGCTCGATACGCTGTGGATCATGGGGCTGGACGCCGAGTTCCAGGCCGGGGTCGATTGGGTGAAGGCGAACCTCTCCTTCGACGTCGACGGCAACGCCCAGGTCTTCGAGACCAACATCCGCCTGGTCGGCGGCCTGCTGTCGGCCCACCTGGCCTGCGGCGACCCGGTGCTGCTGGCCAAGGCCCGCGACCTGGCCGACCGCCTGGCCAAGGCTTTCGAGGCCTCGCCGCACGGCCTGCCCTGGCGCTATGTGAACCTGCGCACCGGTGCGGTCAGCGACCCCGAGACCAACCTGGCCGAGATCGGGACCTACCTGTCGGAGTTCGGGGTGCTCTCCCAGCTGACCGGCGACCGCAAGTATTTCGACATGGCCAAGCGGGCCATGCGCCACGCCCTGGACCGCCGCTCGAAGATCGGCCTGATGGCCGCCAACATTCATGCGACCACCGGCGAGTTCACCAGCCGCAACGCCAGCATCGACGTCTATGCCGACAGTTTCTACGAGTACCTGTGGGACGCCTGGGAGCTGTTCGGCGACGCCGACTGCAAGCGCTGGGCGGTCGAGTGCGTCGACGCCCAGCTGGCCCACCAGGCCAAGCGCTACGACGGCCGGCTGTGGTTCCCGATGGTCGACTTCGAGACCGGAGCGGTGACCGGCACGGCCCAGAGCGAACTGGCCGCCTACTATGCCGGCCTGCTGGGCCAGGTCGGCCGCAAGGCCCAGGGCGACGACTACCTGGCCTCGTTCACCCACCTGCAGGCGACGTTCGGCGTGATCCCGGAATCGATCGACGTGACGACCGCCCAGCCGCGCCGCAAGGCGACCGGCCTGCGCCCGGAATATCCCGACGCCTGCCTGAACCTGTGGCTGGGCGACCGCGACGTCCGCTACCGCAAGCTGGCCGCCATCCACTATCGCGAGATGAAGGCCACCAGCCGCGCCGCCTTCGGCTACACGGCCCTGAAGGACATCACGACCAGGCCGATGACCCAGGGCGACAACTGCCCCGGCTACTGGTGGTCCGAGCAGATGAAATACTACTACCTGCTGTTCTCCGACACGCCGCGCATCGACTACGGGCAGCTGCAGCTGAGCACCGAGGCCAACGTGCTGCGCGGGTTCAGGAAGGCGTGATGAAGGCGTATCTGGTCCTCGACTTCGCCATTCGCGACCTGCCCGGCTTCATGCCCTACGTGGCCCAAATCCCGGCGTTCATCGCCAAGCACGGCGGTCGCTACGTCGTCCAGGGCGCCGAGCCCGCCGTCATGGAAGGCGATTGGGCGCCCGAGCGGCTGGTCATCCTGGAGTTCCCCTCGCGCGCCGACGCCAAGGCGTTCCTGGACGATCCCGACGCGCAAGGCCTGTTCGCCCTGCGCCACCGGACGACGGACGGCAGGCTGGTGTTGGTCGACGGCTGCGAGTGACCTTGCCGGCCTAGATCGTCACGCGGGCGCTGATGAACTTGCCCAGCTTCCCCGCCAGGAAGGGCGGCGCGACATTGGCCAGGACCGCGACCGTCACTTGGCCGTCGCCGAGGATGCGCAGGTCGCCGCTCATGCCGTCGGTGATGCCGTTGTGTCCGATCATCGGCGGGACGGCGCCGGGATAGACCGCGAAGCCGTAGCCGAACAGCATGCCCGACACCCCCTCGACACGACCCTCCGTCATCGTCCGGCGGTGGCCGGCGTCCAGCAGGCGTCCATCGTAGAGGGCCGTGACGAAGCGGTGGAAGTCCTCGACGGTGGCGTAGCCGCCGCCGGCCGGGGTGCCGCGCCAGGGCAATCCCTCCGCCGGGACGACGGCGCCGGCGTCGGTCCTGGCGTAGGCCGTGGGGCGGTCGGGGACGACCGTGCTTTCCGGCTCGAACCCGGCCCCGGTCATGCCGGCGGGGACGAAGACGTGGTCGCGCACGTGGTCGTAATAGTCGCGGCCCGAGACCGCCTCGATGATCCGTCCCAGCAGGATGTAGCCGTAGTTGGAATACTCCCACCGCGTCCCCGGCGGGAATTCGGCCGGTCGCGCGCCGAACAGGGCCACGTAGTCGGCCAGGGTGCGCAGGCTGTCGCGGCGGGCGTCGAATTCGGGACCGAAGATATCGCCGGCGCCGCCGGTGTGGGTCAGCAGATGGTGCGGCGTGACCGTCCGCGCGACCGCGGCGTTCGGATAGTCCGGCAACCAGGTCGCCAGCGGCGCGTGGAGGTCCAGCCGCCCCGCCTGGACCAGCTGCATGATCGCCAGGCCGGTGAACATCTTGTCCATCGAGCCGACGCGAAAGCGGGTCGCCAGGCGGTTGGGGCGGCCATGCTCGCGGTCGGCGAGGCCTCGGACGGCGGCCAGGATCACGCGGTCGCGGCGGGCCACCAGCACGGCGCCGGAGAAGTCCTGGCCCGCGTCGGCCAGCCAGCCGTCGATCGCGTCGGCCAGGGCCGCGTCGCCAAGGCGCTCGGGCGGCGGTGTCTGCGCGCGCGCCAGGCCTGGGACGACCGAAACCGGGGCGACAAGCGCGGCCGCCAGTCCGCCGACGACGGTCCGGCGAGAGATCGCGTCGGGGGCCTCGTCGAGGCGGCGCTGGGTGACGAAGGGCATGGCGGCTCCAGCCAAGGAAGAGGCGCAAGCATCCGTGCTGTACTCGCCACCCAGGATTGTTGTCTGATCGACCCTGGACGGGTCAAGCCATGGCCAAGCTGCTGGCTGGCCAAAAGGGGGAGGCGGCGATGTCGGGCCGACGGAAATCGATCACGCGGCGGAGCCTGATGGCGGCCGCCCCGGGTGTCGTGGCGGCGGGGCGGGCCTGGGCCGAGGGGCCGGCGGCTGTCGGTCCCCGGCTCAACCAGCTCGGTTTCCTGCCCAAGGCGTCGAAGCGGTTCGTTCTGCCGGTCGCGGCCGGCGACGCCGCGGCGCGCGCCTTCACGGTCGAGACCCTGGCGGGCAAGCCTGTGTTCACCGGCCGGCTGGACGACAAGGTGCACGACATCACCGTCACGGCGGGCGAGCATGTGCGCACGGGCGACTTCTCGCCCCTGACCACGCCCGGCCGGTATCGTGTCAAGGTGGGCATGGCGGTGTCCCATCCGTTCGGCGTCGCCGAGGGCCTCTACGGGCCGCTGGTCCACGACGCCGCCCGGGCCTTCTTCCTGATCCGCGCCAATGTCGCGCTGGACGACCCGGTGACCGGGATCCGGCTCGCGGCCGGCCATCTCAGCGAGGCGTCCCTGGTCGTCGACGGCGCAACCCGCGACCTGACCGGCGGCTGGTACAACGCCGGCGACTTCGGCAAATGGACCCACATGGCGGCGATCAGCGTCAGCCAGATGATGTGGCTGTACGCCCTGCGGCAAGCCCCGGCCGCGCGGCTGAAGCTGGACGTCGCCCAGACCTGGCCGGGCCTGCCTGACCTGCTGCAGCAGGCCCGCTGGGGTCTGGAATGGCTGCTGAAGATGCAGAACCCCGACGGCTCGGTGCTGCACAAGGTCGACTCCAAGGGGCTCTACGCCTGGGGCCAGCCGCCGGAGCGGGATCCGCATCCCCGCGTCGCCCAGGGCGCGTCCAGCCTGGACGCGGGCGTGTTCGTCGGCGCCATGCTGCAGGCCGCCCGGGTGTTCGCCCCGCTCGATCCGGCTTTCGCGGCCCGCTGCAAGGCCGCCGCCTTGAAGGCCTGGGACTGGCTGGAGGCCCACCCCAAGATCCTGCACGACGACTACGCCTATACCGACCCCGATCCGCGCCAGGAGATCCTGTGGGCGACCTGCGAGATGGCCGTCCTGACCGGCGACCCGGCCCTGGCCGCGCGGGCGGACGCCGCGATCCAGGACCTGGGCGTCTTCCCGTTCTTCTGGCCGGGCCCGCAGCTGCTGGGCGTGATGAGCCTGGCGCGGGCGGAGGGCAAGGCGGGCGCCGTCGCGCGTGCCGCCATCGTCGAGACGGCCAAGGCGATCGCGGCCCATGTCGCCGAGGACCCCTACGGCTTCACGATCCGGCCCGAGGCCTACACCTGGGGCTCGGTCGAGGTGGCGCTGAACACCGCCGTGATCTGCCTGTTCGCCGCCGAACTGGGCGAGGCTGGCGGTCGCGACACCGCCCAGCGCCTGGTCGACTACGTCCTGGGCTGCAACGCCCTGGACCACGGCTTTGTCACCGGCCACGGCGAGCGCGCCACTCGGCGGCCCTATCACTGGACCTGCCGGGTCTGGGGGATCGTCATGCCGGGCTGGGCCAGCGGCGGCCCCAACGCGGGCCTGACGGGCGCCGATCCCCGATTGAAGGCGCTGATCGAGGCCGGGACCCCGCCGGCCAAATGCTTCGTCGACGCCTGCGAGAACGACGGCTCCTGGGCGTCCAACGAAGGCCAGACCAGCGAGAACGCGGCCCTGCTGCTGGCGACGGGGTTGCTGGGGCTGTAGGGCGGCTCTGCCCTAGTCTCAGGCCGCTCGCGCCCGAGCGTCCTGCGTGGCGGCAAGGCCCGCCTCCGCCAGATACGCCTCCAGTCGCGCGCCCTCCGCGGCGGTGACCAGGGCCGCGACGTAGCTGTCGGGGCGGATCAGGACGAGCTCGCCTTCGGCCAGGCCGTAGGTCGCGGCCAGGGCGTCGTCGGGGTCCTGGAGCTCGCCGTTCGCGCCGATCGCGTAGACGCGCAGGCCGGGGCGGGGCGTCGGCAAGAGCGCTCCATCGGCCACGCGGGCCAGCAGGGTCCAGTGCGGACCGGCCAGCAGGTCGAACAGGCGGACGGGGCGTCCGCCCGCGCCGCGCAGCAGGCCGTCCGGCGCGCGCTCGCCCGGCTGGAGGGCCTCTTCCGGCCGGACGGCGTCCAGGGCCAGCGACGAGAACCGGTAGCCCAGGTCCAGCTGGTGCATTTCGCGACCGCGCTTCATGTCGCCTTGCCCGGCCTTGTCCAGCAGGCCGGTGGCCAGGCCCAGCACGCCGGCGGCGATCGGACGGCGTTCCTCCTCATAGGTGTCGAGCAGGGCGTCGGCCGCGCCGGCCAGCACGGCCGCCAGCTTCCAGCCCAGATTGTAGGCGTCCTGGACGCTGGTGTTCAGGCCCTGGCCGCCGGTCGGCGGGTGGATGTGGGCGGCGTCGCCGATCAGCAGCACGCGGCCCACGCGGTAACGATCGGCCAGGCGGGCGCTCATGGTGTAGGCCGAGGCCCAGGCGACCTTGCCGACCGTCAGGCCGCCGGGCGTCCAGCGCTCGTCGACGAAGGCCTGCAGGCCGGCGGTCGACAGGTCGACCTCGCCCTCCAGGGGTATGGGCGCCTGAAGTTGGAACAGGTCGGTGTGGGGCAGGGGGCAGAAGCCGATCTGACGATCCATGTCGCCCTCGCCGGACCGATGCCAGACGTCGCGCGTCAGGCCGTCCAGCTCGATGTCGGCGACGACGGCCCGCACGCCCAGGGTCTTGCCGGGGAAGCCGATGTCCAGCGCGTGGCGCACGAACGAGCGGCCGCCGTCGCCGCCGACCAGCCAGCGGCAGCGGATCGTCTCGACCCCGTCCGGCCCGGCGACCGTGGCCGTGACGCCCTCGGCGTCCTGCTCTAAACCCGTCAGTTCGCGGCCGTACTCCGGCGCCCCGCCCAGTTCGGCCAGGCGTTCGCGCAGCACCGCCTCGGTCCGGAACTGGGGGACCATCAGGGGCATGCGGTAGGGCTCTTGCGGCGTCCGCGCGGCGAGCGCGACCTCCTGGGTGTCGACCGTGGTTCCGTCGGCCCGGTGCATTCGTTGCGGCGGGTAGGGCCCGCCGACGGCCGCCAGGCGGTCGACGACGCCCAGGTCCTCGAACACCTCCAGGGTGCGGGGCTGGATACCCTTGCCGCGCGAACCGGCGAACGGAGCGGGCAGCTTGTCGATCAGCCGCAGCGACACGCCGCGTCGAGCCAGGTCGATCGCCAGGGTCAGACCGGCCGCGCCGGCGCCGCAGATCAGGACTTCGGTGGAAGCCTGGGGGGTGGAAGCTTGCTTGTTCATGGCCGCCTCGATATGTGTGTATTTAGCACACATATTTCGACGCCAGGATCCATGTCAACAAAAACCGTGCAAAATACACATATCTTGCGATCCCTGCCCGAGCTGCACCGGTCGCTGGTCGACATCGCCAGCACGATGAACCGGCCCGAGAACGACGCCGCCATGCTGGAGGCGGCGGGGCTGGCGCTGGAGCGCGCCCTGTTCCCGCTGCTGGTGCTGGTCGAGCGGCTGGGGCCGATCGGGGTGGTCGACCTGGCCGGACGGGTGGGGCGCGACCACACCACGGTCAGCCGCCAGGTGGCGCGGCTGGAGGAACTGGGCCTGGTCGAACGCCGAGCCGGCCAGGTCGACCGCCGGGTCCGCGAGGCGGTGATCACCCCCAAGGGCAAGACCGCCACCGACGCCGTCGACGCGGCGCGCGGGCGCATGGCGCTGGCGCTGTTCGGTGGTTGGAGCCCGGACGACTTCGACGACTTGGTGCGGCTGATGCGGAAGTTCGCCGACGGGATGAGCGAGATGACCGAGGGGAGGGGGTAGCCTAGTCCCTCCCCCACGGGGGGGGCTGTGTCCGGTCTACCCCCTAAGTTCCGCCGTCTCGGCCAGGAACCAGTCGCGCAGCTTCAGGATCCGCGCCAGCTTCGGACTATCGGCCCGCCAGACGAAGTGATTGCCGGTCTCGACGCCGACCTCCCCGACAAAGGGCCGGACCAGCCGGCCTTCGCGCAGGTCGCGTTCGGCCAAGCCGCTGCGGGCCAGGGCCACGCCCACCCCGTGGGCGGCGGTGTCCAGCATCAGGGCGGTGTCCTCGAAGCCCAGGCCCTGCTGGCGCGGCGGCTCGTCGACGCCCATGGCCGTCAGCCACATCGCCCACGGCAGGCCCACGTGGCGCAGCAGCGGCACGTCCAGCAGGTCGCGCGGCTCCTTGATCGGATGGCGGACCAAAAAGTCGGGGCTGCAGACCGGGAAGATCCGCTCGATCATCAGGGTGGCGGCCTCGACGCCGGGCCATTCGCCCAGGCCGAACCGCAGGGCGATGTCGACGCCGTCCGTGGCCAGGTCGGCGACGCGGTCCTCGGCGCGGACGATCAGGTCGGGCTCGTCGGTCTCGCGCGCCAGCCGCTCCAGGCGGGTGACCAGCCAGCGACTGGCGAAGGCGGCGCCGCTGCTGATCACCAGCGGCCCGCGCGCCGCCAGCCGGGCGTCGTCGACCCCGGCGTGCAGGGTGGCCAGAGCACTCGTCACCTGGTCGGCCAGGCGCTGGCCGGTGGCGGTGGGGACCATGGCGTTGCCCTGGCGCACGAACAGCTTGGTCCCCAGCTCGTCCTCCAGCTTGCGGATCTGCTGGCTGACCGCGCCGTGGGTCACGAACAGCTCGCGGGCCGCGCGGCTGTAGCTGCGATGCCGGGCGGCGGCCTCCAGGGCGGTCAGGGTCAGAAACGGCGGCAGGCGCATTACGCTTCCAGCTTGTTAGTCAGGCTGACAAGTTCGCTTAGATACCATCGTTCGTAAAGGCCGTCTGATAGGGCCATTTTACCTGTGCAAGGCCGCTGAGGCCGAAACCAACGCTCACAGGTGCTCCGATGAAACTGCTTCTGATCTCCGGCGTCGCCGTGCTGACCTTCCTGTTCGCCTCGATCGACAAGCTGTCGGCCCCGCTGCCCAACCTTGAGGAGCCGTGGTCGGCCAGCGCGCCGATCCACAGCCCGCGGTAGGGAAGGCGGAACGCACGATTGGGGACAGGCGCATGCGCCTGTCCCCCGCCCTGGAACGGAACGCCTCGACGGCTCCCGCGCTTTTTCCGGCGAGGCTTGTCGGAGGCGTCATGAAGGCCGCGTTCTATCTGTGCTGGGCGATCTGGTGGATCGGCGGGGTGATCAGCCACTATGCGGGCTGGCGCGAGGTCCACGAGGTCTGCGTGAACCTGTTCGGGCCCCTGACGCTGTTGATCGCCTTCGTCTGGGCCAGCCGCTGGATCTGGCGCAAGGCGAAGACGGCAGCGAGGCGGCGGGAGAGCACGGACGCTTCTCCCCACCCGTAAATGGGCGAGGCGACAAAGAAAAAGGCCCGGGATCGCTCCCGGGCCTTCTCTGTTCGCAAACCGCGAAAGCCTTACTTACCGGCCGCCGTCAGGGCGTCCATCAGTTCCGGCACGGCGGACTTGTAGTCGGCCACCAGGCCGTAGTCGGCGATCTGGAAGATCGGGGCGTCGGCGTCCTTGTTGATCGCGACGATGATCTTGCTGTCCTTCATGCCGGCCAGGTGCTGGATGGCGCCCGAGATGCCGATGGCGATGTAGAGCGCCGGGGCGACGACCTTGCCGGTCTGGCCGACCTGGTAGTCGTTGGGGGCGTAGCCCGCGTCGACCGCCGCGCGCGAGGCGCCGACGGCGGCGCCCAGCTTGTCGGCCAGGGGCTCGATCACCTTCTGGAACTCCTCGGCCGAGCCCATGGCGCGGCCGCCCGAGACGACGATCTTGGCCGCGGCCAGTTCCGGACGGTCCGACTTGACCATCTCTTCGCTGACGAAGCGGGTCTTGGCCGCGTCGGCGCCGCCGACGGTCTCGACCGGAGCCGAGCCGCCTTCGCCCGCCGCCGCGAAGGCGGTCGGACGCACGGTGATCACCTTCTTGGCGTCCGAGGTCTGGACGGTTTCGAGGGCGTTGCCGGCATAGATCGGGCGAACGAAGGTGTCGGCCGAGACGACTTCCACGATCTCGCTGATCGGGGCGACGTCCAGCTTGGCGGCGACGCGGGGGGCGAAGTTCTTGCCGCCCGAGGTGGCCGGAACCAGGATCGCGTCGTAATTGCCGGCCAGGGCCAGCACCGCGTCGGCTTCCGCCTCGGCGATCCCGTGACCGAGCGCGTCGCTCTCGGAGACCAGCACCTTGCGGACGCCGGCGATCTTGGCGGCTTCGGCGGCGACGCCGGCCACGCCCTTGCCCAGGACCAGCACGTCCACGTCGCCCGACAGCTTCAGGGCGGCGGTGACGGTCTTGTGGGTGCCATCGCGCAGGTGCGCGTTGTCGTTATCGGCGACGACGAGAACGGCCATTAGAGCACCCCCGCGGTTTTGAGCTTGGAGACCAGGTCGGCGGCGGTTTCAACCTTGACGCCGGCCGAGCGCTTGGCGGGCTCGGCGACCTTGACGACCTTGAGGCGCGGGGTGATGTCGACGCCGTAGTCGGCGACGGCCTTCTGCGCGATCTCTTTCTTCTTGGCCTTCATGATGTTGGGCAGCGACGCGTAGCGCGGCTCGTTCAGGCGCAGGTCGGCGGTGACGATGGCCGGCAGGTCGACGTCCAGGGTCTGGAGGCCGCCGTCGACTTCGCGGGTGACCTTGGCGGTCGCGCCCGAGACTTCGATCGCCGAGGCGTAGGTGGCTTGCGGCCAGCCCAGCAGGGCCGACAGCATCTGGCCCACGGCGTTGTTGTCGCCGTCGATCGCCTGCTTGCCCATCAGGACCAGCTGGGGCGCTTCTTCAGCGACCACGGCGGCCAGCAGCTTGGCCACGGCCAGCGGCTCGGGATCGGCGTCGGTAGTGATCAGGATGCCGCGATCGCCGCCCATGGCCAGCGCCGTGCGGATGGTTTCCTGCGCCTGTTGCGGACCGATCGAGACGATGACGACTTCCGTCGCGACGCCCTTTTCCTTGAGCCGAACGGCTTCCTCGACCGCGATCTCGCAGAAGGGATTCATCGACATCTTGACGTTCGCCAGGTCGACGCCGGTCTGATCGGGCTTCACCCGGACCTTCACGTTGTAATCAATAACCCGTTTGACCGGGACCAGAACCTTCATCGGTCTACGCCGCCTCCTGGCTAGTTTTTCCTGCCTGCGCCGACGGGATTAGCGTGTCCGCACAGGTTTGCAAGTTTCCCCTGACGTAAGCGTAACGTATAAACGTCCGCCACGTTCAAACGCTTGTACGATACTTGATCGCCCACGTCTGCTGCGCTGCACACTTAAAGCCGTCGATGCGACGCCGTCTCGGCCCGACGACAGGCTCAGGATTTCGGCGGCGTGTTGGTCGGCGCCACGCAGTCCGGCAAGGCCGCCTTGATCCGTTCCGCCAGCACCTCCGCCTCCCGCGGCAGGACAGCCATCGTGATCTCGATGGCGTCGCCGGTGACCGGCGTCTTGAACGACGCCGCCGAGAGGACCGTTCCGTCGAACACCAGCGCGAGCCGGCCGCCTCCGGGGACGCTCGTGGTCTTGGCCAGTTGCGCGGCGCCCTCGTCGTCGAACCTCACGGCCAGGCCCGGCTTGGTCTCGACGAAGGTGGTGGCGATCCTGACGATGTCCCGGCCCGAGATCGCGATCTTTCGCTGGACCGTCAGCGGCCGGCCTTGCAGGTCCTGGAGAATGTCCGCGCCGGGATAGGGATCGGTGCTCTCGCGCTCGACGACCATGCGGAAATTGACGCGCGAGGTCGCGGCGGGGTCGGCGCAAGCCGGCAGCTCGACCCGTTCGCTGGCCGGGCCGCACGCGGTCGACAGGGCGGCCAGCGCCAGGCAGGGCGCGAGCCGGGCGAGCATCGGCGTCTTCATCGTTCTTCCCCCGGGCGAGCCTTGCGGCGGCGTATCGTCCAAGGTGAAGCTTAGCGGGATTTCCGTCGGGCGGGCCAGCGGATTGACGAGCCGGCGGATTGGCGCGGCGCGGCGCAAGGGCGCGGCGGCGCAGAACCCTCTGGCCAGCTTCGCGGCGGACCAGTATGAGGCGCCTCATGAAGAGCAACATCAAGCGCCTGCAGCTGATCTTCCTGGGCCTGTTCCTGATCGGGGCGCTCGGCGTGTTCACCTATCACTACGTCTGGGTCTGGCCGAAGGCGCGCTGCGAGGCCAAGGGCGCCGACCACGCCTGGGCCGGCAAGTGGCTGAAGTGCGCGACCATCACGCCGCTCAACATCATCACCATGCGGCCCGATCCCAAGCTGCCGCCGATCAACACCGATCCCAGCCGGATGGAAGGCCCCCGGGCCCAGCACGCACCGAAGAAGTAGGCGTCTGCCGCCACCTCTTGTCTACACGTGTAATACCGGCCTAAGCTTCACCCGATAAGGGGAGGCGAAAAGCCATGAAGCTCGTCTTGGTCGCGGCCGTTCTGGCCTTGTCCGGCGTCGGCGCGTGGGCGGCCGAGCCCGCCAATCCGGTGCTGATCGCCCGGCCTCGCGGCGTCGAGACGGGTCAGGTCCAGGACAAGGCCCTGCGGATCGCCAAGCTCGACGTCACCACGACCCTGGCGGGCGGCCTGGCCCAGACCACGATCGAGGCCCGCTTCGAAAACACGACCCCGCAGATCATGGAAGGCGACTTCACCCTGGCCCTGCCGGCCGGGGCGGTGGTCAACGGCTACGCCCTCGACGTCGGCGGCCGCATGGTCGACGGGGTGCTGACCGGCAAGCGCCAGGCGCGGCTGGTCTATGAGAGCCGCGTGCGCGCCGGGATCGACCCCGGCCTGGCCGAGGTGACCGCCGACAACAACTTCCACACCCAGGTCTATCCGATCCTGCCGGGGCAGGGCCGCACGATCCGGCTCAGCTATGTCAGCCCCCTGGCCGCCGACGGGAGCTTCGCCCTGCCGCTGTCCAGCGAGGCGGCGGTGGGCGCCTACAGGGCGTCGGTGACCGTGCTGGGCGCCGCCGCGCCGCCGGTCGTCACGGCGCCCGGCTTCCCGCAGGCCTGGTCCAAGGCGGCCGAAGGTTCGGGCGACGGCGTGACCGCGTCGATGGAGGCCAAGGACGTCACCCTGTCCGAGGGGCTGAAGATCGGCCCGTGGCGCGCGGCCAGTCCGCTGGCGCTGAGCCGCCACGCCAACGGCGAGCGCTTCTTCGAGCTGCGGCTGCCATACGACGTCCACGCGGTGACGACGGGCCGGCTGCGCGTCTACTGGGACCGTTCGCGCTCGCGATCGGACGACGACCTGAAGGCCGAGATCGCGGTGCTGCGCCGCTATGTCGAGGCCGCGCGACCGACGTCGATCGAACTGGTGACCTTCGCCGACGACACGCCCCGCGCGCTCGCCCTGTCGGCCCCGACGGGCGAAGCCCTGGAGGCGGCGCTGAAGGCGGTGACCTATGGCGGCGCCAGCTCGCTGAAGGGCGTGTTCGCGGCCGGCGCCGGCCGGGCCGACACCTGCATCCTGGTCTCCGACGGCCGGATGACCGTGGACGGCTGGAGCGCCAAGCCGCCGCCCTGCCGGACCCTGGCCCTGTCCAGCGCCAAGGACGCCGACCGCAACCTGCTGTCGGTCCTGGCCGAGCGCGGCGGCGGGAGCCATGTCGACCTGTCGGCGCTCGACGCCGAGGCCGCCCTGGCGCGCCTGACCTCGGTCGGGCCGCCGCCCTTCACCCTGACCACCGACGACGGCCAGGCGGTCGAGCATCGGCTGACGGCCGGACCCAGCGGCCGCTGGTGGATCATCGGCAAGACCCCGGCCGCCCGCGCCCTGCGGTTCACTGGTCCCGACGGGGTGACGCGGACCCTGCCGCTGGACGGCCCGGTCCACGCCTTCGACGGGGTGGGCGTGCTGTGGGGCCGCGAGGCCGTCGCCGCCCTGCTGGCCACCGACCGTCCCGACCGCGACGAGGCCCTGGCCCTGGCGCGCCGCTACAACGTGGCCACCGAGGAGGCCAGTTTCGTGGTGCTGGAGAACGTCCGGGACTATGTCGAGGCCGGCGTCGCGCCGCCCGCCTCGGCCGGCGAGGCGATGGCCGACGACTATCGCCGCGGGGTGATCGCGCGGAAGGCCGAGGACGCCGAGGATCGGGCGGCGCGCCTGGACCGCATCGTCGAAGCCTGGACCGAGCAGAAGGCGTGGTGGGCGCAGACCCATACCTATACGCCCAGGAAGTTTCCGCGCCGGGACCGCGCGGAACGGGCCAGCGCGGATATGTACGCGCCCCCGCCGCGTCCGCCTCCGCCGCCGCCCGCGCCAGCCGTCGTGATGGCCCGGCCGCCGATCGCGCCGCCGCCGGCCAACGCGCCCGCGATGGAGGGCTATATGGCCGGCAACGCCGACGTCCAGGAGATCGTGACCACGGCCTCGCGTCGCTCGGGCGACGACGCGACTCCGGCACGGGACATCGCGGTGGAGGCCGCCGAATGGAATCCCGACCGGCCCTATCTGAAGGCCCTGGCCGCCGCCTCGGCCCTGATCTGGCCGACGCGCTACGCCGAGCTGGAGACGCGGTACGGCGACGCCCCGGCCTTCTATTTCGACGTCGCCGAGCAGTTGGCCCGGACGGACCGCAAGGCCGACGCGGCCCGGGTCGTGCTCAGCGCCCTCGACGTGCCCGGCGCCAACGGCAAGACGATGATCATCGTCGCCGACCGGCTGCAGGCCTACGGCGCCCTGGACCGGGCGGTGTGGCTGCGCGAGCGGATCCTGTTCCTGGAGCCCGACCGTCCTCAGCCCCGCCGCGACCTGGCCCTGGTGCTGATCGCCCGCGGCGACGGCGAGACCGGCAAGGCGCGCGAGGCCGACTATCGCCGGGCGCTGGACCTGCTGAACGAGGTGATCGTCCGGCCCTGGGACGAGGCCTATGACGGGATCGAGGTGGTCGCCCTGATGGAGGTCAACCACCTGGTCGCCCGGATGAAGGCCGTGGGCCTGGGCCAGTCGGTGCTCGACCCGCGCCTGGTGGCCCTGCTCGACGTCGACATCCGCGCGGTGCTGGAGTGGAACACCGACAAGACCGACATGGACCTGTGGGTCGATGAGCCGACCGGCGAACAGGCGATCTACAGCAATCCCACCACCGAGATCGGCGGGCGGCTGTCGAACGACATGACCGCCGGCTTCGGACCCGAGGAATACCTGCTGCGCCGCGCTCCGAACGGCGAATACGTGCTGCAGGTCAATGTCTACGCCTCGGACGTGCTGGACCCCAACGGTCCCAGCACCGTGCGCGTGCGCCTGTTCCGCGACTGGGGCCGCCCGACCGAGAAGCAGGAGTCCTTCACCATCGAGCTGAAGAAGGGCGACAACGGCGCGATGAAGGTCGGGCGGTTCGTGATCGGGAAGGGGAAGTAGGGGGCGACCGCCGGCCTAGAGCAAGCGGACCTCCTGCGCCCAGGGACCTTCCAAGCCCGTGGGGTGCGGAAACGGGCGGGCTTCAACGGCTCCGATCTCGATCAAGGCGCGAAGCCGCGACATCAGCACGAAGTCGTTGGTCTGAAAGACATGGTCGTCGAACGCCTCGGCGAGGACGCCGCCGATGACGCGCGCCGCCCGGGTCCAATCGTCGGTGACATGCGACACGAGCCGCTGATCGAAGACCTCCAGCGGAGCGGAGGCGAGCTCGCCGCCCTGGATGGTCCGCAACGGCGCGTTCTCGCTTCGTAGACGTCGCCAGGTTTCGTGATGCCGGCGGCGTTCGGCTGGCTCCAGCGGTCGTGCGAGATCCAGTAGGCCAGCGGCCAGGATCTTCTCGGCGTCCAGCAGGCCAAGGATGGCCGGATCGGGCCCGACGCGCGTCTCCGACAGATCGATCACCGCGCAGGGCGCGTCGCCCAGCCGCCAGACCCACTCCAGAAAGCCGGCCCTCTCCTGGGCCACGCGCGTCGAGGTCCAGGCGACCAACGGGCGATCGCGTACAAGCGCCTGGCGCCAGAACGGTTCGTCGGTGTCAAAGCCCTGGGGATCCAGGTTCAGGACGTCGCCCAGCCAGGCTTCGCGCTGGGCCTGATCACCTGGATTTATCGGGCCAAAGCTGAAGTTGTCGGGACAGAACGTGACCTCATCCGGGCGTCCCGCCAGGGACAGCGCCTGCTGGAGATCCGGCGCCGCTGACTGCGAGAAGATGACGTGGAGCAGGGCGGTCATGCCCTACCGCGTCGCCCCAGGCTTCCACAGCACATCCGCCGCGCCGTCGTCGTTGGCGCGGCGAGCGGCGACGAACAGCAGGTCCGACAGGCGGTTGAGGTAGCGCAGGGCCGGCTCGCCGACGATCTCGCCTTCGACGTCCATCAACTCGACCAGCTTGCGTTCGGCCCGGCGGCAGACGGTGCGGGCCACGTGCAGGGCTGCGGCGGCGGGGCTGCCGGCCGGCAGCACGAACGAGTTCAGGGGCTGGAGCCTCTCGTTCATCGCGTCGATCTCGCGCTCCAGCCGCTCGACCTGGCTGTCGACCACCCGCAGCGGCTCCCACTCGGGCTTTTCGTTCTGCTCGGGAGTGGCGAGGTCGGCGCCCAGGTCGAACAGGTCGTTCTGGATGCGCTCGAGCAGGGCGTCGAGCTCGGCGTCGGCCTTGGCGTGCTGGCGCGCGACGCCGATGAAGGCGTTGGTCTCGTCGACCCCGCCATAGGCCTCGACCCGCAGGGAGGCCTTGCTGACCGGCTGGCCGGTCGACAGCCGGGTCAGGCCCTTGTCGCCGGTGCGGGTGTAGATGCGGTTCAGGGTGACCATCGGGGGCTCCTCTGTGGCGTTTTGCCCTAGCGCCTATCGCGCAACCTTCCGCCGGGCTCGCCCATTGAGGGAGCCTGCGGTCAGCGTTGCTTCCACCAGAAGGCGGCGCACAGCACCAGCACGGCCAGGAACTGCACCGCCACGCGCAGGCGCATCAGCTTGTTGGAATAGGAGCGTCCGAAATCGCCGCCCCGGAACAGGGCGTAGATGCCGAAGCAGAGCGTGATCAGGACCGCGCCGAGCGTGATCGGGATCAGGAAATCGAACAGGTGACTCATGGGGGCGAAAGGTAGGCGCTCGCCCCAGGCTTGGCCAGAGCGTCGGCCGAATCGAAGGGCACGGTCGGCGCCGGCGAGCAAGCGGGTTCCATATCAAGATTCGCCGACTCTGTTCGTTGAGTGCATTTGTCGCAGTGACCCGGCGCTAACGGTACCATACATGACGGAAACGCTGCTGTTCGGTGATTTTGGTTCAGTTTTTTGGTTGCGCGCCCTTGCAGCACGGGCTAAACGCGCCACCTTCAAATTCCAGTACGCGTTCGTTGAACATGATCAACTCCTCACCGCAGGTCATGTCAGCGCCCTATTTCAGCGGGGAGGCAGGAGAAAACAGTTTGGCTCAGAGCGCCCGCATCGCCGTCGCCGACTTCTCCGCGTCCGAGCGCGAAGACGCCATGGCTGAAGTCCGCCAACTGATCATCGACCTGCGCGACGCCGCGCAGGATGGGCGCGCCCTGGCGCGTCGCTACGCCGACATCCTCACCAGCGTCGTCGACGAATATTGCAATGAATTCGAGATGCGCGCCGAAGCCGCGCTTGCTCGCCTGGAGACTACCGCATGAGCTTTGTATCCCTGAACATCGAGTCGCCGACCGACGCCCCCGTCAAGCTGACGCGCCGGGCCCTGGCCAAGCAGCGCACCCGCGAACGCGTCCTGTCGGCCGCCCGCCGCCTGTTCACCGAGCGTGGCTACGAAGGCGCGACCATCCGCGACATCGCCCAGGCCGCCGGCATGTCGACGGGCGCGGTGTTCGCCAGCTTCTCGGACAAGAGCGAGCTGTTCGACGAGATCCTGACCGCCGACTACGAAGTCATCTACGCCCAGATGAAGCAGGCCAGCCTGGCCGCCGTCTCGGTGGAGGAAGGCGTCATCGGCATGTTCGCCGTCGCCTACGGCTTCCATGTCGACCAGCTGCCGCTGCTGCAGGCCAGCATCGCCGTGTCCTGGACCCGTTCGGAAACCGCCGAGCGCCGCAATCGCGGTCATCTCAAGCACATCTTCGCCCTGCTGAACGGCGTGCTGACCCGCGGTGTCGAACGTAATGAACTGAAGAGTGACGCCGACGTTAAGTTGCTCGCCGAGATCATCTGGGACGTGTATGTCGCCAACTATCGCCGGGCGATTTTCGACGCCTGGTCGGTCGAGGCACTGCTGTCGCGACTTTCGGATCAACTGAAAGTCATCCTGGCGGGCGCGCGCGCGTAATCACGACCGAGGGCGGACGCTCTTTGTCGGAGCGTCCGCCGTCGGGTTAAATAGAGCGACGCAGCCTATCCGGGGGGACAGTGCGTGGGCGTAAGAGACGAGCAAAAGCAGGCGACGCGCGAGAAGGTCCTCGAGGCCGCGCGCGATCTGTTCAACGAGACGGGCTACGAAGAGACCACCATTCGGGCGATCGCCGAACGGGCGGGGGTCTCGGTCGGCAGCGTCTTCACCACCTTCGCCTCCAAGGCGGAGGTGCTCAGCCATGTCATGGATAAGCGTCTGGGCGAGCTCTATGCCGAGTTCGACCGCGTCGTGCCGTTCCTGCGCGGCTCGACGGCCGACCGCCTGGGCTCGATCTTCGCCATCCATTACGAGTTCGAGACCCGCCGGGTGAAGCTGTTCCTGGCCCACATCGCGGCGTCCTACAGCCCCAGCCAGGACCCTGGCGTCACCCCCTACGGGCGCAACGAGCCCCTGACCCAGATGCTGCGCGAGGTGCTGACGGGCGGCATGGAACGCGGCGACGTCCGCCCCGACCTCGATCCCGAGACGGCGGTCGACGTGCTCAAGGCCGCCTACGCCTGGAACTACCGCATGGCCGCCTGCCGCCAGGCGACGGCCAGCGAGCTGTCGGCGATGATGGACAAGCAGATCCAGTTCATCGCCCAGGGATGGCGGGTGTAGGTAAGCCCCACACACCCAAAACCTCCGTCATCCTCGGACTTGTTCCGAGGACCCCTCGGTCCGCCGAGCTGTCGTTGAACGCTGGGCCGCGATCCCATCGCCCCACGGATCATCCTTCTTCTCGGCTGAAGCCGGGGTCCTCGGAACAAGTCCGAGGATGACGGGCGGTGAGGAACGGAACATCACACCTGACGCGGAACCGGCGTCCAATTGACGATCGGGTCGAAGAGATCGTTCCAGCAGGGATTGTCCCGCTCGATCAGATTGATCTTCCACTCACGCACCCAGTGTTTGAGCGTCCGCTCGCGCTGGATCGCTTCGGTCATCAGGCTGTGGGTTTCGAACCAGACCAGGCGATGCAAGCCGTACTTCTTGGTGAAGCCCTCGAAGACGCCTTCGCGGTGCTTGATGATCCGGTTGAGGAGGTCGCTGGTCACGCCGATGTAGAGCGTGCCGTGTTGACGGTCGCTGAGCATGTAGACGGCGATCCAGGGATATCGCTCCTCCATGAGAGGAGTGTGAGGTTGAAGATATCGTTCTGCAAGTGTTCTGGTTTTCCGGACGCCGCGCAAATCCCTCACCGTTCCCCCAACGTCCGTCATCCTCGGACTTGTTCCGAGGACCCCTCGGTCCGCCGGTTTGCCGGTTGGGTTAGGCCGCGATCTCACCGCTCCAAGGATCAGCCTTCTTCTCGACTGAAGCCGTCATCCTTGGAACAAGTCCGAGGATGACGGTTGATAAAAACGACAGGCAGGGGGCGCTCGAAGCCCTAGATCTTCGCCAGCTTCAAATCCTGATAGTCGTACGAGAAGTCCGCCAGCGGCGAGACCGCGCGCATCGTCGCGCCGGTCACCGCGCCGTCCTTCACCGTGAACACCACGAAGGCGTCCTCCTGGGAACGGTCGTCGAAGCGGGTCCTGAAGGTGTCGCCGTCGAAGGCCTCCAGCGCGCCGCGCAGGGCCGGGGTCTTGTCGAAGGCGATCTTCAGGGAGGTCTTCTTGCCTTTCCGCAGGATCGCCACCGTCACCGTGCCGTACCAGGGATCGCGATAGGTCCCGACATAGGCCGACAGCGGCAGGGTGGGGGCCGCGCCGCCGCCCTTGGGGGTCATGGCCTCGGCGGCGTCCTTGATCGTCTTGGCGTCGGCCTCGGCCTGGGTCTTGCGGCTGGAGGCGATCCAGTCGAAGTCGCTGCGGCCCTGCAGCCGGTCCGGACCGCCGTAGCGCAGGGAGCGGAAGACGGTGTTCTCCTCGGCGTTGGTCATCACCATGATCCCCGACTTCCGGCCCGGCAGCAGGCCGGTATAGGAGATGAAGCCCGCCAGGCCGCCGGTGTGCCAGACGATCCGCTCGCCGCGATGGTCGTTGACGAACCAGCCCAGGGCGTAGGCCTGCAGGCTGGCGCGCACCGGGTTGTCGGCGGTCGGGCCGTCGGACCAGGCGGTGATGGTCTGGGGCTTCCACATCTCGCGGCCCGAGGCCTCGGTCCACAGCTTGACCCCGCCCGGCGCCGTGCCCAGGCCCAGCTGGACCTGCATCCACTTGCCGATGTCGCGCGGGCTGGCGTTGAGGCCGCCGGCCGCGCCCGCCGAGTCGAAGCTGCCGTCGAACGGCAGGACGGTCTGCGGGCCCAGGCCCCGCACCGGCGGACCCATCCGCGCATGCGGCTCGGCGCGCGGCCGGTCGCCGATCAGCGAGGGCAGGGGCACGCTGTCGGTCATCTTCAGCGGGTCCAGGATCCGCTTCTGGATGAACACCTCCCACGGCGCGCCGGTGACGGCGGCGATCACCTCGCCGGCGGCCACGTACAGCACGTTGTCATAGGCGTAGCCGCCCCGGAACTGGCCGCCGATCGGCAGGTACTTCAGCCCCGCCACGATGTCGGCGCGCGTGTGGGTGGGGTTGGGCCAGATCATCAGGTCGCCCGCGCCCAGGGTCAGGCCCGAGCGGTGGCACAGCAGGTCGCGCACGGTCATCAGCTTGGTGACGATCGGGTCGCTCATCTGGAAATTGGGCAGGTGCTTGGTGACCGGATCGTCCCATTTGACCTTGTCCTCCTCGACCAGCATGGCCAGGGCGGCGGCGGTGAAGGCCTTGGTGTTGGACGCCACGCCGAACAGGGTGGAGTCGGTGACCTTGTCGGGCCCGCCCAGGCGGCGCACGCCGTAGCCCTTGGCCAGGGTGATCTCGCCGTCCTCGACCACGCAGATCCCCAGGCCAGGCTCGTCGGGGAAGGCGGTCATGACCTCCTGGGCGAACTGGTCGATCGCCGCGCCCGCCTTGCCGGTCTGCCGCGCGAAGGCGGGTCTGGCCAGGGCCGCGGCGCCGACGGTGGCGAAGGCCGACAGCAGGGCGGCGCGGCGGGTCGTGGCGATCATGGAAGCGTCTCGAATGAAGTCAGGGGCGTACTCAAGCCTAGCCGTTGCGTCGGGGCAAGGGCGAGAAACCCTCTCCCTCTCCCGCTGGGAGAGGGTTCTTCTTTGAGCGCCCCAAACAGCAACAAGCCCGCCTGCCGGGGGAGCAGACGGGCTTGCCGTACTGGGGCCTGACGCTAAGCGGCCCCGTCGGGGACAGGCCCATGGGCCTGTCCCCAGTCGTTGATTACGCCCGGTAGACGTAGGCGCTCGAGACATAGCCGACGCCGACGCCGTCCTGGCCGACCAGGATCCACTTGCCGTCGCCGGTGCGGCCCAGGGCCTGGAAGGTCTCGCCGGCCCGGACCGAGCCGACCGCCTGGCCGCGGGTGGTGGCGGCGCTGCGCAGGTTCAGGTTCGAGCGGGCGACGTACTTGCCCTTGATCTTGGTCATCGGCGAGGCGTCGACCGCGTTGGACACCCGGATGCCGTTGCTGGTGTAGACGCCGCCGGCGTTGTCGGCCGCGCGGTTCTTCTGCATCTGGCAGCCGGCGTAGGAGCCCGCGCCCGCGCCGACCACGGCGCCGATGGCGGTGCCTGTGCCCCGGTCGTTCTTGGCCAGCTTGTTGCCGGCGACGGCGCCCAGCAGGCCGCCGATCACGGCGCCGGCTTCCTGCTTGCCGCCCGAGGCGTTGCAGCCGATGACGCCGCCCAGCTTCTGGGACATGGCGCTGGCGGTGGTGGGCGCGGCGGCCATGGTCAGGGCGGTGGCGGTCATGGCCAGGCCCAGGCCGATCGTCTTGGTGAAGGTCTTGATGGTCTTGGTCATGGTCTTCGTCCCTTTGAATGGTCAGGAGCCGTCGGCCCCTTGAGACACACCATGACAAGGTGAAGCTGAACGGCGTCGACAGGTCGGCCGACAGATTTCGTTCATGTGCGAATTTTCTCGCGATCGCGCCGAACTGCGAAGGTCTCGCAATAAGGGTGTTGGCGCGTCTTGCTATTGACGATTGTATCGGTGCGGTCGTTACTACCCTTGCGCGCGCCGTCAGAGCGCTCGCGGTTCTGGGGAGGCGCACATGCGCGACATCGGTTTGAAAGCGGCCGCCGCGATGCTGGTCCTGGCCGCAGGGGCTTGCGACAACGGCCCCAAGACCCAGACGGAGGGACGGGTCGGGGCGCAGGCCTCGGGCGTGGTGACCCCCGTGCCGCTGCCCGACAGTCCGACCTTCCCGGTGCCGACCGCCACGATCAACGCCTGGATCGCCGCCGGCGACACCGCCGCCATCCGGGGCCACGCCTGGGACCTGTGGCAGGGCATGAGCGCGGCCTCGGGCCAGACGTTCAACGGCCAGATGCTGCCGATCTGGGAAACCTGGGCCGGGCCCAACGACGTGTTCCCCACCAACCAGGCGGCCGTCGCCGCCGGCACGAACGGCGTCACCCTGGAGGCGCGCCTGGCCAAGCCGCGCGTGATCCGCAACTTCGCCGCGCCGCTGCAGTTCCACCACGCCAAGGGCGTCAAGCTGGGCGCCCTGGGGACCTTCGGCAATTCCGACGTCACCGCCGACAACAAGTTCAACCCGCAGGCCGCCACCTTCATCGACGCGCCGCAGCCGGGACCGAACGGCGGGACCTACGCCTACAACACCCAGGCGGGCCTGAATAAGCTGAACGCCTCGTGGCCGACGGGGACCACGCCGCAGAACCGGGGCGTCAACGAGTTCCCGATCCGGGCGATCGAGACCAAGCCGGTGTTCGGCACGGTCAAGGCCGCGGGCCTGACCATCCAGCCGCTGTGGCAGGGACCCTCGGCCTCGACCAATCCGACCAATCCGACCCAGAGCACCTGGACCAGTTGCATGCTGATCTCGCCGACCGGGACCGGTCCGATCCGTCCCGCCACTCCGGCCGAGATCGCCAGCGTCAGCACGCAGGGCACGGCCTGCAAGACCTTCCAGTGGGCGCCGCTCAGCACCTTCTACGCGGTGCGGCTGTCGGCTTCGGAAGCCAAGAACTTCGCCGCGGCGACCGGCAAGACGGTGGCCGAAGGCGACTTCGCCGTGCTGCTGGCCATGCACGTCAACACCAAGGAGATCCCGTTCTGGACCTGGCAGACCTTCTGGTGGCAGCCCGGCGGCGACACGCCCAACGGCTTCCCGGGCAGCAAGCAGGGCCAGCCGGCCACGCTGACGGGGCCGTGGACCAACTACGCCGCCTGCACGGCCTATGACCAGACGACGACCCCGGGCAGCACGACCATGCAGGTCTGCTTCAATCCCTATCTGGAGACCTCTCCGGGCATCCCGGCCGGGATCACCTCCAACTGCATGAGCTGCCACGGCGTGGCGGTGGTGGGCAACGACCAGCCCTATCCGGCCGACTACAAGAAGCCGATCGCCTTCTTCACCGACCCGAACTACTTCACCACCCAGACGACCCACACCGACTTCTCGTGGGCGGTGGCGACGTCGCCGTAAACACCCTCTCCCCTCCGGGAGAGGGTGCAAAGAAAAGCCCCCTCCGTCGGAGGGGGCTTCGCTGTCTTCGAAGTCGCCAAAGACCCTAAGACGAAGATCCTAGTTGGTGGCGCCGACCGGAGCCGCGACCGGAGCCGCGGCGGGCGCCGGCGCGGAAGCCGGGATCGCCGGGGCGCCCGCCAGGTCCACCGTGGCGTCGGCGTCGGTGAAGATGGTCATCTTCTGACCCGGTTTGATCTCGACGTCCTTGCCGTGCTTGATCAGGCCCAGCGGGCCGAACAGCACGGTCAGGGTGATCGTGGTGCCGTAGCGGGCGTCGCCCTCGGCGCCCTTCTGGCCGCGCAGCTTGATCTTGCTGTCGCCCACCTTGAGATAGTCGAAGCGGACGTTCAGTTCGCCCGGCTTGCCCATCATGCCCTTCTTCTTGGCGTGGGTGACTTCGCCCGCGCCCTTCAGGCCGGCCGGCAGCTTCGTGCCGTCGGCCAGGACGACGTCGTCGGCCAGGCTGATCGAGAAGCGGTCGCCTTCCTTGTTGGTTTCGGACGACAGCTTGTCCTCGACGCTGATCACCACCTCGGTGCCTTCCGGCACCTTGACGGTCTGGGCATGAGCGGCCGAACCGGCCATGACGAACAGCGCCGCGACAGCGGCTTTGTACAGATTTTTCAAGATATTTCCCCCGCGGGCCCCATCCCGCGCGGGCATCTAACCGGATATGCTCAAGCTTGTGAAGCGTGCGACAGCACACGGCTGTGCGTAACCCTGGCGCGAGGGCGCGGCTGGGTCGCTATTCGCCCAGTTTGTAGGGCCCGCTCTTCTCCAGCGCCGCCTGCCAGGCCGGTCGGGCGTGCATGCGGCCGATCCAGGCCTCGAGGTTCGGATAGTCGGCCAGCTTGCCGTGCGCCTTGGCGACCTCGGCCACGAAGCTCATCTGGATGTCGGCGCCGGTCAGGTCGTCGCCGACGAAGAACTGGCGGCCCTCCAGCGCGCCGTCGGCATAGGCCAAGTGGTTGGCCATCTCGCTCTCGATGCGCGGATGCAGCGGCGCGCCCGCCGCGCCCAGCCGGCCGACATACATCCGCAGCAGCATCGGCAGCATGGCCGAACCCTCGGCGTAGTGCAGCCACTGCTGGTAGGCGTCGTAGTCGGGGCTGGCCGGATCGGGCGCCAGCCGGCCGCCGGCGTGGCGGCGGATGACATAGTCGGTGATCGCGCCGCTCTCGATGATCGTCGCCGCGCCGTCGGTCAGCACCGGCGACTTGCCCAGCGGGTGCACGTGCAGCAGGGCCGGCGGGGCCAGCCGGGTCTGGGGATCGCGCTCGTAGAAGCGGATCTCGTAGGGCAGGCCCAACTCCTCCAGCAGCCACAGGATGCGCTGCGAGCGCGACTCGTTGAGGTGATGGACGACCAGCATGTTTCTCTCCCGGGCCTTGTTGAACGCGCCCCATTCTCAAAGGTTGGGGGAACTTTTGATCCCCATCCGTCGATTTATGTTGCAGTGCGGCATTGCTCGCAGGTGCGAAAGGCTCCACAGTGAAAGAAAACAACTGTTCGGCGCACGGGAGCAAGCCATGACCGCACCTACTCTTGAGGAGGGGGTCGCCCAGGAAACTCCATCCCTGATCCTGCCCGGCCTGACCGTCTTGCTGCGCGAGGCCGCCGGCGCGGCCCAGCTGTTCGTGGCCGAGGCCAAGCCGGCCGTGAAGGACGCGATCACCGGCGCCAGCGGCAAGATCGACCGCAAGCTGGCCGACGAGCGCCAGCACCAGGTGCACGGCTACGGTTGGTACGCCGCCTATGCCGAGCTGCTGAACCAGGTCGCCGGCTGGGCCGAGCGGCTGGAGGCCGAGGGCCGGTTCGGCGAGATCGAGGCCCTGCTGGCCCAGCTGCTGTTTTCCGAATACTGCGCCCAGCTGGTCGGGGGCGTGCCGATGAACCAGGGCGAGATCGTCCGCCCGGCCCACCTGATCACCGACCGCTCGGTGCTGAACCGCCTCTATTCCAACGGCCTGATGAAGCTGATGGTCGAGGGCGGCACGCAGGCGGTGAAGACCCGCATCGCCCGCCGTCTGGCCGAGGCGCGGGGCCGTCCGACGCTGGAGCACACGGGTCTGGACGAGACCTTCGAGATGATCCGCGACCAGTTCCACGCCTTCGCCGAGGAGAAGGTCACGCCCTTCGCCCACGAGTGGCACCTGAAGGACCAGCTGATCCCGATCGAGCTGGTCGAGGAGCTGGGCGCCCTGGGCGTGTTCGGCCTGACGATCCCGGAGGAATACGGCGGCAGCGGCATGGGCAAGACCGCCATGTGCGTGGTCTCCGAAGAGCTGTCGCGGGCCTGGATCGGCGTCGGCTCTCTGGCCACCCGCTCGGAGATCGCCGGTGAACTGATCCTGACCGGCGGCACCGAAGACCAGAAGCAGTACTGGCTGCCGAAGATCGCCGACGCCTCGATCCTGCCGACCGCCGTCTTCACCGAACCCAACACCGGTTCGGACCTGGGATCCTTGCGCACCCGCGCCGAGCTGTCGGGCGACCAGTATGTGGTGACCGGAAACAAGACCTGGATCACCCACGCCGCCCGCGCCGACGTCATGACCCTGCTGGTCCGCACCGACCCGGCCACCACCGACTATCGCGGCCTGTCGATGCTGCTGGCCCCCAAGCCGCGCGGCGTCGAGGGGAACGACTTCCCGGCCCAGGGCATGAGCGGCGGCGAGATCGGGGTGATCGGCTATCGCGGCATGAAGGAGTTCGAACTGGGCTTCGACGGCTTCGCCGTGCCGG
The DNA here is from genome assembly GCF_056406095.1 of Caulobacter sp. P1_D6. Taxonomy (NCBI): domain Bacteria; kingdom Pseudomonadati; phylum Pseudomonadota; class Alphaproteobacteria; order Caulobacterales; family Caulobacteraceae; genus Caulobacter; species Caulobacter sp. P1_D6. Next base: position 41,665 of record NZ_JBFUAW010000008.1, on the reverse strand, counting down.
CCGAGAACCTGCTGGGCGGGGTGCCGGGCCAAGGCTTCAAGCAGCTGATGGCGACGTTCGAGAGCGCCCGCATCCAGACCGCCGCCCGCGCCGTCGGCGTGGCCCAGGCCGCGCTGGAAACCGGCCTCGGCTACGCCCTGGACCGCAAGCAGTTCGGCCAGGCGATCTTCGAATTCCCCCGCGTCCACAACAAGCTGGCCATGATGGCCGCCGAGATCATGGGCGTGCGCCAGCTGACCTATTTCGCCGCCCGCCAGAAGGACGAGGGCAAGCGTTGCGACCTGGAGGCCGGCATGGCCAAGCTGATCGCCGCCCGCGTGGCCTGGGCCGCCGCCGACAACGCCCTGCAGATCCACGGCGGCAACGGCTTCGCCATGGAATACGTCGCCAGCCGCCTGCTGGCCGACGCCCGCATCCTGAACATCTTCGAGGGGGCCGGCGAAATCCAGGCCCAGGTCATCGCCCGGCGGCTGCTGGAAGAAGGGAATTGAGAGCGATCGATCAGGCCCGATCTCTCAATTTGCTCGTCATTCCCGCCCTTGTGGCGGGAACCCCTCTATCCGCCGCAGGTGCGGGGGTGTGGCGCGCCAACGCGCCAAAGCACTTCACCGTCGGCTGAACGAGGGGTTCCCGCCACAAGGGCGGGAATGACGGATTTAAAGGTATAGCTCGCGGGCTGAACAAGCCGCGCAACACCCGAGACCCAGCTCGGCGCAAAGCCCCCATCCCCTCCGGCATACTGGAATTGGGGACGAAAGAAATAAGTTCAAGAATTGGCGACCCGCGTTTTGTGGTTAGATTTCGGACCCCTCAACCACAGGGGCCTCCACCATGCATGAACGTGTTTCATCGGCGACCGCCAGCGCGACCGAGCTGGCCGACGCCGTCCGCGCCAAGTCCGTCAGCGCGCTGGAGCTGACCGACGCGGCGATCGCCAGGATCGAGGCGCTGGACGGGCCGATCAACGCCGTGGTCGTGCGCGACTTCGACCGCGCGCGGACCCAGGCCCGCCAGGTCGACCTGGCCGTGGCCCTGGGCGCCGACCTGCCGCTGGCCGGCGTGCCCATGACCGTCAAGGAGTGCTTCAACATCGCCGGCCTGCCCACCACCTTCGGGCTGGAGATGGCGCGCAACTATCGCCCGACCGAGGACGCGGCGGCGGTGCGGCGGCTGAAGGACGCGGGCGCGGTCATCCTGGGCAAGACCAATGTCGCGGCCGGCCTGGCGGACTACCAGGTCGACAACCCGATCTATGGCCGGACCCACAATCCGCATGACCTGACCCGGTCGTGCGGCGGTTCGTCGGGCGGCTCGGCGGCCGCCCTGGCGGCGGGCATGGTGCCGCTGGAACTGGGCGGCGACGCCGGCGGCTCGATCCGGGTTCCGGCGTCGTTCTGCGGGGTCTACGGGCACCTGTCGTCGTTCCCGCTGATCTCGCTGGAGGGGCACGGACCGCCGGGCGGCGGCGTCATCGTGGGCCGGGCCTGGGCGGCGGCGGGGCCGATGGCGCGCACGGCGCAGGATCTGGAGCTGGCCCTGAAGGTGCTGTCCGGCCCGGAAGGACGCGACGCTGTCGCCTACCGACTGGACCTGCCGCCGCCCCGGCACGACCGGCTGTCCGGCTATCGGGTGTTCGTCCTGACCCAGCATCCGACCGCAAGCGTCGACGACGAGATCGTCGGGGCCATCGACGCCTTGGCGGCCGAGCTGGAGAAGGCCGGGGCCTCGGTGACGCGGGAGAGCCCGCTGCTGCCGTCGCTGGCCGACTCCCACGCCCTGGTCGAGAAGTTCGCCTGGACCTACAAGACCGGCATGAACCCCGACGCCCCGGAGCCCAAGGGTACGGTCAAGGACTACTACGACTGCCTGATCGCCCAGGAGATGCTGCGGCGGCGCTGGGACGACTTCTTCAAGGCCTTCGACGTGGTGATCGCGCCCTGCCACGCCACGCCGGCCTTCGTTCAGTTCGACGACCACGACCCCTGGCCGGGGCTGAACCGGACGCTGCGGGTCAATGGCGCCGACGTGCCCTTCGCCCCGCAGACCGCCTGGCCGCTGATCGCCGGCATGCCGCACCTGCCGGCCACGGCGGCGCCGATCGGGCGCACCCGCGACGGCCTGCCGATCGGCGCGCAGTTCATCGGCCCGTTCCTGGAGGACCTGACGACCATCGCCTTCGCCGGCCAGGTCGCCTCGGCGTTCGGGGTGACGGCGGAGATCGCGGGGGCGGGCGCCAGGCCCCGCTAGCCGCCCTGGACGAGTTCCGGAAGGGACTTGCCGCCGACGTCGGCGCCTTGCGGCGCGCGGCAGGCGTAGCTCGCGATCGCCCTGGCTCTCGCGTCCGTCCGCCTCGCGCCCTGGCCGCCCGTCCGGACGTAGGCGAAGTCCTGGTCGTATTCCCGCCAAGCCACGACCTGCTCGCCGGTCTTGGAACAATCGATCCGGGAGGTGATCTCGGTGTAGTTCGATTTCTCGTCCGGCCAGACGAAGTACCGCACCTCGACCTTGTCGCCGACCCGATTGAGGGAATCGAGGTTCACGGCGACGTTCTGGCGGCTGCTGGGCGCGGGACCGCCGAGCTGGACGGCGGCGCCGGTCATCCACGCTTCGGGCGGATAAGCTCCCCCGTCACGCTTGGTGCTGGCCGGCGCCTGCTCCGCCACGGGCTTGATCCGAAGGAGATGCCAATCCTGCTTGGGCCATTCCTGGGCCAAGGCCGGGCTCGCGAAAGAGAGGCCCGCGAACGAGAGGGCGGCGATGGACGCGACGATCGACTTCATGCGGATCTCTCTTCTTCAACGTCGTTGAAGAGCCTATCCGCGCCACCCTAGGTAATCAACGGCGCCGGCGCGGTTCAGAGGCTCCGGGCGCAGTCCACCACCGTCTCCGCGCCCGGCCGAGGTTCGAAGCCCAGCACGCGCCGGGCGTTGCCGGCGTCCATGGCGTGCTTGCGGCCCAGGTCCGGCGTGAAGAACCGCAGCTGCGGGCGAAACAGCGCGGCCAGGCGGAAGACCAGGTCGGGCATCGGCCGCGCGGGGGTCCTGGCCGCCCGCGCGCTCAGGTTCGCGCGCAGGACGCGGGCGATGTCGGCCATCCAGAGGAAGTCGCCGACCGCCAGGAAGCGCCGGCCGGCGGCCTGCGGGGCGGTCATGGCGCGGATGTGCAGCTCGGCCAGGTCGCGCACGTCGACCACCCAGAAGCCCAGGCGCGGCAGGCGGGAAGGGCGGCCGTCCAGCACGCCCTGGATGATGCTGACCGACCCCAGATTGGCCCTCGACAGCAGCGGCCCGAACACCGCGACGGGCAGGATGGCGGTCAGGGTCGTGCGGCCCTCGGCGGCGGCGCGGTCGTTGGCCATGAAGTCCCAGGCGGCGCGCTCGGCCAGGATTTTGGAGCGGCGATAGCCGTCGAACTGCGGGTCCTTGGGATCGGCCCAGACGGTCTCGTCGCTGGCCACGCCCGAGCCGCGCGGCGCCCGGGCGGTGGCGGCGGCCGAGGTCATGACCACGCGCCTGACACCCGCGGCGACGGCGGCGCGCAGCACCCTCAGAGTTCCGTCGCGGGCCGGCCGGACCAGGTCGTTCTCGCCCACCCCGCCGCCGGCCGCCGCGCCCAGGGGCGAGGCCACGTGCAGGACGTAGTCGCAGCCCGCCACGGCCTGGGCCCAGCCCTCGTCGCGGGTCAGGTCGGCGACGTGGACGGTCAGGCGTGCGCCGGCGTCGCCGTCCTCGGCCCCGACCGCCGTCCGCAGCGCCGCCTCGCCCGTCCGGTCGCGCAGGGTGGCGCGCACGGCGTAGCCGCGCTCCAGCAGCAGGCGCACGCACCAGCCGCCGATGAAGCCCGACCCGCCGGTGACCAGCACTGTCTCGACCATGAACACGCTCCCCACCATATGTCTACAGTCGTATACATATGGAATCGACTTAAGTCTACAAGTGCAGAATTGCGAAGCGGCCATGACCGACGACACCCCGCCCAGAACCCGGAACGCCGCCGCCACCAAGGCGCAGATCCTGCGCTCGGCCCGGGCCGCCTTCGCGCGGGCCGGCTATGACGGGGCGGGGGTGCGCGAGATCGCCCAGGGGGCCGGCGTCACGGCCATGCTGATCAACCGCTATTTCGGCTCCAAGGAGCAGCTGTTCGCCGAGGTGGTGGCCGACACCATGGCCGAGCCGGTGATCCTGACCCAGGAGCGGCTGGGCTCGAGCGACCTGGGCGGCGACATGGCCCGGGCGCTGGTCGAGATGACCCGGCCCGGCGCGGCGACGCTGGACGGCTTCATGATCATGTTCCACTCAGCCTCCAGCCCGCGCGCCGCCCAGATCGCCCGCGAGCAGATCGAGAAGGGGCACCAGAAGGCGATGGCGGCGGCCACGGCTGCGGTCGGCGGCGGCGAACTGGCGGCGGAGCGCGCCGCCCTGGCCTTGTCGATCGTGGCGGGAGTCCAGGTCCTGCGTCAGATGATCGGGCTGTCGGCCCTGACGAAGGCCGACCCCGAAGCGCTGGTCGCGCTGATCGCGCCCTTGCTGCGAAACTTGATAGAGGGCGACGGCAAGGGTTAGGTCGGAGATCCGAACTATTCCCCTTCGTCCGTCATTCCCGCCCTTGTGGCGGGAACCCCTGGTTCAGCTGACGGTGAAGCGCCTTGGCGCGCTAGCGCGCCACACCCCTGCCCTTGCGRCSGACAGAGGGGTTCCCGCCACAAGGGCGGGAATGACGAATCGTTGGGGGCGTCTGAGTGTAGATACGCCCCGGGACGGTCTCCGAATGCTGCGTCGCACAACGAAAAGGCCCGCGCACCGGCGGGGTTCGCGGGCCTTTTCAGTTCAGCCGCCGTGGGCGGCTGTTCGGGCGTCTCAGGCGACGGCGCGTTGCGCCTTGATGGCCGAGAGGGTCAGAACGATCAGGCTGAGCATTTTCTTCATCCGGGTTGGGCGGGACATCAAATCGTCCCCATGAGCTTCAATATATATGACAACGTTGTCATTTTCAAGGACCTTTGCTGCGGTGCAGCGTCGCAGGTCGCCGGGGCGATCCGCGCCTTTACCGGCGGGCGGGTTTGGAGGACCCTTGGCGCTCGCCGCCGGCTCCCCACCTTGGAGACATGATGGTCGTTCTCCGCCTTTCCGCCCTCGTCCTGACCGCCGCGATCGCCCTCGGGGGCGCGGCTTCGGCCGAGGCTGTCCGGCCCTCGCCCAAGCTGGCCCTGGTCCCGGCCAAACCGCTGGACCTGACCGCGCCCGGACTGCCGGTGCTGTACTCCCGAGCCCCGACCCCGCTGCCGCCCGGCGTGGCGCGCACCTCGGTCGAGGGCAAGGCCGGCGACGCCATGCTCGGCGCGGGCCTGCTGTGCGGCCTGAAACCCAACGCCGACGAGAGCGGCGCGGGCCGGGCGCGCGGCTACGACCCCGACGGCAAGTTCGTCGGCGCCAAGCTGGCGTTCAGTTTCTAGGCCCCTACAGCCTCACCCCGCCCAGCCAGGTCTGCCAGACCACCACGAACCCGCCGTGCAGGATCACCGCCGGCCACAGCGAGCCGGTGCGCCAGCGCATCAGCGCGCAGCCGAGGCCGAGGATCGCGGTGCACAGCAAGAAGTCCGGGCGCAGGAACATCGTCGCCGTCGGCATGAAGGTCAGGGTCTCCAGCGGATGCCAGGCGACATAGAGGGCGGTCGAGATCGCGACGGCCGTCCACGGCCTGGCGGTCTCGTCGCGACCCGCCTCGTAACCGGGAACCAGCAGGCCGCGAAACGGGATCTCCTCGCCCAGGGCCGGCACGAACAGCACGACCAGCAGCCGCAGCGGCAGGCCGGGCGCGGTGGGTGTTAGGGCGTAGAGCCCGGTCGAGAAGCCGATGGCGGCCATCAGGCTTCCGGTGACCGCGGCGACCAGGCCGCACAGCGCCCAGCCGCGCGCGTCGGGCAGGGTGGTCAGGGATCGGCGCAGGCGCTGGAGCGGGATCATCCCCGCACCCTAGCTCATCGTCCCCGCGCTTCGCTCAGGGAGACGTTGTAGACCGGGGCCATCTCGACATCGATGTAGCGCTCCATCCGCACGGTCGCGCCGTCGTGGAACGCGATGTCGGCCACGCAGAGGAACGAGCCGTACATGCCCACGGTCAGGGCGAACTGCTCGTTGGCGCTGGAGACCACGTATTTCTCGCCGTAGCGGCTGTCGCCCCACTTGTCGCCGAGGAAGTAGGTGACGCCGGCCACGTCGTTCAGCCGGCCGAAATTGCGGTGCGGGTGCAGGAAGATCGACACGTCGAACACCCGGAAACCGTCGATGAACTCCTCCGGCTTCTTGGGCCGGATGGTGTGGACCAGCATCAGGTTGCGGGTCTTCTTGTAGGCCGCGTGGCGGTGGTCGACATCGGCCTTGGTCGCCTCGAGGATCTCGAAATCGGTGTCGCGGCCGACGATCACCTCGCCCTGCGGATTGATCACCACGCCCTTCAGCTCGATCCCGCCGATCTTCAGCTCCGACGAGCTTTCCAGCTTGCGGATGGCGACGCCGAGGATCTCGGCCAGGCGACTTCGGAACAGGATCAGCGCGGCGACGACCAGCAGGGGCCACAGCAGGTCGGCGCCGGCCGAGATCAGCTCCGAGAGCTGCGAGAGCAGGGGTTTGGCCGCGGGGGCGGTGTCCATCGGGCGATCCTCGAAGGCCGGTTGGTCTTCACGCGCACTGGCGCCAGCATCGGCGCGCGCACGGGATCGCGCAAGACGTGCGCTAGCCCAGGATCACCACCTCGCCGTCTTCCTTGGTGAAGCTGGCGGGCTTGCGGTCCAGCAGGTCGAGGACGACCTCGGACGGTCGGCACAGCTTGACCCCCTTGGGCGTGACCACCAGCGGGCGGTTTACCAGGATCGGGTGGGCGACCATGGCCTCGATGAGGCGGTCGTCGTCGACGGCCTCGTCCAGCAGGCCCAGCTCGGCGGCGGGCGTGCCCTTCTCGCGCAGCAGCTGGCGCAAGGTCAGCCCCGCTTCGCCGGCCAGTTCGCGCAGCTGCTCGGGCGTCCAGCCGGCCTGGAGATAGTCCACGACCGTGGGCGCGTAGCCCGCCCCCTCGACCATCGCCACCACGTTACGCGAGGTGCCGCAGGCCGGATTGTGGAAGATTACGATGGGAAAGTCGGCGTCGCTCATGGGTCTTCTTTCAGGAGCCAGCCGAAGACGACCGCCGCGACCAGCGCGCCGGCCGCCTGGGCCAGGATGAAGGCCGGGACGCCCGAGGGGGCGATGCCGGCGAAGGTGTCGCTGAGGCTGCGGGCGATCGTCACGGCTGGATTGGCGAACGAGGTCGAGGCCGTGAACCAGTAGGCGGCGGTGATGTAGAGGCCCACGGCCACGGCGGTGAAGTCCGGGCGGAACCGCACCGCGCCCAGGATGGTCGCCAGCAGGCCGAAGGTGGCGACGAACTCGGCGAAGGCCTGGGCGGGGCCGGTCCGCGCGTGGGTCGAGACCTGCCAGATCGGCTCGCCGAACATGGCGTGGGCGCACCAGACGCCGAGGATCGCGCCGACCAGCTGGGCCGGCGGATAGGCCAGGGCCGCGCGCCAGGGGAGGTCGCGCCGGATCGCCGCCACCAGGGTGACGACCGGGTTGAAGTGCGCGCCCGAGATCGGTCCGAACACGGTGATCAGCACGACCAGGGCCGCGCCGGTGGCCAGGGTGTTTCCCAGCAGGGCGACGGCGTCGTTCCCGCCGGCCAGGCGCTGGCCCATGATCCCGGACCCGACCACCACGGCCAGCAGCAGCAACGATCCCAGCGCCTCGGCGGCCAGGCGGCGCGGCAGGGAGAAGGGGGTCATGACGGGCAGCAGTCGGCGGCCCTGGCGACGATGTCGCCCAGCGGCGCGCAGATCGCCGGGTTTCCGTTGCAGCAGTCTTCCATCAGGAAGCCCAGCAGGCCGCTCATGGCCGCGTAGTCGGCCGAATAGACGATCGACCGGCCCTCGCGGCGCGAGACGATCAGGCCGGCGTGCGACAGCACGTTGAGGTTGGCCGACAGGGTGTTGGGCAGGCTGTCCAGCCGCCGCGCGATCTCGCCCGCCGCCACGCCGACGGGGCCGGCCTTCACCAGCAGTCGGAAGATCGCCAGGCGTCCTTCATGGCCGAGGGCGGAGAGACTGGCGACGGCGGCTTTCAATTCCATATTTCCAATATGATGGAAATATGAGACGGATCAATGACGATGTTGCCGGAGCCGCGTGTATGACCGAATTTCCCGCCCTACAGCCGCAGTTCCTGGCCGCGATCGACGCGGGACGGCTCGAGGTCGCGACCCCGTCCTCGCATCCGCCCCGGATCCTGCTGCTGTACGGCTCGCTGCGGGCGCGGTCGTTCAGCCGCCTGCTGGTCGAGGAGGCCGCCCGCATCCTCCAGCGGCTGGGCTGCGAGACCCGGATCTTCGACCCGCGCGACCTGCCGCTGCCCGACGCGACGGGGCCCGACCATCCCAAGGTCCAGGAGTTGCGGGCCTTGTCGGAATGGTCCGAGGGCCAGGTCTGGTGCAGTCCGGAACGCCACGGCGCGATCAGCGGCGTGATCAAGGCCCAGATCGACTGGATCCCGCTGGAGATCGGCAGCGTCCGCCCGACCCAGGGCAAGACCCTGGCGGTGATGCAGGTCAGCGGCGGCTCGCAGTCGTTCAACGCGGTCAACGCCCTGCGCCTGCTGGGGCGCTGGATGCGGATGATCACCATCCCCAACCAGTCGTCGGTGGCCATGGCCTACAAGGAGTTCGACGAGAACGACCGCATGAAGCCGTCCAGCTACTACGAGCGGGTGGTCGACGTGATGGAGGAACTGGTCAAGTTCACCCTGCTGACCCGCGACCGGGCCGACTACCTGGTCGACCGCTACAGCGAGCGCAAGGCCAGCGGCCGCATCGCCCAGCATGTCGAACTGGGCGCGGCGGCCATGAGCCATGAGGTGGACGCGCCGGCCTGAGCCGGCGTCAGGCCTAGCGCCGGGGCGCGGCCGACAGCGCGGAGACTTCGCTGGCGCTCAGCCGACGAACGCTGTCGACTTCGCAGCGCTGGGATCCCGCCGCCGTCCAGGCCACCGTTTCGGCCGCGTCGCCCGAGCAGACGATGTCGCTGCCGTTGGACCGCACGGTGAGCTTCCGGGCGGCGTCCAGGGCCGAACAATCGCCGGCCATCTTCAGGCGGTAGACATCGCCCTTGGGGGCCTGGACGTAGAGGGTGTTCTGGCCGGACCGATTGACGCCGCTGAGGAACTTGCCGTTGAAGCACTGCTTGGCGTGGTCGCGCGGCAGGGTGTTGGAATAGGCGGCCAGCTGGGCGGCGTGGTCGAAGACCTGGCCGTTCTGGGCCAGGGCCGGGACCGCTGAAAGCACCGCCGCGGCGGTGGCCAGGAAAAGCATGGGCTTCAAGGTATGGCCTCCCAGTGGTTCTGCTGAGCTTGGACGGTATGCTCGAAAGCCTCGCCGCACAAGGTTCGGTTGATCGCCCGGCGTCCCCGCCCCGCCTCGCCGACAGTCGTCTCGCGGCTTGAGTTCCCTCGTCGCCGTGAACTAACCTGGGGTCGAGCAAGTCTCGGGGGCGGGCATGATCGAAGGACGGGGGGCGGCGGCCAAGAGCGGGCCGGCCGATCGGCGGGGCGTGGTGCTGGGGCTGCTGGCCCTGTCCGCCTCGGGCGGCCTGACACGGGCGGAGGCCCGGGCCGATACACGAGCCGAAACGAAGACAGGGTCTTGGCGACGCGCGGAGACCCCGCGCTTCGTGATCCACGGGGTGGTCGGCGAGGACGTGCTGCGCGAATACGCCGCCAAGCTCGAGGACTTCGACATGGTCCTGCGGTTCATGCACGGCCTGCCGATCGACGCGACGCCGCCGCGCAAGCTGGACGTCTATCTGGTGCGCGGCACGCCGGGCCTGCGTCGGGCCATGCCCGGCGCCGCCGAGACCCTGGCCGGCTACTACATCGCCGGCGCGACCGGCATCGCCTGCGTCGCCACCGTCGGCCGGGTCCGCGAGGTCGAGAACGACGACGTCATGCTGCACGAGTACGTGCACCATTTCATGAAGCAGTACTTCAACTACGCCTACGCGCCGTGGCTGGTGGAGGGCTATGCCGAGTACTTCATGACGATGGAGTTCAAGACCGACAGCATCATCGTCGGCAAGTTCAACACCAACCGCGCCGCCTGGCTGGAGGGCGACTGGATCCCGCTGGACCAGCTGATCACCCAGGGAGCCCGGATCGGCGATCCGAAGTGGGTCACCTACTATCCGCAGGCCTGGCTGCTGACCCACTACATGATGAGCGACGAGACCCGGTACGCCCAGCTCCAGGCCTATATGAAGGCGGTCGGCGGCGGGACGCCGTCGGTCCAGGCGATGGAGAAGGCGACGGGCAAGAGCCTGGCCGCCCTGCAGAAGGACCTGCGCGCCTACACCGGGGTCGGACTGCCGATCCGCACCATCACCCGCAAGCGGCAGCGCTCGATCGAGGTGACCGTGACGTCGATGCCGGCCTCGGCCGACGAGCTGTTGCTGGAGACGGTCCGGATGATCTCGCCGGACGACGGCCTGCCGGCGCGCAAGGCCTTCGCCGACGACGTCGGCAAGCGCGCCGCCCGCTATCCCGGCGATCCGCTGGCCGAGCGGGCCCTGGCGCGGGCCCGGCTGCAGGCCGAGGACTTCCCCGCCGCCCAGGCGGTGATCGACCGGCGCCTGGCCGCCGCGCCCGACGACGTCGAGGCGATGGAGCTGAAGGCCCTGATCCTGATGGCGATGGGCGACGCCGATCCCGCCCAGCGCTCGGCGCTGTACAAGCAGGCCTCGAGCCTGCTGGGGCGGGCGTTCAAGATCGACGGCTCGCGCTACCAGACCCTGCTGGCCTACGCCCGCAGCCGCACCCTGTCGCCGGGCTATCCCAACGACAACGTGATGGAGGCCTTGCTGCTGGCCAACGAACTGGCGCCGCAGGTTTCCGACGTCACCCTGGAGACGGTGCGGGCCCTGGCGATGCGGGGCGACTTTCCCCGCGCCGTCGCGCTGCTCAAGCCCCTGGCCAACGACCCGCACAACGGCGGCAGTTCGTTGCGGGAGATGCTGGCGGTGATGGAGGCCCAGGCGGCCAAGGCCGCGACCGCCAAGGGCGCGGGCTAGGGCGGATCGACAGTCGTTCGGGGAGCGAAAACCTCGTCCTTCGACAAGCTCAGGATGAGGTTTTCGATTGCCGAGGCCTACACAGTGGTCCTCATCCTGAGCTTGTCGAAGGACGAGGGCCAGGCGCGGCTTTGAACAACAGCAAGCTCTAGGCCGCGGCCTCGGCGTCTTCGCTGTCGTCCTCATCGTCGCTCAGCAGGGCCGACAGCACGACGGCCAGGCGTTCGGGCTTGATCGGCTTTTCGACCACGTCCTGCATGCCGGCGGCGATGTAGGTGGCCACGTCGTTGGGGTCGGCGTTGGCGGTCAGGGCGACGATCGGCGCGGCGCCGGCCCGGCCGGGCAGCTCGCGGATGGCGCGGGTGGCGGTGACGCCGTCCATGCGCGGCATCTTGATGTCCATCAGGATCAGGTCGAAGCGGCCCGACTTGGCGGCCTCGACGGCCTCGACGCCGTCGGCCACCTGCTCGGAGGTGCAGTCGAACATCTCGCACAGGGCCTCGGCGACCATGCGGTTGGTGGCGTTGTCGTCGACGATCAGGATGTGGGCCGAGCGGGCGTCGAGCACCGGCTCTTCGTCGGCCCGCGCCGTCAGGACGGCCTCGGGAACGCTCAGCGAGAACTGCACGGTCAGGCCGGCGCCCATGTTGGCCTCGGCCCGCAGCGGGCCGCCCATGGCGCGCGTCAGGCCGTTGGCCAGGGCCATGCCGACGCCCAGGGCCAGTTCGTTGCTGTCCTCGATGCTGCCCGCGCCCAGCGGGTTGAACACCCGGGCCAGGCGGACATCGGCCGAACCGGCGGTGTTGTCGCGCACGCGGCCTTCCAGCATCAGGCCGTTCTCGACGTGATGGACCTTGAGGCTGGCCTCGATCACGCCGCGGCCGCTGGCCAGGGCGCTCTCGATCAGGGCGTCGAACACCTGCAGCACGCGGTCGGCGTCGATCAGGGCGGCGGCCTCGGGGTCGCCGTCATAGGAGAAGAGCAGGGTGCTGCCGCCCTCGGCGGCGCGTGGGGCCCAGCGGGCCTCGACCGTGTCGCTGAAGTCGCGCAGCAGGACGGGGGTCGGCGACAGGGTCAGGCCGCCGGTCGCCGCGCGGCGCAGGTCCATGGCGCGGCCGAGCACCTGGCTCATGTCGCGGCTGGTGTCGCCGATGGCGCGGACATAGGCGCTGGCGTCGGGCGTCAGCCGCGACTGCTCCAGCCGTTCGGTGAAGGCCAGGACGCCTTCCAGATGGTGGCCGATGTCGTGGGCCATGCGCTCGACCAGGGCCATGGCGTCGTCGGCTTCGCGCTGGCGACGGCGGTGCGAGGTGATCAGCGAGCTCAGCCCGCCGACGCCGACATAGTCGCCGGCGTCGTCGACGGCGACATAGGCGCTGCGGAAGATCGGCGTGGTGCTTCGGGCCAGGCGGTCGACGAAGTCGCCGGACGAGACGCCGGCCTCGATCGTGCGCGGCTCGCGGTCCATGACCTCGGAGATGGGACGGTCGGCCAGGGCGGGCGCGACGGCCATCTGCCCCTGGAACACGTCGCGATAGACCAGGCCCGACGGCTTGCCGTCGACGACCACGGCGAAGGCCGCCGCGTGCGGATGGGCGTGGAACATCGCCGCGACCTCCGCGCACGGGGTCGCGGGGTCGATCGGGGCTCGGCGGTCGATAAGGCGGGCGAGCGTGTCCATGCGGCCGTTCGGCGAGGCGTCTTTGGGACCTCACCTTCGCCGGTTGGCGTTGCGGAGTCGTAAATAGTCAGAGCGTTTGAGGATTTACGCCTGACGAGGACGGTCGGGCGCCCCCGCGCCACGCGCTGTTGAAAAAGCGTCACGGAAGCGGAATAGACGCGTCACCTGAAAACAAGCGGCGCCGCGGACGAAAAGTCCCTGCGGCGCTCTTGATATCAGGGGATCTACCATGTCGCAGAAGTCCGCCGCCAGCCTGCTGGCCATCGCCGCCTGTCTCATGCTCGCCACCCAGGCGAAGGCGGCGGATGCGCCGGTCGCGACGGCGGACAGCAGCGAAGTCGACGCGCTGGTGGTGGTCGGCAGCGGCCAGACCCGCTCGGTCGTGACCCTGGTCCCGTCGAACCTCGAGGTGCTGCCGCCGGGCACCAGCATCCAGAAGGCCCTGAACTTCCTGCCGGGCGTCAGCGCCCAGTCGATCGACGCCCTGGGCGTCAACGAGCAGTCGCTGTCCCTACAGGTTCGCGGCTTCAACACCACCCACCTGGGCTACACCCTGGACGGCATGCCGCTCGGCGACGGCGCCTATAACAACTACAACGGCCTGACCATCAGCCGCGCGCTGATCTCCGAGAACCTGGGCCGCGCCGACCTGGCGACCGGCATCGCGGGCCTGGGCATCGCCTCGACCAGCAACCTCGGCGGCGCGCTGATCTACACGTCCAGCGACCCGCACAAGGACCTGGCGTTCTCGGCCAGCCAGACCTTCGGCAGCGAGGACACCGCCCGCACCTTCCTGCGCTTCGACACCGGCGAGCACGGCGGCCTCTCGGCCTATGTCTCCGGGCATTACGCGCAGCAGGACCTGTTCGTGAATCAGGGCGCCTACAACAAGTCCACCGGCAAGCAGCTGAACGCCAAGGCGGTGTACGACGGCGGTCCCTTCAAGCTGACGGCCTTCGCCGACGTCTCGCGCACCAACCAGGCCGACGACACCTACATGTCCAAGGACATGCTCTCGCGCCTGGGCTGGGACTGGGGCGGCTATGCGCCGAACTGGCAGTCCTATCTGGGCGTCGCCTACTGCTCGGTGACCGCGCCGACCGCGCCGACCAAGTGCGTCCCCGCGCCGTCGCCGCAGAAGAACTCGGACGTCACCTACACCAACGGCCAGATCCTGCGTGACGACGACCTGTTCTATCTGGCCGGCGACTTCGACGTCACCGCGACCCTGAAGGCGCACGCGCAGGTCTACCACCACTCGGACAAGGGCGCGGGCAACAACTTCATCACCGGCTGGTCGACCCAGGGCACGACGTCCACCGCCGACGATCTGCCGGTCCAGGTCCGCGACACGCGCTACACCATCAACCGCACCGGCGTGGTCGCCAGCCTGGGCTGGGACCTCGGCGTCAACCACATCCAGGCCGGCCTCTGGCTGGAGGACAACACCAGCAGCGCCGCGCGCTACATCTGGACCACCGTCACGGGTCCCTTCGACTTGGCCCAGTACCTGAAGGGCCAGCCGGACACCGCCCAGTGGGTGCAGGAGACCGACTGGACGACGCAGCAGTTCTACGTCCAGGACACGGTGACCCTGCTGGACGACGCGCTGAGCATCGATTTCGGCTTCAAGAGCACCAGCGCCAAGTCGGACGCCGCGGCCATCCGGGGTGAAGCCAAGGCGGGGCCGCCGGTCTCGACCCAGTTCGCGTCGGGCGTGCTGCACGCCGAGGACAACTTCCTGCCGGAAGCCGGCGTGCGCTGGCGGATCGCGCCCGGCCACGAGGTGTTCGCCAGCTACGCCGAGAACATGGCGATGTTCCAGGGCGGCTTCAAACTCGGTCCGCAGTCCGTGTCGCAGGCCGTCTGGGACGCCCAGGGCAAGTACCTGGAGCCCGAGACCTCCAAGAGCTTCGACGCCGGCTACCGCTATGTGAGCGGCCCGCTGCAGGTCTCGCTGGCCGCCTACGACGTGAAGTTCGACAACCGCCTGCTGCAGTACAATCCCTGCCCGACCAACCAGCAGCAGAACCCGGGCTGCGGCAACTCCTTCCACAACGCCGGCGGCGTCACCAGCAAGGGCGCCGAGATCGGGGTGCTGTGGAAGCCGCTGACCTGGCTGACCTGGTACAATTCGGCCTCGTACAACAAGTCGACCTACGACGAGAACCTCGACTGGTGCACCACCACCTGCGTGGTCAAGGCCACGGCCGGCAAGCAGCAGGTCGATACGCCCAAGCAGATGTTCGCCAGCGTGCTGACCGTGAAGCAGGGCGGCTTCTTCGCCTCGCTGCAGGGCAAGTACACCGGCCGCCGCTACTACACCTACACCAACGACCAGAGCTTCGGCGGCTACACCACCTTCGACCTGGGCCTGGGCTACGACTTCGGCGCCGTGGGCCCCGCCAAGGGCGCCAAGGCCTCGCTGCACATCACCAACCTGACCGACAAGCGCTATGCGTCGAACTTCGACAGCAGCGTGTTCGCGCCGGACGACGCGGCGGGCAGCATCCTGGTGTTCCACGCGTCGGCGCCGCGGCAGATCTTCGCCACGATCGGCGTGGACTTCTAAGCCGGATGCGCACCGCCCTCGTCCTGCTGCTGTGGCTCTTCCCCGCCTTCGCCGGCGCGGAGGAGCCCGTCACCCGACCGCATCTGGACCTGACCGACGGGGCGCACAGCGCGTCGCTGAACGGCGAGACCTTCGTCAACCAGGGCCTGGTCGGGGCCGGCGTGCTGCCGGCGGGGACGATCGACTTCCTCGGCGACACGCTGGGCTCCTTCTCCTCGCTGCGGGTCGCGCCCGGCAGCTGGAAGCGGGTCGGCGACCACTATGAAGGCGTCCTCTGGACGCTGCCGGACCGGGGCCGCAACGACCCCACCGCCAACCTGTTCTTCGACTATCCGGCGCGGCTGGAACGCCTGCGCCTGCGCTTCACGTCGGGCGACGGCAAGGTCGAGCTCGTCCCCGACGGCGGGCTGGAGCTGCGCGACTTCGACGGCAAGCCGTTCACGGGCGCCGATCCGGGCGCGGGCACGCTGGTCGAGCGCGGTCTGACGCTGCCCGCCCCGGCCAGCGGCGTCGGCGCCGGCAAGGTGTCGCTGGACGCCGAGGCGCTGCAGTTCACGCGCGACGGCGGCTTCTACATCGGCGACGAGTACTCGGCCAACGTCTACGCCTTCGACCGCGACGGCCGTCTGCGCGGGGTGATCACGCCGCCGGCGGCGATCGCGCCGCTCCGTGACGGAAAGCCCGATTTCGGGTCGCTGAAGTCGCCGGCCACCGGCCGACGCAACAACCAGGGACCGGAAGGCGTGTCGCTGTCGCCCGACGGCGCCACCCTGTTCGTGGCCTTCCAGAGCGCGCTGATGCAGGACAGCGCCAAGGGCGACGCCGCCGGCCGCGTGAACACGCGCGTCCTGGTCTATGACGTCAGCCGCACGCCGGCCCCGACCAAGCCCGTCGCCCACTACGTGATGCAATTGCCGGCCTACAACGCCGACGGCGACGGCGGCGCGCCCAATCGCACCGCCGCCCAGAGCGAGATCCGCGCGCTCGACGGCCACAGGTTCCTGATGCTGTCGCGCGACGCCGCCGGCCTGGGCGCGGGGGGCAAGGCGCCGATCGTCTACAAGAGCATCCTGCTGGTCGACGTCGCGGGCGCGACCAACCTGGCCGGCGGCGAATACGAGACCACCACGGCGTCCCTGCTGCGGGACCCCGCCGGCCCGGCGCTGCGGCCGGGCGTCGTCCCGGCCTCGTCGGTCGAACTGGTCAACATGCTCAATCCCGCGCAGCTCGCGCGCTTCGGGCTCAGCGTCGAGGCGCTGTCCGAGAAGTGGGAGGCGATGGACCTGGTCCCGGTGCTGGAGCCGGGTCGTCCCGCCGACTACTTCCTGATCGTCGGCAACGACAACGACTTCATCGCGCGCCATTGCCGGATGTCCGGCCAGTCCTGCGACTCCGACGGCGACAACGACAACCGGATCCTAGTCTATCGCCTGAGCCTGCCCGCCCCGCTGCGGTAGGGTCCTTACCCAATTGTACCGACAGGCGAGGTTTGTTTTCCAAGCCTTATCGGATTGTCATCCCGGACAAGCGCGAAGCGCGCCGATCCGGGACCGACCCGAAGCTCTGAGTTCACGCGTCGGTCCCGGCTCTTCGCCCTGCTTCGCAGGGCTACGGCCGGGATGACAGCTGAAAGTCAGCGATCCAATTGAAGGCACACCCTAGCCCGCAAAACACAAAGAGGGCGGCGGATCGCTCCGCCGCCCTCCCTGGTTTCCGTCCTGGGACGGTCTGGACGGTCGCGCCTTAGAACGACTTGGTCAGGCTGACGCCGTAGGTGCGCGGCTCCAGCGTGATCAGGTTGGTGAACAGGCCCGAGCTGTCGTCGGTGGTGTAGGCGTCGGTGATCGGCGTCTTGTTGCTGAGGTTCTTGACGTAGGCGTCGATCTCCAGGCCCCACTCCGGCTTCTCGACCTTCAGGGTGACGTTGGCGTTCTCCCACGACTTCAGCTGGTCGTAGGCGGTGTTGTAGACCCGAGTGTACTGCTTGCTCTGGCGGTAGTAGTCGCCGCGCAGGGTGGCCGACCAGCCGCCCGAGAAGTCCCAGGTGTACTGGGCGCCGACCGAGGTGGTCCAGTGCGGCGAGTTGGGCAGCTCGTTGCCCGACACGTCCGCCGTGGTGCCTTCGATCGAATAGCCCGGGCCGTAGTTGTAGAGGCCGGTCATGTTGGCCAGGAAGGCCGCCGTGGCCGGGGGCAGGCCCGCGCCGCCGAGGGCGGCCGGGGTCTGCAGGAAGGCCTGGTAGACTTGCGGACCGCCGCAGGCGAACGGGATGGTCGCGCCCGCGCCGGCCCCGATCACCGTGGCGACGCCGGCGGTGGTCAGGACGCAGTTGGAGCCGACCGCGGCGTTGGGCAGGCTGGGGCCCGCCTTGACCAGGGTGTAGGCCGGGTTGCTCTGCGTGCGGTTCATGGTGTCGATCGACGTCACGCCGTCGGCGATCTTGGTGTGCAGGTAACCGACGTTGGCGTTCAGGCGCAGGTTGTGGACCGGCGACCAGACCGATTCCAGCTCCAGGCCGTAGACCGTGGCGTCGATGTTCTCGTTGACCGAGGTGCGGCTGACGATCTTGGAGATCTGGTAGCCCTGGTAGTCGTAGTAGAAGCCGGTGGCGTTCAGCATCAGGCTGCCGCCCAGCAGGGTGTTCTTCGAGCCCAGTTCGAACGCGTTGACGAACTCCGGCGCGAACTGCGGCTTGACGGCCGAGCCGACCGCGGCCGGCGGGTTCGAGCCGCCGCCCTTGTAGCCCTTGGAATAGAAGGCGTAGAGCAGGTTGTCGTCGGTCAGCTTGTAGTCGAAGCCGAAGCGGCCGGTCAGCTCGTTGAACACCGACTTCTCGGTCGGGTTGGTGGTGCTCTGCTTGAGGCCGATGCCGGGCGACAGCAGGACGGTGTCGTAGACGTCCAGGCGCTTGTCGTCGTGCGTGCGGCGCAGGCCCAGGGTGAACTTCAGCTTCTCGTTCGCCTGCCAGTACAGTTCGCCGAAGATGGCGTTCGACTTCAGGTGATAGGGCGAGCGGTTGTCATAGTAGTTGTGGCCGCTGCCGTCCGGCGTGGCGTTCGGGTCGATGCCGATGCAGGTGGTCGGCAGGGTGACCGGGTTACAGGCCGGGTTGCCGGTCTTCTGGAAGTTCAGCGCCATGGCCGACATCGTCAGCGAGTTGCCGATCACGTAGTAGTCGGTGACGGTCTTGTAGTCGAAATAGATGCCGCCGACGTTGAAGTTCAGCGGGCCGTCGAAGTTCGACTGCAGCCGGACTTCCTGGCTCCACTGCTTGGCGTTGCCCGAGGACACGTCCAGCGTGGTGAACTTGTTGGTGGTGCCCACCTGCGGGTCGGTGAAGAAGCCGCCCGGGGACAGGCCCGTGCTGTTGAACGGAACGGTCGAGACGTTCCGGTTGTAGTCCAGCTTCGTATAGACCTGGCCCTTGCTGTACGACGTCAGAGCCGTGAAGGTCAGCGCTTCGGTGAGGTCGTATTCCAGGTTGAACTGGTAGATGTCGGACTTCGACTTGTAGATCGGATCGAACAGGGTCTCGATTTCACGCAGGTTGCGGCTGGTGGTGTCGCCGGTGTTGGCGTCGCCGCTGGTGAAGCCGAAGATGTTGCCCAGCTCGCCGGTCAGGGTGCCCGAGGTGTTGACCGTGCCGTAGGCGCTGTCGCCGTACAGCGAGGCCGACAGACAGCCCTGGGTCAGGAAGGCGCGGGCCGCGCCGGTGGGCACGCCGCCGACCGTGGCCGGGCCGTTGTCCTTGGTGCAGAGCTGCTTGCCGACGCGGGCGCGGCTGTCGTCCTCGTCGAAGTGCTCCCACATGAAGTTGGTGCGCAGTGAGTCGATGGGATTGAACATCACCGAGACGCGGGTCGAGTACAGGTCGCGGTCGTCGACCTTGTGGTTGTTGAAGGTGTTGGTGACGTAGCCGTCGCGCTTGAGCCAGTTGCCGGCCACGCGGACCGCCAGCTTGTCGCCCATGATCGGCATGTTGATCATGCCGCGCAGCTTCTGGGTGCTGTAGTTGCCCACCTCGCCGGTGATCTCGGCCGCGAAGGTGTCGGTCGGCTTGGCGGTGATGATGTTGACCAGGCCGCCGGTGGCGTTGCGGCCGTACAGCGTGCCTTGCGGGCCGCGCAGCACTTCGACGCGCTCCACGTCGAAGAACTCGGCGTCGAACAGGTTGCCCGATTGCAGCGGGGCGTTGTTCTCGTGCACGCCGACGCCGCCGTCGGTCGAGACGCCGACGGCCTTGTTGCCGATGCCGCGGATCGCGAAGTTAAAGCTGTTGGTGAAGTTGCCCTTGGCGAAGGTGACGTTCGGGATGGCCAGTTGCAAGTTCGGGCCGCCGTCGATCTTCTGCGCTTCCAGGCTGTCCTGGCTGAAGGCCGACACCGCGATCGGCACGTCCTGCAGGGCCTCTTCCTTCTTCTGGGCGGTGACGACCAGTTCCTCCAGCACGTTGCCGCCGCCCTGCTGGGCGGTCTGCCCTGAAGCGGTTTGGGCAAAGGCCGGGGCGGCGACGGCGGCCAGCACGGTCACGGACGCGCCCATGGCCAGCAGGCTCCGCATACGCAGAGATTGCGACATTCTATTCCCTCCCTGAACGTCGCGACTCCTTATGGCGGAGCCTGCGGACGTCGTGTTGTTTCCTCGGCGCCGTACTTTTAAACACTACGCGGGCGTACGGCCGACCCCTCGCAGCATAAGGTGATTGCATACTTGGTATCTGGGGCTGTCAACCGGCCAAGATCTAAGTAATCATTGATAGGTTACGCGTTTTCACTTTACCCAGGGTCACATTAACCTCGGGCTATCCAAGTTTTCGCGGAATTTAGAAAAGCCGGTTCGGCGCCTGACGTAACGTCAGCCGTGGTTTCAGGCCAAGAAACCTTGACGCGGCTGGCCGCCGCGCTTGGCTCATAGTGTCCCATTCGCGCCGAAGGTACAGCCCAAATATCGGCGTTCGAAACAAATGTTTCAGGGCTGATGAGCCGGGGACACAGTCCGGGCGCGGCCCGGGAGGCGCGATCAGGGCTTGGCGGCGGGGTCCCCGACCACCGTCGCCTGCCGCGCCAGGAAGCGCCAGCGGCCGTCCTCGAACAGGAAGACGTTGGTGAACCGGCGCTGCAGCGCGCCTTCGCCGTGCAGCTTGCCCAGCTGGCTGGTGGTGGCCGGGACGACCGACTCCCGGCCCATGACGATGCCGACATTGCCGGTGATCTGCAGGCCCTCGATGGTTCGTTCGAAGCCGGTCCTGGCCATCTGGCCCTGGCCCAGCATCTCGATCACCTGCGCCTTGCGCATCACCGCGTTGGCGGGGCCGTTGAGGATGTAGTTGGGGTGCATGAACGCCTGCTGGGCGGCGACGTCGCCCGCCCCGACGATCCGCGACTGTTCGCGATCGGCGGCGCGCAGGCCGGCCTCGTTCAGCTCGTCCGCCAACGCCGAGCCGGGAAGCCCCGAGCCGGAAAGCAGCGCCAGCGCCAGCAGCGCGGCGCGGGTCGAGATCCAGTACGCCAAGGCTTGGTCCTCCGGCTCGTGTCCGGGGAGGTTCGCAGAACGCGGGTCGCTCGGCAACGATCCAGCCGTCGCGCCGGCCATCTCGCGCGGGGCGCGGCGTTGGTGTAGAGGGGCGGGATGTCCGCTTCCTCCTCTTCTTCCGCGTCCGCGCCGTCGCGCGCCGACGCCGCCCTGGTGCTGTTCTCCGGCGGCCAGGACAGCAGCGTCTGCCTGGCCTGGGCCCTCGAGCGCTACGCCCGGGTCGAGACCGTCGGCTTCGACTACGGCCAGCGCCACGTGATCGAGATGGAGGCCCGCCAGTCGGTCCGCCGCCAGATGGCTCAGCGCTTCCCGCATTGGGCGCAGCGCCTGGGCGAGGACCACGTGCTGGACCTGACCGGCTTCGGCGCCGTGGCCCAGTCGGCCCTGACCGCCGACGTCGCCATCGAGATGACCGAGCGCGGCCTGCCCTCGACCTTCGTGCCGGGCCGCAACCTGGTGTTCCTGATCTACGCCGCCGCCCTGGCTGACCGCCGGGGCCTGGGGGCGCTGGTCGGCGGCATGTGCGAGACCGACTTCTCGGGCTATCCCGACTGCCGCCGCGACACGCTGGACGCCATGCAGCAGGCGCTGAACCTGGGCATGGACCGCGACTTCGTCATCGAAACCCCGCTGATGAAGCTGACGAAAGCCGAGACTTGGGCCCTGGCCAAGACCCTGGGCGGCGAGGACCTGGTCGACCTGATCGTGGTCGAGAGCCACACCTGCTACCAGGGCGACCGCGGCGAACTGCACGCCTGGGGCCACGGCTGCGGCGAATGCCCGGCCTGCGAGCTGCGCCAGCGCGGGTACGAGGAATGGGACGCGGCGGGGCGGGAAACGCTCGGTGCGTGAAAACCTCGTCCTTCGACAAGCTCAGGATGAGGTTTTCATTGTGAGCGCCTGTGATCTCCAACCGTTCAGTAGTCCTCATCCTGAGCTTGTCGAAGGACGAGGGCGGACCCACGTGCTCTTCCAATGACCTACTCCGTCAAAGAGATCTTCCTCACCCTGCAGGGCGAGGGCGGCCAGGCGGGCAAGGCGGCGGTGTTCTGCCGGTTCGCCGGCTGCAACCTGTGGACCGGCCGCGAGCAGGACCGCGCCAAGGCGGTCTGCACCTTCTGCGACACCGACTTCGTCGGCGTGGACGGCGAGGGCGGCGGCAAGTTCGCCACCGCCGACGCCCTGGCCGACGCGGTCGAAGCCGCCTGGACCGGCGGACCGCGCGACCGCCTGGTGGTCTGCACCGGCGGCGAGCCGCTGCTGCAGCTGGACGAGGCTGCGATCGCGGCCCTCCACGCCCGCGGCTTCATGATCGCGGTCGAGAGCAACGGCACGATAGCGGCGCCGGAGGGCATCGACTGGGTCTGCGTCAGCCCCAAGGCCGACGCCCCCGTCGTCCAGACCAAGGGCCAGGAGCTGAAGCTGGTCTATCCGCAGGAAAAGGCCCTGCCGGAGCGGTTCGAGGGCCTGGATTTCGAGCGCTTCTACCTGCAGCCGATGGACGGTCCGGACCGCGACAGGAACACGCAATTGGCCGTCGCCTATTGCCTTTCGCACCCACAATGGCGTTTAAGCGTCCAGACGCACAAATATCTCGGCCTGCCCTGACGGATAAGGCGCTCGACCTGGTGACAGGGTCGAGCCGCTAGAGCCTCCCAGGCCTTGTCAAAAGAAGTACCTGATGAAGCCCGTCTTCGAGATCACGAAGGCCGCGCATTTCGACGCGGCGCATTACATCGAGCAAGGTCCCGCCGACCATCGCTACCGCAAGCTGCACGGCCACTCGTTCAAGGTCGAGGCCAGCGTGCGCGGCACCATGCAGGACGCCGGCTGGGTGGCCGACCTGGACAGCCTGGACGGCGCGCTGAAGGCGGTGGCCTCCGAGCTGGACCACGGCCTGCTCAACGATCGCCCGGGGCTGGAGAGCCCGACCCTGGAGCGCATCTGCCTCTATTTCGCCGAGCGCCTGACGCCGCAGTTCCCGGGCCTGTCGCGCGTGGTGATCTCGCGCCCGACCATCGGCGAAAGCTGCGCGCTGACGCTGTAGCGTTTGATCCCAAAAAGGACCGTCATCCTCGGACTTGTTCCGAGGACCCCTCTGTCCGCCGCGCTGTCGGTTGGGTCGGGCCGCGATCTCACCGCTCCACGGATCGACCTTCTTCTCGGTTGAGGCAGGGGTCCTCGGAACAAGTCCGAGGATGACGGGCGTGTAGGAGTTTCAGAAAACGCCGGTCTTCCTTCTCGCTCCCTCGTGCCCTATCTCTGCCTCGCCGATGACGCCGGGGAAGGCCGCGAATGCTGTACATGCTGCTGTGCTACAACAACGAGACCGAGGTCATGGGCTGGACCCAGGAACAGGACGACGCCGTGATGGGCCGCCTGTCGGTCGTCCATGAGCGGCTGGAGGCCGAGGGCAAGATGGGCCCGTCGGGCCGGCTGCAGGGCACCACGGCCGCCAAGACCCTGGTCAAGAACGAAGCCCCCTTCGTGGTCGACGGCCCGTTCGCCGAGACCAAGGAGCAGTTCCTGGGCTTCTACGTGCTGGACGTCGCCGACATGGACGAGGCCCTCGACGTGGCCCGCGAGCTGGGCGTGGCCAATCCCGGCGGCGCCTACGAGGTGCGGCCGATCCGGCTGTACCTGCCGGGCGCGATCGCGGCGGAGTAAAAATCCTTCTCCCCTTGCGGGAGAAGGTGGCGCGAAGCGCCGGATGAGGGGTCTCTCAAAAGTAGACGCCGCGTCCAGCCTGACGGCTGTGCGCGGCGTTTGCGTTCATCGACCCCTCACCCGACCCCACTTCGTGGGGCCACCCTCTCCCGCAAGGGGAGAGGGAAGAAGAGGTTCGACGCCGGAGCGCCCTCGCGCCTACTTGCCGGCGCCTTCCGCCGCGTCCTCGATCAGCTTGGCGACGACCGCCGGATTGGCGACGAAGACCGCGTGGCTGCCGGGCGTTTCGACGATGGTGGCGCCGGCTCGCGTGGCCATGGCGCGTTGGGCCGCGGGCGGGATCATCAGGTCGTCGGCCGCCAGCAGGTACCAGCTCTTCTTGGTCTTCCAGGCCGGGACGGTGATCTTGCCGCCCAGGGCCTCGACGCCCCACGGCACCTGGGAGTCGGCCATGAAGGCGGCCACGCCGGGCTCGACGTCGGCGGCGAAGGCGTGGGCGAACTTGGCGCGGTCCAGGGTCAGGAAGCCGTCCTTGGGCGGCAGGATCGGCGGGACGGGCGCGCCGGGGACGGGGTTGGCGATCAGCGACTGCACCGACTCGCCGGTCTCGGGCGCGAAGGCGGCGACATAGACCAGGCCGGCGACCTTGGCGTCCGTGCCCGCCTCGGAGATCACCGCGCCGCCGTAGGAATGGCCGACCAGGATCACCGGGCCGTTGGTCGAGGCGATGACGCGCTTGGTCGCCGCCACGTCGCCGGTCAGCGACAGGGTCGGGTTCTGGACGATGCTGACCGTGTAGCCGTCCTTGACCAGGATGTTGTGGACGCCGGCCCAGCCCGAGCCGTCGGCGAAGGCGCCGTGGACCAGGACGATGTTCTTCACGGCCTTGGCCGAGGCGGGGGCGGCCATCGCCGGGGCGGCGTGGACGGCGAAGCCGGCGGCCAGGGTCAGGGCGGCGGCGGAAGCGATCAGGTTGCGGAACTGGGTCATCTCGGATCTCCCTTGGTGTGTCTCTGCGATAATCATTATCGCGATAACGATATGGCTACGCCCCTCGAAACGACCTGTCCAGTACTTTCTTTATCGCGATATGCTTTTTTGTGATAAAAGATTGGCCAAGCGCTTGCGAGCGCCTTCAGAAGGGAGACCCGCCTTGACCGACGACCTGATCCCGCTGGACGACCAGCTGTGCTTTTCGCTGTACAGCACGACGATCGCGATCAACCGTGCCTACAAGCCGCTGCTGGACGACCTGGGCGTCACCTATCCGCAGTACCTGGTGCTGACCGCGTTGTCGGAGAGCGACGGCCTGACGATCGGGGCCATCGCCGACCGGCTGGCCCTGGAGCCCAGCACCATCACCCCGCTGGTCAAGCGGCTGGAGCAGGCCGGCTTCGTCGGACGCCAGCGCAATGCCGACGACGAGCGGCAGGTCAATGTCACCCTGACGGAGAAGGGGCGGTCGCTCTACGCCCGGTCGGGCTGCCTGACGGGAACCCTGCTGAACCGGTCGGGCATGACGGTCGACCAGCTGGTCGCCCTCAACCACCAGGTCCAGGCGCTGCGCGACGCCCTGGTCGGCTCGGCGCCGGCGTAGGGCTGGGATGCGTGGGCATTTGCCGGCGAGCGGATTCCTCGTCCTTCGACAGGCTCAGGATGAGGAATTCGAGTTCACCCGCCGTAAAAAGTAGACCTCATCCTGAGCTTGTCGAAGGACGAGGGCGGTTCCTCGGCGACTACCGATCAACTGGCCATGCCCGCTAGCGGCCTAGCCGCCGCGCTGCGACTTCTTCCATTCCTTGAACTCGCGCTTTTCGCGGTCCTTCTTGCTCTCGCCCGGGATCACCGCCTTGCCGGTGGCGACCACCACCTTGCCGGTGGTTCCGACCACGGCCCCGGTCGCGCCGACCACGGCGCCGCCGGCGGCGACGGCCAGGCAGCCCTGGCTGGCGGCGGCCACGGTCAGCAGGACGAGGGCGAGGGCGAGGCGACGCGCGAACATGGGCAGGCTCACTGAGGTTGGAGCCAGTCTTCTAGCCCGGCGGGGGTTAAGGGTCTCCGCGTCCGATGGCCGCTGTGTGGCCCTTAGATAGATCCGCTCTTCCCGGCGAAGGCCGGGACCCAGATGGAATGGCTTTGAGGCTGACGCCAAAAGCTCTGAGCTCTTCCGATCCGCCACACCGCTATGGGATCTGGGTCCCGGCCTTCGCCGGGAAGAGCGGAGTTATGGGAGTCTAGTACTGCAGCTCCACCACGCCGGGATCCCCCTGCCGGCGCCACGGGCCCTTGAAGCCCGGTTCGGCCCGCCGTCTACGGTCGGGGCCGAAGTACGCCTGGCAGCGGATGAACGGGCGGGGGTGCTCGATCAGCAGGTTGATGCGGTGGATCACGCCGCGCGCCGTCACCGGCTTGGCCAGGAACTCGTTGACCCCCGCGTCGCGGGCCTCGGCGACCCGGCGCATGGTGGAGTGGCCGGTGATCATGATGACCGGGGCGAACGGGGCGGGGCTGTCGGGCGAGTTGCGCAGCAGGTTGACGAAGTCGATGCCGTCCAGCGGACCCATGGTCAGGTCGGTCATGACCAGGTCCATCTCAGTCTCGCGCATCATCTGCAAGGCCTCGGCGCCGTCCATAGCCTCGAAGATCTGCCGCACGCCCAGGGCCCGCAGGATTTCGGTCAGCAACATGCGCATGTGCTGATTGTCGTCGACCAGAAGGATCTTCAGCAGATCGAAGCGCACGCGCCCCCGGCTGGCTCGGACGACGCGCCGAGTGGCTCGCCTAGGCGTCAAACGTTACGGGGCCGCAACAAACGGTCAATCGGAATTTCACCTGAAAGCTCAATGTTTTCCGCCGTAAGTCGGATTGCGACATATGGGGGCCGCCGTCGATCCAGGGCCCCGAGGCCGAGTCTCGGCGCGAGTCTTTTTTGCGCCCGTGTTCAGAATATCCTTAACGTCGGTGTCGCTTGATTACCTTTTGTCAACGAAAAAAATAGGAACGAGTCGCATCGCCGGAGAGTTGAAGGGGCGAAGGGATATCAATTGTATGGCCTCCCGCGACGAACTCATTAAGCGTGAAGCTCTGGAGCTTTGGAGCCAGATGCACGACGAGCCCGCGCCCGAGGTCAGTGGCGGCGAGTTGCTTGAGATCATCTGTCGAGATCTTCACGTGCAGGACTATGACCGCGTCCGCTCGCCGTTCCTCCGCCCCACGATGATCATGCGGCCCGAGGAATGGCCGGAGGCGCGGAAGGGTTAGACCCGCCCGCTCATCCCCGGAACGAACGCGCCGCCGCCCGTCTGGGCGCGGTGGCGCAGGAAGGCGTCGGCCAGCACGCAGGCGGTCATCGCCTCGACCACCGGCACGCCGCGGATGCCCACGCACGGATCGTGGCGGCCCTTGGTGCGCAGGTCGATCTCCTGGCCAGCCTCGTTGACGCTCTCGCGGAGCGTCAGGATCGAGGAGGTCGGCTTGAAGGCCACGCGGGCCACCACCGGCTGGCCGGTCGACAGGCCGCCCAGGACGCCCCCCGCATGGTTGGACAGGAACACAGGGCCGTCGTTGCCCATCCGCATCTGGTCGGCGTTGTCCTCGCCCGACAGCGCCGCCGAGGCGAAGCCCTCGCCGATCTCCACGCCCTTGGCGGCGTTGATCGACATCAGGGCCGCGGCCAGTTCGGCGTCCAGCTTGCCGTACAGCGGCGCGCCCCAGCCGGCCGGCACGCCGGTCGCCTCGACCTCGACGATGGCGCCGGTCGAGGAGCCGGCCTTGCGGACCTTCTCCAGATGTTCTTCCCAGACGGGGATGATCGCCGCGTCGGGCGACCAGTAGGGGTTCTGCTCGCACTGGTCCCAGTCCCAGTTCGCCCGGTCGATGGCGTGCGGGCCGATCTGCACCAGGGCCGCGCGCACCGTCACGCCGGGGATCACCAGCCGGGCGATGGCGCCGGCCGCGACCCGCGCGGCGGTCTCGCGCGCCGAGCTGCGCCCGCCGCCGCGATAGTCGCGCACGCCGTACTTGGCGAAATAGGGGTAGTCGGCGTGGCCCGGCCGGAAGGCCTGGGCGATCTCGCCATAGTCCTTGGAGCGCTGGTCGGTGTTCTCGATCATCAGGCTGATCGGCGTGCCGGTCGTGCGCTGGCCGTTCGTGCGCTCGTCCTCGAACACGCCCGACAGGATCTTCACCGCGTCAGGCTCCTGGCGCTGTGTGACGAACTTGCCCTGGCCGGGACGGCGCTTGTCGAGGAAGGCCTGGATCTGCTCGGCGGTCAGGGCGATGCCCGGCGGAACGCCGTCGACCACGCAGCCCAGGGCCGGACCGTGGCTTTCGCCCCAGGTGGTGACGCGGAACAGGTGACCGAAGGTGTTGTGCGACATGGGGGGCGGTGTAGCGGAAAGGGGCGAGCGCTGCAAAACCGGGACGGTTGTTGCGCATGAGCACGGCGGTTCGGCAACAAAGCACCTCCCCCACAGGGGGAGGGTCTGTGCGGCGTCAGCCCCGCTTCTTCGCCGCGTCGGCCAGGTAGAGCTCGAGGTTCGTCCAGCCCGAGCCGTCCTTGGCCAAGATCGCCCCGTCGGCCTTCCTCGGATCGAACCCATGCGCCTTCTCCCAGGCGTCGGGCATGCCGTCCCCGTCCGTATCCACCGCCGCGACCCCCGCCGGCAGCACCGGCCAGCCGCCGACCTGGGCCTGGCTGTCGATCTGCTTGCCGGTCTTGTCGCGGACCCCGGCCACCACCCGGGCGTCAACCGCGTCGCGGAACACCGAAGCCCCGGCGTCCTTCAGCACCCGCTCGAACGCGCTCGCCGCCGGGTCGGCCTTGACTGGCGCCACGTCGATCGGCCCCGCCTGGCGATACCCCGGCGCCTGCAGCCCGGTGACCAGGCTCCACGGATCGGCGGGGACCGCGCCGTTCATGCTGTTGCCGGCGAACCAGGCCTTGGCCAGGCTGTTGCTTTCGTTGAAGGCGACGGGCTTCTCGCTGTCGGGCCCCATGACATAGGCGTTGTCGATGAAGCTGTAGGCCGCCAGGGCCGCCTTGTCGGCGTCGTAGCCGGCGTGGCCCTTGCCCCAGTTGTAGAAGACGTTGGACCGGAATTCGAAGAACGCCCCGACCGGGTCCTTGTCGGGCCCCTCGTAATTGCCCGGGCGCGGCATGCGGGCCAGGTGGTTGGCCCACAGGTTGTGGTGGAAGCTGATCTTCGAGCCGCCGCCGCCGCGGATCAGGCTGCCGTAGCCGTGGTCGCCCTTGGCGTGGATCGAGTGGCGCAGGCTTTCGGCGATGATCGACCATTGGACGGTCAGGTCATAGAACCCCTGGCCTGGATTGTCGTACCGCGCGCTGGCCGACAGGGTCTCGTCCACCGACCAGCTGGCCGAGACGTGGTCGAGGATGATCCGCCGGCCCGAATTGATCCAGATCGCGTCGCCCTCGGTCTTGCTCTCGTCGCCCAGGCGCGAGCGGATGAAGCGGATGACCACGTCGTCGGCCGACACCACCAGGGTGTGGTCGCGCACGGTGATCCCGCCGCCGGGGGCAGTCTGGCCGGCGATGGTGATCTGGCCGTTGGCGATCTTCAGCTCGCTCTTCAGCGGGATCGTGCCGGCGACTTCGAAGACGACCGTGCGCGGGCCCTTGGCCTCGACGGCGGCGCGCAGGGATCCGGGACCGGAATCCTCCAGGTTGGTGACCTTGATCACCGTCCCGCCGCGCCCGCCGACCGACAGCCGTCCCGCGCCCTCGGCGCCGGGGAAGGCCGGGACCTCGCGCGGCGCGGCGTGGGCCGCGGTGACGGCCAGGGCGGCGGCCAGGACGGTGGCGGTGCGGATCATGTGTTTCCCCCCAATTACGCGCCGAGCTTCACCCCCAAAGCGCCCGTCTTCCCGGCGAAGGCCGGGACCCAGATTCATCCGGGGCGGCTCGTGGGTTTCACCTGGGCCCCGGCCTTCGCCGGGGAGACGGATTTGAGATGCGCGTGCGTTCCTTATCGGTCGATCATCCCCCGTCCACGAAATCCTGTCCACCGGTGTCATTGGCTTACGGCAAGGCTTTGCGGTGACCGGCGCATGACAACGCTGTCGAGCATTGATGATTAATGAGGCAAAGATTGCCTCATAACTGAACATATCCACAGGGCCTGTGCCACGAAAGGCGCGAAAAGGCGCGACGGATTGTCCGACCCCCATCCCCGAAAGCTGACACTGGTGTCATTCTCGCTTGTCTGGCGAGTGATTCGGCTGTTCGCATCCCGCTGCCGGTTTCGGGGGAAACCTTTCATGGCCGACGAAGACGCCAGTCTCCGCCCAGAACGCATTCTGGAGCTCAGCGAGCGCCTGTCCGCCGTGGCCGGCGAGAAGATCGGCGAGATCGCCTACGTCAACCGCTCGGCCAAGATGCTGGCCATCAACGCCCTGATCGTCGCCGCGCGCGCGGGCGAGGCGGGGCGCGGCTTCGCGATCGTGGCCGAAGAGTTCAAGACCATCTCCACTCAGATCGACGTGGTGGCCGCCGCCCTGGAGAGCCAGGTGCGCGCCGACCTGAACGAACTGACCAAGATCGGCGGCGCGATCCTGGGCCACCTGCGCGGCCAGCGCCTGGCCGACTTGGCGCTGAACGCCATCGAGATCATTGACCGCAACCTCTATGAGCGCACCTGCGACGTGCGCTGGTGGGCCACCGACAGCGCCGTGGTTGACTGCGTGGCCGCGCCCTCGCGCGAAGCCGCCACCTACGCCAGCCAGCGTCTGAAAGTGATCCTCGACGCCTACACCGTCTATCTGGACCTCTGGATCGCCGACCCCACCGGCCGGGTGGTCGCCAGCGGCCGCCCCGACAAGTATCCGGCCGCCAAGACCGTGTCGGTGGCCGAGACCGAGTGGTTCAGGAACGCCATGCGGACCAAGTCGGGCGACGACTTCACGGTCTGCGACATCGAGCGGGTCAAGGCGCTGAACGACGCCCCGGTCGCCACCTACGCCACGGCCATCCGCGAGGGCGGCCAGGCGGGCGGCAAGGTGATCGGCGTGCTGGGCGTCCACTTCGACTGGAAGCCCCAAGCCCAGGCGGTGGTCGACGGCGTGCGCCTGACCGACGAGGAGAAGGCCCGCTCGCGCGTGCTGCTGCTCGACCAGAACCACCGGGTGCTGGCCAGCTCGGACGGCAAGGGCGTGCTGGAGGAGACCTTCAAGCTCGACACCACCGGCGGCGACATGGGCAGCTACGCCGACGGCGCCCGCACCATCGGCTACGCCCTGACCCCGGGCTACGAGACCTATACGGGCATGGGCTGGTACGGCTGCCTGGTCCAGACCTCGGAGGAGCAGAAGCCGGCCGCCACCTTTCGCCCCGCGGTGACGGCGGCTCCGAAGCTCAGCGCGGCCTAGAGCGTTTCCCAGAACCGGAACGCCCGGTACCCCGCGCCGATGTCCGGGCGCGAGACGCCGAACAGGTCGGTGATCGACACCACCACGCTGAACAGCGCGTCGTTGACCGGCGGCACCAGGAAGATCGCCAGGAACAGCCCGATGAACACCAGGCCGCCGAACTTCGCGGCCTGCTGCTGGACGGCGACCGGCAGGTAGGGGCGGATCACGCCGAAGCCGTCCAGGCCGGGCAGGGGCAGCAGGTTCAGCACCAGGGCGAAGGCCTGCAGGAAGGCCAGGAAGGCGGCGGCGCGCGACAACGGGCTGGTCTCGACGCCGAACGCCCGGTCGGCGGCCAGGCACAGGACCAGGCCGATCAGCACGCCCAGCGTCCCCAGCGGCCCGGCCAGCGAGGCCAGGGCCCGGCCGCGCTTGCTGCGCATCAGGTCGTCGCGCAGATAGACCGCGCCGCCGGGAAAGCCGATCCCGCCCATGGCCAGGGCGACCAGCGGCAGCAGCAGGCTGGTCGACAGGTCGGTGTATTTCAGCGGGTCCAGGGTCAGGTAGCCCTTCTCGGCGATCGTGTGGTCGCCGGCCTTGTGGGCGACGAAGGCGTGGCAGAACTCGTGGACCACCACGCTGAGGATCCAGCCCACCACCACGAAGGCGAAGGTCAGCACGCCGGGCGGGTCGGGCATCCGCGCCAGGGCGAAGGCCAGGGCGGTGAAGATCGCGATCAGGATCAGGGCGTTGGCGCTGATCGGGGCGGGCTTGGGTTTAAGAGCGGGGACGTCGGTAAAGGTCATCGCCCCTTATACCCTCTCCCATGGGGAGAGGGAGGGGCCCAAGCAAAGCTTGGGAGGGTGAGGGGGTAAACCGTCCGACGGCGTGCCGGCAGGGCGCTATGTGAAATCGGTGAGGGCGTCACCCCTCACCCTCCCACGAGTGCGTCGCGGGTCCCTCCCTCTCCCCTCCGGGAGAGGGTTTAGTCCACCCCCGCCAACACCGCCCGGATCGTCTCCACCACCTGGTCCACCTGCGCCTTCTCGATGATCAGCGGCGGCGACAGGGCGATGATGTCTCCCGTCACCCGGATCAGCAGGCCCTTGTCGAACGCCGTCTCGAACGCGGCCATCGCCCGGGCGGTCGGGGCGCCGGGCCTCGGCTCCAGCTCGATCCCGGCGATCAGGCCGAAGTCGCGGATGTCGATCACGTGGCGGGCGTCCTTCAGCGAATGCACGGCCGCCCGCCAGTAGGGCTCCATCTCCAGCGCCCGGGCGAACAGGCCCTCCTCCTGATAGACCTCCAGCGCCGCCATGCCCGCCGCGCAGGCCAGGGGGTGGGCCGAATAGGTGTAGCCGTGGAAGAGCTCGATGGGGGCGTCGGCGCCGTCCATCATCGCCTGGTAGACGCCCTCCGACGCCGCCACGGCCCCGGCTGGGACGGCGGCATTGGTCAGGCCCTTGGCCATGCAGATCATGTCCGGGATCACCCCGAAGCGCTCGGCCGCGAAGGCCGCGCCCACCCGGCCGAAGCCGGTGATCACCTCGTCGAAGATCAGCAGGATGTCGTGCCTGTCGCAGATCGCTCGCAGCCGCTGCAGGTAGCCCTCCGGCGGCACCAGAACGCCGGTCGAGCCGGCCACCGGCTCGACGATCACGGCGGCGATGTTGGACGCGTCGTGCAGGGCGACGATGGCCTCCAGCGCGTCGGCCAGCTCGGCGCCGTTCTTCGGCAGGCCCTGCGAGAACAGGTTGCCCGCCACGCCGTGGGTGTGGGGCAGGTGGTCGACGCCGGTCAGCAGCGAACCGAAATACATCCGGTTCTTGGGGATGCCGCCCACCGAGATGCCGCCGAAGCCGACGCCGTGATAGCCGCGCTCGCGGCCGATCAGCCGGGTCTTGGTCCCCTTGCCGCGGGCCCGGTGGTAGGCCAGGGCGATCTTCAGGGCGGTGTCGACCGACTCCGAGCCCGAGCCGGTGAAGAAGATGCGGTCCAGCCCCGGCGGGGTGATCTGGGCGATGCGGCTGGCGAAGGCGAAGGCCGCCGGGTGGCCCATGTTGAAGCTGGGCGCGTAGTCCATCTCGCCGGCCTGGCGGCGGATCGCCTCGACGATCTTCGGCCGGTTGTGCCCGGCGTTGACGCACCACAGGCCCGAGGTGGCGTCCAGGATCTGGCGGCCGTCGGGCGTGGCGTAGTGCATGCCCTCGGCGCGGCTGAGCATCCGGGGATTGGCCTTGAACCGCCGGTTGGGCGTGAACGGCATCCAGAAGGCGTCGAGGTCGTTGGCGCCGAAATCGGGCATGGCGGAACTCCGGATCAGGCTTGCCCAAGAGGCCTTGCATTGTGATCGCGATTGGAGGTCTCCTGGCAAGGTCCAATGACCTTTTGAGGGGAAGGCAGCGTGTCTGAGCCAAAACCCCGCAAACCCCTCGCCGACAGCCAGGCCGTCCACGACCAGGTCTACGAGGCCATCCGCCAGGCCCTGATCACCGGCCGCATCGCGCCGGGCGTCGGGGTCAGTCTGCGCAGCCTGGCCGCCGAGCTGGGCGTGTCGCCGATGCCGGTGCGCGACGCCGTGCGGCGGCTGGTGGCCGAGCGGGCCCTGGCGATCAATCCGGCCAACAAGCGATTGAGCGTGCCGTCGCTGACCGGGGCCCGGCTGGAGCAACTGTCGGTGGCCCGGCTGTGGATCGAGCCCGAGCTGGCGGCCCGCGCCGCGCCCCATGTCGACGCCGCCCTGGTCAAGCGCCTGCGCGAGCTGGACGCCGCCGTCGACGACGCCCTGAAGCTGGGCGACGTCGACGCCTACATGACCGCCAACCACGACTTCCACTTCGCCATCTACGAACGCGCCGACGCCGAGGTGCTGCTGGCCATGGCCAACGGCCTGTGGCTGCAGATCGGGCCGTTCATGCGCGTGGTGTTCGGCCGGATCGGCGCCGACGGGCTCGTGGCGGATCGCCACGTCGAGGCGGTGGAGGCCCTGAAGCTCCACGACGTCGAAGGCGCCCGCCGGGCCATCGCGGCGGACTTGTCCGAGGGCATGGACAAGATGCGGGTCGCGGTGGAGGCGGGGCGGTGAGGGGCGCGCGCTCCGATCTTTCGCACCCCCAACGTCCGTCATCCTCGGACTTGTTCCGAGGACCCCTCGCGCCGCCGCGCTGTCGTTCACGGATGGGGCGCCGCCATCGCCGCGCTCGTCCTGCTTTCGGCAACAAGGTTGAACCAGGGGTCCTCGGAACAAGTCCGAGGATGACGGGCCTTGGGGGGACGGTGGCTAGGGGAGGGGCAACCTCGGCAAACCACGTCACCCCCGCACAACCCCACCTTGACAGTCGCCCACCCGACGCAAACTGTGATCACAGTTTCTGGAGCCACCCCGCGTGACCGCCCCCTCGATCTTCGACGCCCTCAAGAGCCTGTCGCTGCCCGGGCGGGCGGTGATCGACGGCGCGTTGGTCGATGCGGCGTCGGGTCAGACGTTCCACAACGTCTCGCCGCGTGATGGGACGGTGATCAACCAGGTCGCGGCCTGCCAGGCCGTCGACGTCGACCGCGCCGTCGCCTCGGCCCGCGCCGCGTTCGAGGACGGCCGTTGGCGCGACCAGGGTCCGCGCGCCAAGAAGGCGGTGCTGTTCCGGCTGGCCGAGCTGATGGAGCGCGACGCCGAGGACCTGGCCCTGCTGGAGAGCCTGGACACCGGCAAGCCGATCCGCGACGCCCGGGCCGTCGACGTGCCCCTGTCGATCGGCACCACCCGCTGGTACGCCGAGGCGCTGGACAAGATCTATGGCGAGGTCGGCGCCTCGCCGATCGACCGCCTGTCGTGGGCCGTGCACGAACCGCTGGGGTTGATCGGCGCGATCGTGCCGTGGAACTTCCCGCTGCACATGGCGATGTGGAAGGTCGCCCCGGCCCTGGCCATGGGCAACTCCGTCGTGTTGAAGCCCGCCGAGCAGTCGCCGCTGACGGCGCTGAAGCTGGGCGAGCTGGCCCTTGAAGCTGGGCTCCCGGCAGGGGTGCTGAACGTGATCCCCGGCCTGGGCGGCGTCGCCGGCGAGGCCCTGGCCCTGTCGATGGACGTCGACATGATCGCGTTCACCGGCTCGGGTCCGGTGGGCCGGCGGCTGATGGAATATTCGGCGCGCAGCAACCTCAAGCGCGTGTCGCTGGAGCTGGGCGGCAAGTCTCCCCAGATCGTCTTCGCCGACTGCCCCGACCTGGACGCCGCCGCCGAGGCCGCCGCCTGGGGCGTGTTCTATAACCAGGGCGAGGTCTGCACCGCCGCCTCGCGCCTGCTGGTGCAGGACGGCATCAAGGACGCCTTCCTCGAGAAGGTGATCGCTGTGGCCAGGACCATGGTCCCCGGCGATCCGCTGGATCCAGAGACCAACTTCGGGGCGATGGTCAGCGAGCGGCAGATGAACACCGCCCTGGACTACATCGCCACCGCCGACAGCCAGGGCAATCGCCGCGTGCTGGGCGGCAAGCGCGTGCGTCAGGACACCGGCGGCTTCTATGTCGAACCCACCATCTTCGACGGCCTGGCGCCCGACCACACCCTGGCCCGCGAGGAGGTGTTCGGCCCGGTGCTGGGCGTGCAGACCTTCAAGGACCAGGACGAGGCGATCCGCCTGGCCAACGACACCGTCTACGGCCTGGCCGCCGGCCTGTGGACGTCGGACATCAACCGCGCCCTGACCTCGGCGCGCCAGTTGAAGGCCGGGCTGGTGTGGATCAACGGCTGGGACGCCTGCGACATCACCATGCCGTTCGGCGGCTTCAAGCAGTCGGGTTTCGGTCGCGACCGCAGCCTTCACGCGTTGCACAAGTACGCCGACCTGAAGTCGGTGTCCGTGACGCTGAGGTGACCCCATGACCCTTGAACTCGTCGAAACCGCCGCCTTCATCGACGGCCTCTGGATCGAGAGCGAAACCACCTTCGAGGTGCTGAACCCGGCCGACGGGACGGTGATCGCCGAGGTCGCGGACCTGGGCGCTTCGGAGACCAAGGTCGCCATCGAGGCCGCCCACCGCGCCTTCCCGGCCTGGGCCGCCAAGACGGCCAAGGCGCGCGGCGCGATCCTGCGCAAGTGGTCCGACCTGATGCTGGCCCACGGCGAGGCCCTGGCCCGGCTGATGACCGCCGAACAGGGCAAGCCGCTGGCGGAGTCGCGGGGCGAGGTGTCGTACGGGGCGGCGTTCATCGACTGGTTCGCGGATGAGGCCAAGCGCGCCTATGGCCACTCGATCCCCAGCCCGATGCCGGGCAAGCGCTTGGTCTCGATCAAGCAGCCGGTGGGCGTGTGCGCGGCCATCGCGCCGTGGAACTTCCCGATCGCCATGATCACCCGCAAGGTCGGCCCGGCCCTGGCCAGCGGCTGCACCGTGGTGGTCAAGCCGGCGGCCGAGACCCCGCTGTGCGCCCTGGCCATCGCCCGGCTGGCGGTGGAGGCGGGCGTGCCGGCCGGGGTGCTGAACGTCGTGACCGGCAAGGACTCCAGCGCCATCGGCAAGGCCCTGTGCGACGACGCGCGGGTGCGGAAACTGTCGTTCACCGGCTCGACCCCGGTGGGCAAGACGCTCTACGCCCAATGCGCCGGCACCATGAAGAAGCTGTCGCTGGAGCTGGGCGGCAACGCGCCGTTCATCGTCTTCGACGACGCCGACCTGGAGGCCGCCGTCGACGGCGCCATCGCCAGCAAGTACCGCAACACCGGCCAGACCTGCGTCTGCGCCAATCGGCTGATCGTGCAGTCGGGCATCCACGACGCGTTCGCCGCAAGGCTGACCGAGAAGGTTGCGGCGATGAAGGTCGGGCCCGGTACCGGCGAGGGCGTGACCATCGGTCCGCTGATCAACGACAAGGCCATCGCCAAGGTCGAGAAACTGGTGCGCGAGGCCGTGGAGCAGGGCGCCAAGGCCACGGTCGGCGGCGACCGTCACGAACTGGGCGGGCTGTTCTGGCAGCCTACGGTGCTTGTCGACGCGACGCCCGACATGCGCCTGTTCCAGGAAGAGATCTTCGGTCCGGTCGCGCCGATCGTGAAGGTCGAGACCGAGGCCGAAGCCATCGCCCTGGCCAACGCCACGCCCTTCGGCCTGGCCTCCTACTTCTACAGCCGCGACGTCGGCCGCTGCTGGCGGGTGGCCGAGGCCATCGAGGCGGGGATGGTGGGGATCAACGAGGGCATCATCTCCACCGAGGTGGCGCCGTTCGGCGGGGTGAAGGATTCCGGGCTGGGCCGCGAGGGGTCTTCCGAAGGCTTGGACGAGTATCTGGAGACGAAGTACCTGTGCTTTGGCGGGGTGGGGGGATGAGGTCATCCACCGCCCTTTCCCCCAAACGCCCGTCATTCCCGCCCTTGTGGCGGGAACCCCTGGTTCAGCCGACGGTGAAGTGCTTTGGCGCGCTGGCGCGCCACCCCTCTGCCCTTGCGGCGGATAGAGGGGTTCCCGCCACAAGGGCGGGAATGACGGCTGAAAATGGGATGGGCGTCATCGGGGTGAGCGCCTCCCCATGACCCCCAAACCCGCCAACGCCCCGATCCTCGCCGACCTGATCCAGGACGAGCTGCGCCGCTTCGTCGCCGAGCACCCACGCTCGTGCGCGATGTCGCGGCAGTCGGCCGACGTCTGGCGGGGCGGGGCGCCGATGCACTGGATGACCGACTGGGCCAGCCCGTGTCCGATCTTCGCGGCCCAGGGCGTTGGGGCCCAGATCACGGACGTCGATGGGCTGCTGTACGACGACTTCTGCCTGGCCGACACGCCAGCCATGTTCGGCCATGGCCAGGAGGCGGTCGCGCGGGCCATCGCCGACCAGGCCAAGCGGGGGACCGGCTTCATGCTGCCCACCGCGTCGGCGGTGATCGTCGGCCGGCTGCTGGCCAAGCGCTTCGGCCTGCCGCTGTGGCAGATGGCGACCACGGCCAGCGACGCCAACCGCGCCGCCATCCGCTGGGCGCGCGCCGTGACCGAACGCCCCGTGATTCTGGTGTTCGACGGCTGCTACCACGGCATGGTCGACGACGCGTTCGTGACGCTGAAGGACGGCGTCCCGGTGATGAAACCCGGCCTGCTGGGCCAGGTCCACGACCACACCGCCACCACCCGCGTCGTGCCGTTCAACGATCCCGAGGCCCTGGCCGCCGCCCTGGCCCCCGGCGACGTCGCGGCCCTGCTGGCCGAGCCGGCCATGACCAATTGCGGGATGATCCTGCCGCAGCCGGGTTTCCTGCAGGTGATGCGCGACCTGACCCGCCAGGCCGGGACGCTGCTGATCATCGACGAGACCCACACGATCTCGACCGCCCCCGGCGGCTATGCCCGCGCCCACGGGCTGGAGCCCGACATGCTGGTGGTCGGCAAGGCCATCGCCGGCGGCGTGCCGGCCGCGGTCTGGGGCGTGACCGCCGAGCTGTCCGAACGGATGGACGTCGCCGCCGCCCGCGTCGGACCAGGCCAGTCGGGCATCGGCACCACCCTGTCGGGCAACGCCCTGGCCCTGGCGGCCATGCGGGCCATGCTGGCCGAGGTGATGACCGACGCCGCCTACGCGCGGATGCTGGCCGGGGCCGAGCGGCTGATGGAGGCGCTGCGCGGGATGATCGCCGTGCGCGGCCTGCCCTGGTCGGTGGTCCATGTCGGGGCGCGGGTCGAGCTGGTCTTCGCCCCCTCGCCGCCGAAAAACGCCGCCGCCATGCGCGAGGCGCTGGACCCGGACCTGCTGTCCGCGCTTCATCTGTGGCTGATCAACCGAGGGGTGCTGATCGCGCCCTTCCACACCATGATGCTGGTGTCGCCGATGACCGAGGACGCCGCCATCGACCGCCTGGTCGCGGCGGTCGACGGGTTCGCGGCGGCGCTCGAGGGACTGAGTTTATGAGTACTGCCATGGTCGCCGACCCCCAGGAATGCCGCGACTTCCTCGCCGCCCATCCGCAGGTGAAGTACGTCGACGTGTTCTTCACCAGCATGACCGGCGTTCCGCGCGGCAAGCGGCTGCGGGTCCACGAGCTGCAGGCGGTCTACGACTACGGCCGCTTCCTGCCGGGCTCGATCCTGGTGGTCGACACCAACGGCGCCGACTGCGAGGACACCGGCCTGGTCTGGGAGGACGGCGACGCCGACCGCCGGGCGCGGCCCGTGCCCGGGACCCTGACCCTGGCGCCCTGGCTGGGTTCGGACATGGCCCAGGTCATGCTGTCGCTGTACGAGCTGGACGGCGCGGCCAACGACCTGGATCCGCGCCATGTGCTCAAGCGCGTGCTGGACCGCTTCGCCGCCGACGGCCTGACGCCGGTCGCGGCCTGCGAGCTGGAATACTACCTGGTCGACCAGGTGCGCGGCCCGGGCGGCGAGCTGCTGCCGGCCCGCTCCCACCAGACCGGCGAGCGGCCGCACGGCATCCAGGTCTACGGCCTGCCCGAGCTGGAGGCCCACGCCCCGTTCCTGCGCGAGCTGTGGGACGTGTGCGACGTGCTGGGCGTGCCGCTGGAAGGGGCGATCTCCGAGTTCGCCCCGGGCCAGGTCGAGCTGACCCTCAAGCACAAGCCCGACGCGCTGGAGGCAGCCGACGACGCCCTGCGCTACAAGCGCGCCGCCAAGGGCGTGGCCCTGAAGCACGGTTGCGAGGCCACCTTCATGGCCAAGCCCTGGGCCGACCAGGCCGGCAACGGCTTCCACGTGCATGTCAGCTTCAACGACGCGGCGGGGAACAATCTCTGCGCGGCCGACGACCTCGAAGGCTCGCCCCTGCTCAGGCACGCGATCGGCGGCATGAAGGCGCTGATGGCCGACTGCATGGCCATCCTGGCGCCCAACGCCAACAGCTATCGCCGCTTCAAGGCCAACAGCTACGCGCCCGTCGCCCCGACCTGGGGCGTCAACAACCGCACGGTCAGCCTGCGCGTGCCGGCCGGTCCGCCGCCGACCCGCCATGTGGAGCACCGCGTGGCCGGGGCGGACGCCAATCCGTACCTGGTGCTGGCCGCGCTGCTGGCCTGCGCCCACCACGGGATCAGCAACAGGATCGATCCGGGCCCGGCGGTGGTCGGCGACGGCTACGCGGCCGCGGCCAAGGAGAAGATCCGCCTGCCCACCGACTGGTACGCGGCGGTCAATCTGTTCGAGGCGTCCGAGGTGCTGCGCGACTATCTGGGCGAGCGGTTCGTGGAGATGTTCGTCTCGGTCAAGCGCACCGAGCAGGCGCGCTTCGGCGAGGTGGTCACGCAGCTGGATTATGACTGGTATCTGCGCAACGCCTGACGGCGGGGCGCTCGAACCAGGGTTTCGACGGGCCTTGGCCCGGTGGTCTGGAGTAAAAACGTCGATGGTCGAAGGTCAGGTCTAGGATTGGAACATGGGAACCACGCCGACCCCGCGCGCTCGTCTTGTCGTCGTGGTTCCGATCGTGGCGCTCATCGCCGTCGCCGCCTGGGTTGGACTGACGATCGCCGCCAATATCGGGATCGACGTTTCGCTGCCGCATTGGATTTCTCGCTAGGCAAGTTCACGCAAATTCGAGGGGAGACACCAAGGTCATGAGCACCAACCGCATTCATTCCAATCGCGTTTTGGGAACCCGCCGCTCGCTGCTGACGGCCATGGGCGCCGCGGCCATCGGCATCAGCTTCACCGCCTGCGGCCAGAAGCCCGCCGGCGAGGCCGCCAAGACGGCCGGCGGCGAGGAAGCCAAGCTGAACTTCTACAACTGGGACACCTATATCGGCGACACGACGCTGGACGACTTCAAGAAGGCCACGGGCGTCGACGTGAACATGAGCCTGTTCGCGACCAACGACGAGCTGTTCGCCAAGCTGAAGGCGGGCAACGCCGGCTACGACGTGATCGTGCCGTCCAACGAGTTCGTCACCCGCATGAGCCAGGCCGGCATGCTGGAGGTGCTGGACCACGCCAAGATCCCCAACATCAAGAACATCGACCCGGCCTTCCTCGACCCCGACTACGACAAGGGCCGGAAGTACTCGATGCCCTACACCTGGCTGGTGCTGGGCATCGGCTACAACAAGAAGAAGGTGAAGGGCGTCCCCGACAGCTGGAA
This sequence comes from Caulobacter sp. P1_D6, assembly GCF_056406095.1. Lineage (NCBI taxonomy): Bacteria > Pseudomonadati > Pseudomonadota > Alphaproteobacteria > Caulobacterales > Caulobacteraceae > Caulobacter > Caulobacter sp. P1_D6. Next base: position 639 of record NZ_JBFUAW010000008.1, on the reverse strand, counting down.
GTACCTGTTCGACAGCGCCGAGTATAACGGCCGCATCGCCCTGCTGTCGGAAAGCGCCGACCTGATCCGCCTGGCCGCCAAGTACAAGGGCCACAGCGTCAACAACATCCCGCCCGAGCTCGTCACCGAGATCGAGAAGATGCTGATCCGCCAGAAGCCCTATGTGAAGGCGTTCCACGACGACAACGGCCAGGACATGCTGCTGGCCGGCGATGTGGACCTGGTGCTGGAGTACAACGGCGACATCGCCCAGGCGATGAAGGAGAACCCGGACCTGGACTTCGTGATCCCGAAGGAAGGCAGCCTGCTGAACTCCGACACCCTGTGCATTCCGAAGGGCGCGCCGCGTCCGGACAACGCGCACAAGTTCATCAACTACCTGCTGGACGCCAAGGCCGGGGCCGAGATCTCCAAGACGATCCTCTACCCGACGCCGAACGCGGCGGCCAAGGCGCTGATGCCGCCGGAATACAAGGACAACCCCGTGATCTTCCCGCCGGCCGCGATCCTGGCCAAGTGCGAGTACGGGGCGTTCGAGGGGGCCGAGAAGGCCAGCCTGTACGAGGAAGTCATCACCCGGGTGCGGGCGGCTTAGGCGGGCTGAAGGCCCTCCCCCTGTGGGGGAGGTGTCGCCGAAGG
>NZ_JBFUAW010000007.1:0-131120 GCF_056406095.1 Caulobacter sp. P1_D6 | reverse complement strand
GTGGGGGAGGTGTCGATCGAAGATCGACGGAGGGGGGAGTTTGCTGGCTCGGCRGGTTCCCCCCACCGACCCTTCGGGTCGCCTCCTCCACAGGGGGAGGGCCTAGGGGCTTCAGGCCGAACGCCAATTCGCCCTTCTCATCCAGTCCCACCATCCGCTCCGCCCAGCCGCCGGCCGTCCGCACGAACTGATGCGCCGGCAAACAGTCCAGCACTTCGTTGGCGACCAGGATCAGCGGCGCGCCGGCCGGCACAGCTTCCAGGCGGTCGACCCAGCTGGGCGTCAGGGGCGTCAGTTTCGCGGCCTGGACCGCGCGCAGCGGCGGCGACACCTCGACCAGCCACAGGTCGGCGGCGTCCAGGAATTCGGGCAGCAGCCTGGCGGCCCGCAGGATGTCGGAAATCAGCGTCCCGTCGCCGGGGCCCATCTCGACCAGCCGCACCGGCGCGGGCCGGCCCATGCGGGTCCAGGTCTCCAGGATCCACAGGCCGATCAGCTCGCCGAACATCTGGCTGACGCTGGGCGCTGTCAGGAAGTCGCCGCCCTCGCCCAGCGCCGGGCGCGTCGCGTAGTAGCCGTCGCGCGGGTCGTGCAGGCAGCGGGTGAGGTACTCGGCGACGCTGATCGGGCCGTCCTGGGCGATCTGGGCCCGCAGGCGGTCAAGCAGGCTCATGATCTTCCGCGACGGGGACGGGAGCCGGCTCGCGCAGGGCCCGCCACAGCAGCCAGGCGCCGACCAGCAGCATCGGGATCGACAGGATCATCCCCATGGTCAGGCCCAGCGGGAAGTCGGGCATGCCGTGATCGGGATTGCGCACGTTCTCGAGCAGGGCCCGGAACAGGCCGTAGCAGATCAGGAAGGTCGCCACGAGCGCCCCCCGACGCTGCAGCCACTTCAGCTTGTAGGCCGCGAAGCTGAGGATCAGGAACAGCACCACGCCTTCCAGCGCCGCTTCATAGAGCTGGCTGGGATGGCGCGGTTCGGGCCCGGCGGGACACGAGCCGCCGTTCGCCGCCTGGATCGTGCGGTTGCAGAAGATCATGCCGAACGGATGGTCGGTGGCCCGGCCCCACAGCTCGCCGTTGATGAAGTTGGCGCAGCGGCCGAAGAACAGGCCGATCGGCACGACCGGCGCGACCAGGTCGCCCAGTTTCAGCATGTCGATCTTCTGCTGGCGGGCGAACAGCGCGATCGCCGCGCACACCCCCAGGAAGCCGCCGTGGAAGGACATGCCGCCCTCCCAGATCTTGAAGACGGCCAGCGGGTTGGCCGCTAGTCCGGCCCGCTGGTCGGCGTTCATCAGCATGTAGAACAGCACGTAGCCGATCCGCCCGCCCAGGATGATGCCCAGGGTGATCCACAGCACCAGGTCGTCGATCTGCACTGGCGTGGCGGTGGGCTTGTGGCCGCCCCACAGCTTGGCGTCGCGCACCAGGACGACGGCGTAGCGCCAGCCCAGCAGGATGCCGGCGACATAGGCCAGGGCGTACCAGCGCAGGGCCAGCGGACCCCATTGCAGCGCCCAGGGGCCGATGTGAACGATGGGGTCGATGTCGGGGAAGATCACGCCGCGAGCGCTCCGGACGGACAGATGGTCGCACCTCTACCGCGTTCCCACTTCGCTTTCATCCCTCGTTTCCCATATAAGGCCAGCGACGAACCGCGCCGCGCCCCCGAGGCGCTTTGGGAATCTCGATGCACAGCCAAAACCCCTTCCTCGACGAATTCGCCAAGCTGACCCAGGCCGCCATGGGCATCGCCCAGACCGCCGGCGAGGAAGCCAAGACGGCGATGCGGGCCCAGGCCGATCGCCTAGCCGCCGAGTTCGACCTGATCCGGCGCGACGATTTCGAGGCCTTGAAGGCGGAAGTGGCGGCGCTTCGAGCCGAAGTCGCCGAGCTGAAGGCCAAAAAAGCCCCGGCCAAGAAGGCCGCCGCTGGTAGCGATAACGCGGCCGAATAGGCGAGTTTCGTTCCCGTTCAGCGTGAAGGCGGTTGTGACGCCGCCCGCGAAGCAGATTAGAGTCCCTTGAGTGGGTGATTTGGACGGGCCCCACGGCCTGTCCCTCCCCGGGGGCCAAAGGTTCTTATGGACACCCAACCGGAAGAAGACGACGTCCTGCTGGCGATGGATCCCCTCGAGGTCGTCGAGCACGTCCTTGCGGCCGAGAACCTGACGTTCGACCGCACCGAGGACGGCGACCTGGCCTTCGCCCTGACCGGCGACTGGAAAGACTACGAGCTGTGGTTCGCCTGGCGGCCCGAGGCCGACTGCCTGCAGCTGTGCCTGTCGCTGGACCTGCGCGCCACCAAGACCAAGCGCCCCGCCGCCTACGAACTGCTGTCGATGATCAACCAGCGCGTCTGGCTGGGCCACTTCGAGGTCTGGACCGACGACGGCGAAGTCGTGTTCCGCCACGCCCTGGCCCTGCCGGCCGGCGAGCGCCCGACCATGGCCCAGGCCGCCTCGATGATCGACGCCGCCGTGGAAGCCGCCGACCGCTTCTATCCCGCCTTCGACTTCCTGCTGCACGGCGCCAAGACCCCCGACGAGGCCATGGCCGCCTGCATGTTCGAGACCGTAGGCCAAGCTTAAGGTCCGGCGGTCCAGATGCCTCGCGGAAGCGCCATCTGGATTGCATGCCTGGCGGTCTCGACGGTCGTGAGCGGGTGCCAGCATCTGTCGCAGGGGCCCTCATACGTACGGCGCGAGAAGGACCCAGCGGAATGCGGGGCGATCGCCAAGGGCCTCAATCCGCATGAAGTCGTGATCAAGATGAGACCCGACGGCGGTTGCGACATCCGTGGGTGGCGATCCTAGAGCTTCGACAGGTCTCTCCGCCTTGGCGGGTGCGGCCGCCCGCGTGACCTGCTAGCAAGCGGCGTCCAGTTCAGCGGAGCCGCCCATGACCACCCCCATCCTCCTCCTCGGCGCTGGACGCATGGGCGGGGCCCTGATCGAGGGCTGGGCCAAGGCAGGGGCCTTCGCCGCCGCCGACCTGATCGTCCGTGATCCCCATGTCGACGCCGGCGCCTTTCCTGGCGCGGCCGTCAATCCGCCGCTCGAAGCCCTGTCCGTTGCCAAGACCGTGCTGCTGGCCGTGAAACCGCAGATCTGGCGCGAGGCCGTGGCCGACGTCGTTCCGCACCTGGCTCCCGACGCGGTGATCGTCTCGATCGCCGCCGGGGTGCGCGCCGCCGACATCTCCGCCGCGTTCGGCGGCCGGGCCGTGGCCCGGGTGATGCCGACCACCGCCGTCGCCATCGGCCTGGGCACGGCCAGCATCTTCGCCGAAACGGCGCAGGCCAGGGCCCGCGCCCACGCCCTGCTCGACCCGGTCGCCACGACGGTCGATCTCGACGACGAGGAACTGATGCACGCCGCGACCGCCGTGTCGGGCTCGGCCCCGGCCTATCTCTACGCCTTTATCGAGGCGCTGGAGGCGGCGGGCGCGGGCCAGGGTCTCGACCCGGCCGCTTCGGCCCAGCTGGCGCGGGCCACCATCGTCGGCGCGGCGGCCCTGCTGGGCCGGGGCGGCGAGGAGCCGGCCGAACTGCGCAGGCAAGTCACCTCGCCGGGCGGCACCACCGCCGCGGCGCTGGGCGTGCTGATGGGCGAGGGCGGGTTTGGAGACCTGCTGCCACGCGCGTTGGACGCCGCCGTGAAGCGGTCGGTGGAGCTGGGCGGGTAAACCCTTGCCCGGATTGGGGACAGGCGCACGTCCCCTCTCCCCGTGGGAGAGGGTTCTTGTAAGCGGGGCCAGAACCCGCCATTTCAGCAGCCATGACCGCCGCCGAAGACATCCTCGATCGCGCCGCCGCCGCGGCCCTGGCCCTGGCCGCCGACCGGCCGTGGACGCAGATCACCCTGCGCGACATCGCCCTGAAGGCCGAGGTTCCGTTCGCTGAGCTCTATTCGCGGGCCGACGGCAAGGGGGCGGTGCTGAACCACCTGGCGACCCGCTTCGACCGCGCCGCCCTGGCCACGGCCTCGGCCGACGACGCGACCACGCACGATCGCCTGTTCGACGCCGCCATGGCCCGGATCGAGGCGATGGAGCCGCACCGCGCCGCCCTGATCGCCATCAGCCGCTCGGAGAGCCTGGTGGTCTCGGCCCTGCGCTTCCCCCGGACCGCCCGCGCCGTCCTGGAAGCCGCCGGCGTCGACGCCACGCCGGCTCGGCTGACCGCGATGTCGGCGGTCTGGGGCCGCACCCTGCAGGTCTGGCGCGACGACGAAGGGGCGCTGAACCGCACGATGGCCGAGCTGGACAAGCGCCTGAAGCAGATGGCCTCGAGCCTGGAGAAGGTCGGGGCGGGGTTCTGATCCCCCGAGCCGCCTCCCAATCCGCGCCAAAGAAAAAAGCCCGCCGGGATCGCTCCCGGCGGGCTTCTTTCGTTCAGGCTATGCGCCCGATCAGCTCTTGGTCGCGTTGGTCGGCAGCTTGCAGCCGCCGCCCACGCCCTTGGCCTGCAGGCAGGACAGGACTTCCTTGGCGTGCGGCGCGGTGGTGTTCAGCGGATAGGCCATCACCCAGCCGGGCAGGCCGTCCGAGCAGGCCACTTCGACATAACCGTCGGTGGCGGTCTGGCCGATGATGCGAGCGCCCGAGACGGTGCAGCTGCCCTTGCCCAGCGACTTCAGGTCGTTCGTCAGGCGCGAGAAGGCGGCGTCCGGCTTGGTGAAGCTGCAACGGTAGCCGTTCATTTCCGAGGTGATGCAGTCGTAGACGATGTTGCTGCTGGCGGTGAAGATGCCGATGCCGCCGTCGGGGCGGTTGGAGCACTTCAGTTCGACGATCTCCTTGCGGGGATCGTTGCTGGGCAGCATGCCGTACTTCTCGACCTTGCAGTCGAAGCCGGCCTTGGTGGCCAGCTTGGTGTAGAGGCCGGCCTGCTCGGTCTGGGCGGCCACGGCGTCGCTCAGGGTGCAGCCGCCGCCGACGAAGCCGGCTTGGGCGCAGTCGATGGCCTTGGCGAACGCGCCGGTGGTGGCGGTCTGCTGGTAGACGTAGCCCTTGCCGTCCTGGCAGGCGACTTCGAAGTAGTTGTCGGTCTTGGTGCTGAGGATGTAGCGCTTGTCCTTGATCGCGCAGTTCTTGCCCGCCGCCGTGTTCAGCGTGTCGACGATGCTCAGCTGGGTGGCCTTGTCGGTCAGCTTGCAGCTGACGGTGCCGCCTTCTTCGTACAGCAGGCAGCTGTTGGCGACGACTTCCTGGTCGATGTTGACCGGGCTGGCGGTCTGGATGACGTAGCCGACGCCGCCCTTACAGGCGACTTCGAAATAGGCGTTCTTGGCGCCGGCGCCGATGGCGCGGGCGTTCTGGATTTCGCAGGCGGTGTTGGTCTTGGCCAGGTAGGGCGCGAGGCCGGCCTTGGGGTCGGCGTTGCCCGGCAGGACGCAGAGCAGGGCGCTGGGCTTGCCGTCGGCGCCGGCGCCGGCGGTTTCCAGGCAGCTGTAGGTCTGCGGCGGCGTGTCCTTCTTGGCGACGACCGCGAAGCCCATGCCTTGCTGGCAGGCGACTTCGTAGTAGTCGGTGGCCGACTTCTTGTCGTTGCCGATCAGGCGCGCGTCCGTGACGGTGCACGAAACGCCGGCGGCCTTGATCAGGTCCGGCGTGGCCTTCATGCCGGCCTCGCGGGCCTTGGCGTCGACGGCTGCCGGCTTTTCCTTTTCCTTCGCCGCCGAGATCACGGTGGCGGGGATAAGCGCGGCGAGCGCGAGGGCGGCCGTCAAGCCGATCGCGATAGGCCTCATGGGGGATGTCTCCTGGGGTAAATTCCTCGCGGCGGACTTAAGGCCCGCTTGCATCAAGGGTCAAGATGTCGTCCGACGGGGGCGCAATCATGACGATGGCTGTGACCGGAGGACGCAGATGCGAGACGGGATCGAGGAAGACGCGCCCGAAACGCCCGAACCACGCCGTCCACGGCTGGTCTATCCGTTCGAAGCGACGCCGGAGACGGGTTCGGGCCAGGCCGTCGAGGTCGCGCCGGGCGTCCTGTGGCTGCGCCAGCCGCTGGGCGGCTCTCTGGGCTTCATCAATGTCTGGGCGATCGCCGACGGCGAGGGCTGGGCGGTGGTCGACACCGGCCTGCAGACCAAGGAGACCTCGCAGGCCTGGCGGGCGGCGTTCGCCGGGGCGCTGGACGGCCGGCCGGTCACCCGGGTGATCTGCACCCACCTCCATCCCGACCATGTGGGCCTGGCCGGCTGGATCGCCCGCAAGTTCGACGTCCGGCTCTGGATGACCCGGCTGGAATACTTCCAGTGCCGGATGCTGGTGGCCGACACAGGCCGCGAGGCGCCCGAGGACGGGGTGCGGTTCTTCCACGCCGCCGGCTGGGACGACGACGCGATCGAGAACTACAAGGCCCGGTTCGGGGGCTTCGGCAAGGCGATCTACCAGATGCCCGACAGCTATCGCCGGATGACCGACGGCGAGACCTTCCGCATCGGCGACCACGACTGGCGGGTGGTGACGGGCCAGGGCCATTCGCCCGACCACGCCTGCCTGTGGTGCCCGGAGCTGGACGTGCTGATCTCCGGCGACCAGGTGCTGCCCCGGATCTCGTCCAACGTCTCGGTGCATCCGACCGAGCCGGACGCCGATCCGCTGACCGACTGGATCACCTCGCTGGCCAAGGTGAAGGCGGCCGTGCCGGACACGGTGCTGGTCCTGCCGGCCCACAACGACCCGTTCCGGGGGCTGCACGCCCGCATCGACCACCTGATCGGCGGCCACGAGCGCGGGCTGGGGCGGCTGGAGGGCAAGCTCTCGGAACCCAAGCGGGCCGTCGACGTGTTCGGCGCCCTGTTCGCGCGGCCGATCGGTCCCGACCTGCTGGGCATGGCCACCGGCGAGGCCCTGGCCCACCTCAACTGCCTGATCGGGCGGGGGACTGCGGTTCGCGAGGCGGACGCGGACGGGGTGAACTGGTACCGGTCCGCCGAACACTAGAATGGGGACGGGCGCATGCGCCTGTCCCCATCCGTAGTCCCGACCTGTGTCGGCCTCAGGCCGGCAGGCGCTTGTCGTACTCGGCCTTGAGCCGGGTCCAGGCGTCCCAGAACGGCGCCGTCTGCGGCTTGCCGCTGATCCTGGTGACAAGGATGTCCAGGTGGGTGTGCCAGCCGGCGCTGACATTGAGCAGGGTGGTGCGGTCGGGCGCGCGGCGGTGGGTGACGGTCAGCAGCACCTTGTCGCCGGCGGGCTCCAGCTCGAACGACACCTCGCCGGTGTTCCAGGCGATGGTGAGCTTGCGGCCGGGCTCCAGGTCGAGGATGCGGCTTTCCAGGCTGTGTTCGGCGGAGAAGCCGTCGGGGCGGCGGCCGGGCGGGTCGCTGAGCTCGTCGTTGCGCCAGGTGAAGGTGAACGGCGCGCCGGCCTTCACGTCCATCTGGCCCGAGGCCAGCCATTGGCGGCGCAGTTCGCTCTCGGTCAGATAGGCCCAGACGCGATCGACGGGCCCGGGCAGCAGGCGCTGGATCTTCAGGGTCATCGGCTCGATCAGTTCGCCATAGGCGTCCAGGGTCGCGAGTTCCGTCATTGGTCGTCTCCTTGTCTGGTGGGCGGGGTCTTGCGGGCGTCCTCCTCGCGGAGGAGCCGGTCGAGCACGTCGAGACGGCTGGTCCAGAAGTGTTCGTAGAAGTTCAGCCACTCGTGGGCGCCGGCCAGCGGGCCGGGCTCCAGGCGGCACAGGTGCGTGCGGCCGCGGACCTCGCGCTGGATCAGGCCGGCGTTCTCCAGGGCCTTGATGTGCTTGGAGGCGGCCGCCAGCGAGATCGCGAAGGGCTCGGCGAGCTGGCCCACCGTCCGTTCGCCGTTGGCCAGTTCGCGAAGCATCCGGCGACGGGTGGCGTCGCCGAGGGCATGGAAGACGGTGTCCAACTGAGGGGCAAGTAATTCAACCATGTGGTTGAATGTGTAGGTCGGCCCGCAAAGAGTCAACCATCTGGTTGAATAATTTCTACATGAGGCCGAAACAATCGTTTGATATTTCGTGCGCGAACTATAATCTTGCCCGCCATGAGCACGCCCCCCGATCGCCGCCTCGTCTTCCTGCTCAACGTCGCGCACCGCAGGGTGCAGCGCTATGTCGAGGCCAAGATGGCCGCCAAGGGCGGGCTGACCGCCGCCCAGTCCGGGGCCCTGTTCGTGCTGGGCCAGAAGGACGGCGCCCTGATCGGCGAGGCCGCCGAGGCCCTGGACCTGGCCCCCTCGGCCATGACCGGCCTGGTCGACCGCATGGTCCGCGCCGAACTGGTCGAGCGCCGGCCCGACCCCAAGGACGGCCGCGCCTTCCGCCTGCACCTGACGCCCCATGGCGAGACGGCCCGCGAGGAGGCCAAGGCCGGGGTCGAGGGCCTGAACGCCCATCTCACCGAAGGCTTCACGGACGACGAGATCGCCGTGGTGTCGCGCTGGCTGACCAGCCTGCAATCGAAGTTCCCCAAAGGAGACCCCTCATGACTGATCACGTTCAGGTCGCCGTCGACGCCGGCGTGATGACCATCACCCTGGCCCGTCCGGACAAGAAGAACGCGCTCTCCAACGCCATGTACGGCGTGCTGGCCGACAGCCTCGAGCGGGCCGAGAGCGAGCCGACCGTGCGGGTGGTGGTGTTCCAGGCCGACGGCGACAGCTTCAGCGCCGGCAACGACCTGCAGGACTTCACCGCCCAGGCCACCGGCGCCTTCACCGGCGAGCGCCATGTGATGCGGTTCCTGAAGAACCTGGCCAAGGCCAAGCGGCCGCTGGTCGCCGCCGTCCAGGGCCAGGCCGTGGGCGTGGGCACGACCATGCTGCTGCACTGCGACCTGGTATATACCAGCCCCGACGCCAAGCTGACCGTGCCGTTCGTCAACCTGGCCCTGGTGCCGGAAGCCGCCTCCAGTCTGCTGCTGCCGGCCCGCATCGGCCACGCCCGCGCCTACGCCATGTTCGCCCTGGGCGAGGCGGTCAGCGGCGAGACAGCCGCCGCCTGGGGCATCGCCAACGCCTGCGTGCCGCTGGCCGACCTGCGCGCCAAGGCCCGCGCCGCCGCCGACCAACTGGCCAAGCGTCCGCTGGGCGCCCTGACGGCCACCAAGTCGCTGATGCGCGACGCCGAGACGATCTCGGCCCTGATGGACAGGGAAGGCGAGCTGTTCGGCCAGCGCCTGCAAACCGCCGAGGCGCGGGAAGCCTTCATGGCCTTCGCCGAGCGCCGCGCGCCGGACTTCAGCAAGGTCGGGTGAGGTGGCCCTGGCCCTGATCGTGGCGGCGGCCCTGTTCGCCCTGGCGGGCGTCCACCTCTATTGGGGGCTGGGCGGTCGCTGGCCGGGCCATGACGAGGCCTCGATGGTCGAGCACGTGGTGGGGCGCACCCGCGGCATGCGCGCGCCGGGATTCCTGGCCTCCGCGGGGGTCGCCCTGGCGTTGGCGGCGGGCGGCGCTCTGGTCGCCGCGACCCTGAGCTCGACGCCCTGGGACGGCTGGCTGAAGGCCGCGCGCTGGTTGCTGTTCGCGGTCTTCGCCGGCCGGGGCTTGGCGACCTACGTCCCGCCCGTCTTCCGCTATGCCGAGGGCACGCCGTTCGCGACGCTCAATCGCCGCGCCTACGGGCCGCTGTGCCTGGCGATCGCCTTGGGGATTTTGGTTCTGCAGCTGTAGCGTCCGACACAACGATAAAAATCGAACGGGAGCGAAACATCATGGCCGATCGCATCAAGTCGCCCTTCGGGCCCTACACCGACGCTCGCGAGGTCGTGGCCGGCCAGAATCTGACCGGCAAGGTCGCCATCGTCACCGGCGGCGCCACCGGCATCGGGATCGAGACCGCCCGCGCCCTGGCCGAGGCTGGGGCCGAGGTGGTGATCGCCGTCCGCAAGCCCGATCTGGCCGAGGCCGCCGTCGCCGATCTCCAGAAGACGGCGAAGGGCAAGGTCAGCTGGTCGATGCTGGACCTTTCCAGCTTCAAGTCGATCCGGGCCTTCGCCGAGCGCTGGGGCGACCGCCCGCTGAACCTGCTGATCAACAACGCCGGGGTCATGGCCTGCCCGCTCGCCTACACCGAGGACGGGCTGGAGATGCAGATCGGCACCAACCACTTCGGCCACTTCCTGCTGTCGGTGCTGCTGGCCCCGAACCTGGTGGCCGGCGCCAGGTCGGGCTGGGGCTCGCGGCTGGTGTCGCTGTCGTCGATCGGCCACCGCCGCGCGCCGATGAACTTCGACGACCCGCACTTCCGCTCGCACCCCTACGAGAAGTGGGAGAGCTACGGCCAGGCCAAGACCGCCAACGCCCTGTTCGCGGTGGGCTTCGACAAGCGGTTCAAGGATCAGGGCGTGCGCGCCTTCGCCGTGATGCCCGGCGGCATCTTCACGCCCCTGCAGCGCCACCTGCCGATCGAGGAGCAGAAGGCGATGGGCTGGCTCGACGACGACGGCAATCCCCGCGAGGGCTTCAAGACCCCCGCCCAGGGCGCTTCGACCAGCGTCTGGGCGGCCGTCGGCGCGGAACTGGACGGGACCGGCGGCCTCTATCTGGAAGACCTGGCCCAGGCCGTTCCGTGGAGCAAGGAGCATCCCTGGTCCGGCGTCATGCCCCACGCCCTGGACCCCGAGGCCGCCGACCGCCTCTGGGCCCTGTCGGTCGAGACCACGGGCGCGGGGGGCTGACGCCGATCATCCGCCTTGCCGGGTCCACGCCGAAGGATCAGGGTCCCGTCCACCGTGTGATCGCCCGGGCCGGCGCCGTTCCGGCCAGAACCGCATCGAGAGCAGAAGCATGAGCAGCCTAGCTGGCAAGACCCTCTTCATCACCGGCGCCTCGCGCGGCATCGGCCTGGCCATCGCCCTGCGCGCGGCCCGCGACGGCGCCAACATCGTCATCGCCGCCAAGACCGCCGAGGCCCATCCCAAGCTGCCCGGCACCATCTACACCGCCGCCGCCGAGATCGAGGCGGCCGGCGGCAAGGCCCTGCCGCTTGTGGTGGACGTGCGCGAGGAGGCCAGCGTCCAGTCGGCCGTCGACAAGGCGGTCGAGACGTTTGGCGGGATCGATATCTGCGTGAACAACGCCTCGGCGATCTCGCTCACGGGCACGCTGTCGACCGACATGAAGCGCTACGACCTGATGCACCAGATCAACGGGCGCGGCACGTTCCTGACCTCGAAGATCTGCCTGCCGCACCTGAAGAAGTCGGCCAATCCGCACATCCTGGCCCTGTCGCCGCCGCTGGACATCAAGCCCCGCTGGTTCGCGCCGCACGTCGCCTATTCGATGGCCAAGTACAATATGAGCCTGTGCATGCTGGGCATGGCCGAGGAGTTCCGCGCCGACGGCGTGGCCTGCAACGCCCTGTGGCCGCGCACCGCCATCGCCACCGCCGCCATCCAGTTCGCGCTGACCGGCGAGGAAGGCCTCAAGCACTGCCGCACGGTCGAGATCATGGCCGACGCGGCCCACGCGATGTTCCTCAAGCCGTCGCGCGAGTTCACCGGCCAGTTCGTGATCGACGACACGTTCCTGTACGGCGAGGGCGAGCGCGACTTCGACAAATACCGCGTGGACCCGACCGCCACCCTGATGCCGGACTTCTTCGTGCCCGAGGACAGCGTTCCGCCGCCGGGGGTGGTGATCGGCTGACCGATCAGCGCGGGGGCCGCGTCTTCCGCGCCGCCGCCACCGCGATCGATTTCCGCGCCCAGTCGACCATCAGGTCGGGATCGTCCAGGGCCGCGGCCGGGGCGGTCCAATAGGCCATGGGGCTCATGCCGAACGGCGCGAACTGGGTGCTGCCGGCCGCCTCGAAGTCGGGGCGCAGGGCCTCGTCGCCCTTGAGGTACAGGGTGTCGTCGTCGACCAGGGCGAAGAACAGGCCTTGGGCGTAGAGCCCGACTCCGCCGAACATCTTGCGCGAGGTCAGCGGCCCGACAGGGGCCAGCTGTTCGAGCACGAAATCCAGATAGTCCGAAGAGACCGCCATATGCCCGTCGCCGCCAATGTCTCTGTTAGGCCGGCCGTCCCCGAGGACAGCGCCCTGATCCTGCGGTTCATCCGCGACCTGGCCGAGTACGAGAAGATGCTCGACGACGTGCGCACGACGCAAGACGACGTCACGGTGGCGCTGTTCGGCGAGAATCCCAAGGCCTTCTGCGACATCGCCGAGATTGACGGCGCGCCGGTGGGGTTCGCGTTGTGGTTCTACAACTTCTCGACCTTCGTCGGCCGGCACGGGATCTATCTGGAGGACCTGTTCGTGCGGCCCGACGCCCGGGGCTCCGGCGCGGGCAAGGCGCTGCTGGCCGGCCTGGCCAGGCGCTGCGTGGACGAGAACCTGGGCCGGCTGGAATGGGCCGTGCTCGACTGGAACGCCCCGTCGATCGCCTTCTACGACAGCCTGGGCGCGGCGACGATGGACGAGTGGGTCGTGCGGCGCATGACGGGCGAGGCGCTGCGGAAGCTGGCTAGCAGCTAACTCACCAACAACGCTTGTCATCCCGGACAAGGCCCGCAGGGCCGCCGATCCGGGACCGCCGGAAGCGCTGAGTTCACGCGTCGATCCCGGATCTTCGCGCTGCGCGCTCGTCCGGGATGACAACGAGAGTTTGGAACAGAGGCTCAGCCCTACTCCAGCCGGTCCGCCTTGCGCAGCTCCGGGAACATCCTGGCCCACGCGCCGGTGACGATCAGCGCCCCGACGCCGCCGAACACCGCCGCGCCGACCGGGCCCAGGAACCGCGCCGCGACGCCGCTCTCGAACTCGCCCAGCTCGTTGGAGGCGCTGATGAACAGGCCCGACACGGCGGCGACGCGGCCGCGCATCGGGTCTGGCGTGACCAGCTGCACCAGGGTCTGGCGGATATAGACCGAGACCATGTCGGCCCCGCCCAGCACCACCAGGGCGGCCACCGACAGCCAGACCCATTGCGACAGGCCGAACACCACCGTCGCCGCGCCGAACACGGCCACGGCGCCGAACATCAGCAGGCCCGCGCGGCGGCGGATCTGATGGCTGGCCAGGACGATCGCCACCAGGGTCGCGCCCACGGCGGGGGCGGCGCGCAGGATCCCGAAGCCCTCGGCCCCGACGTGCAGCACGTCACGGGCGAAGACCGGCAGCAGGGCCGTGGCCCCGCCCAGCAGCACGGCGAACAGGTCCAGCGAGATCGAGCCGAAGACGATCTTGTTGCGCCAGGTATAGGCCAGGCCTTCCTTGATCAGGGTCCAGCGCGAACCCGGCTGCACGACTGGCTTGGTCGACTGGCGGATGAAGGTCAGCAGCAGGCCGCCGATCAGGAACAGGCCCACCGACGCCCCGAAGGCCGTGGCCGGCGAGACGGCGCACAGCAAACCGCCCAGGGCCGGGCCGATGATCGAGGCGCTCTGCCAGGACAGCGAGTTCCAGGCGATGGCGCGCGGCAGCAGCGGGCGCGGCACCAGCATCGGTCCCATGGCGCTGGAGGCCGGCGACAGGAAGGCGCGGCCGGCCCCGAACAGCACGGCGATGGCGAAGATCGGCCACAGCGCGGTGTGTCCCGACCAGGCCAGCAGCCCCAGGCCCCCGGCGCACAGGATGTCGACGCCGATGGCGGCGGTCATGATCGCCTTGCGGTCATGGCGGTCGGCGGTCTCGCCGGCGGTCAGGGTCAGGAAGAACAGCGGGATGAACTGGGCCAGGCCCACCATGCCCAGCAGGAAGGCCCCCTGGCCCTCGTTATGTCCGGTCTCGCGGGCCAGGGTGTAGACCTGCCAGCCGATCGTCACGGCCTGGATCTGCACGGCCAGGGTGGCGACGAAGCGCGCGGCCCAGAAGAACACGAAGTCGGTCTGCTTCAGCAGAGCACGCATCGAGGTGTCCGTCGCTTCGATGGCCGAAGGGACGGAGTCGGGATCGGGGGGGAGGTCGGTCATCGCGGCGGACCATGTCCCCGAGCGAGCGTCACCGCAATTGAGATTGTTTGATGCGACAGTTGATTTCATTGACGCCAAGCGCCCTAGGCCCTATTTCGCGCCCCTCCAACGGAAGGAAAGCGCCGCCATGCGACGAATCTGCGCCGCGCGGACCGGAGTCCGCGTCTGAACGCCCCGGAAGCGGCCGTCTCGGCCGCGTCACGATCCGGGGCTATGTCCCCTTTTCGTGTTTCGGATCGTTAAGCGCCCATGTCGTCTTCCGCTGTCGCACCTTCGCCGCTGCTGCCCTCCATCCTGATCGAGCGTCCCGAGCACGCCCGCGCCGTCGAGGTGCTGGTCGATCGCGCCTTTGGCCCCGGCCGTTTCGCCAAGTCGTCCGAGCGCCTGCGCGAGGGCAACCACAAGCTGGACGACTGCTCGTTCGTGGCCCTGCTGGAAGGTCGGGTGATCGGCAGCGTGCGTCTTTGGCCAGTCACGGTGGGCGGTACGAGCGTCGCCTTCCTCGGCCCGCTGGCGGTCGACGCCGACGAGCGCAGCCACGGCCTGGGCCAGGCCCTGGTCGAAGCCGCCTGCCAGGCGGCCGCCAAGGCCGGCTGGCGTGCGGTGCTGCTGGTCGGCGACGCCCCCTATTTCGACCGCGTCGGCTTCTCGGCCGAGCCCGCCGCCCAGGCGACCATGCCCGGTCCGGCCGATCAGCGCCGGGTGCTGGTCAAGGCGCTGGTCGAGGGCGGCGACGCAGGCCTGGTGGGTCCGATCCGCATTCCTCTCCCTGTGGGGGAGGTGTCGGCGTAGCCGACGGAGGGGGGAGCGATCGGCAATAGGCAGGGTCCTGGACCGTCGATCCAAAAACTTCCCCCACCGATCGCCTCGCGATCGCCTCCCCCACAGGGGGAGGGCCGGCGAGCCTTGAGCCAAAGGCCGGCTTGCCCTACCTGAAACCCATGACCGTCGATCCCACACCTTCCGGCCTCGCAGGCGTCACCGCCGCCGCCAAGGAAGCGGGCGCGCGCGGCTTGCCGCCGGTGCACCTGTGGCATCCGGAGCATTGCGGCGACATCGACATCCGCATCCGCAAGGACGGGGTCTGGTTCCACGAAGGCACGCCGATCGGCCGTGAGGCGCTGGTGCGGCTGTTCTCGACCGTGCTGCGACTCGATCCGGACGGCTATCACCTGGTCACGCCGGTCGAGAAGCTGAAGATCCAGGTCGAGGACGCGCCCTTCATCGCCACGCGGGTGGACTTCCTTCCAGGTAAGGATGGGGTCGGCGACACGCTTCGCTTCGAGACCAATGTCGGCGACGTGGTCGAGGCGGGCCCCGACAACGCCATCCGGGTCGAGACCGATCCGGCGACCGGCGAGCCCCGGCCCTATCTGCACGTGCGGCGCGGGCTGGAGGCGCTGATCGCCCGGCCGGTGTTCTACGAGCTGGCCGAGTTGGCCGCCGAGCGCGACACGCCCGAGGGGCCGCGCCTAGGCGTGGCCTCGAACGGCGCCTGGTTCCCGATCGCCCCGGCCGGGGCGCATCGATCGTGACCATGACCCGTGACGAGCGGCGGGCATGGATCACGAGCAAGCTGGATCCGATCGACGCCTACGACCCCAGCCTGGACGCCGCGCGCTCGGACTTCGACCTCAATCCCGACCTGCGGCCCGACAATCCCCATGCGCTGCGCCCCGCCGCCGTGCTGGTGGGCCTGGTCGAGCGCGAGGCGGGCATGACCGTGCTGCTGACCCGCCGGGCCGACACCCTGCGCAGCCACACCGGCCAGATCGCCTTTCCCGGCGGCCGCTGCGACCCGGGCGAAACGCCGTGGGAGACCGCCCTGCGCGAGGCCCAGGAAGAGGTGAACCTCGATCCGAAGTTCGTCACCCTGGCCGGCCTGCTGCACGGCTACCGCACGGTGACCGGCTTCCACGTCACGCCGGTGGTCGGCTTCATCGACCCGGCCGCCACGGTCGAACCCAGCCCCGACGAGGTGGCCGACGTGTTCGAGACGCCGTTCTCGTTCCTGATGGATCCTGGCAACCATCAGCGCCAGCATCGCGACCTGCCGGACGGCGAGCGGCGGTTCTTCTACGCCATGCCCTGGAACGAACGGTTCATCTGGGGGGCGACGGCGGGCATGCTGCGGGGGCTGTACGAGCGTCTGCACGCGCCGGACGAAACGCCCGAGCCGACCTAGGCTCACCCAGCGTAAACCACGGAAAAATCTATGGTTAAGGTTATCAACGGGCTTGTTCCCCCGCGATAATCGTCTGAAATGCGTCGCCCCGCTCGCCGGGGCGTGTGGCGTACCGTGGGGGACAGCGTGAACACCGAGACGATAGGCGTGGCGCCGTGGATGGCGCTGCCGGAAACCCAGGCCGTGATCGCGGCGCTCGAAGCGCGGGGCTTCCCCGGCTGCGCGCGCTTCGTGGGCGGCTGCGTGCGCAACACCCTGATGGGCAAGCCCATCGACGACATCGACATCGCCACCACCCTGACCCCCGACCAGGTGATCGAGGCGCTGGGCGAGGCGGGCCTGCGCGCCATCCCCACCGGCGTCGACCACGGCACGGTCACGGCCATCTCCAGCGGCCGCCCCTACGAGATCACCACCCTGCGCCGCGACGTCTCGACCGACGGCCGCCGGGCGGTGGTGTCGTTCACCCAGGACTGGGACCAGGACGCCGAGCGCCGCGATTTCCGCTTCAACGCCCTCTATGTCGACATCCACGGCCGGCTGTACGACCCGACCGGCGAAGGCGTGAACGACGCGCGCGACGGGCGGGTGGTGTTCGTCGGCGATCCGATGACACGCATCCGCGAGGACTATCTGCGCATCCTGCGGTTCTTCCGTTTCCACGCCTGGTACGGCAAGGGCGACGCCGACCAGAAGGCCCTGGCCGCCTGCAAGGCGCTGAAGGGCATGGTCGAGGGCCGCGCCGCCGAGCGCACCCAGAAGGAGCTCTTGAAGCTGCTGGCGGCCGAGGATCCGCGCGCCGCCCTGCGGCTGATGGCGGCCACCAGCGTGCTGTCCTCGATCCTGCCGTCCGTGAAGTCCCTGGCCCGTTTCGAGGGGCTGATGACCATCGAGACCGAGCAGTTGTTCGAGAACGACCCCGAGCTGCGCCTGGCGGCCCTGATCCCCGACGATCCCAAGCTCGCCGAGCAGATGGCCGAGCGGCTGCGGCTGTCCAACGCCCTGAAGGAGAGGCTGGTCGAGGCGGTCGGCAAGTCGCCGCGCATCGTCAGTTGGATGAGCCCGCGCGAGACCCGCCGGGCGGTCTACGCCCTGGGGCTCAAGACCTTCAGCGACCGGGTCAAGCTGGCCTGGGCGGCCGCGGGCCGCACCGCCACCACGCCGCAATGGCGCGGCCTGCTGGCCCTGGGCGAAAGCTGGACCCCGCCGGCCTTCCCCTTGACCGGGGAAGAGATCCTGAAGGCCGGGGTGCCCAAGGGCCCGATGGTCGGCGAGGTGATGCGCGAGGTCGAGATCTGGTGGATCGACCAGGACTTCATCGAGGACAAGTTCTCGGCCATCGAACGGCTGAAGGCGGTCGCGCAGGGGATGGTGTTCTAGGGCCTCGAAGGGCGCGGGGCGCTTGCCTATAGCTGACGTCGACGCGTTGGAGGCTCCTGCCCATGAAGATCGGCCTGCTCGAGACCGGCGAACCGCCGGAACAGCTCCAGCTGGAGTTCGGCCGCTACGGAACCATGTTCCAGGACCTGCTGGGCCCCGGCCACGCCTATGTCACCTACGATGTCCAGGCCGGCGTCCTGCCCGCTGACCCTGCCGAGTGCGACGCCTATGTCGTCACCGGCTCGGCGGCCGGGGTCTATGACGACCTGCCGTGGATCGCGCCGCTGAAGGCCTTCCTGGTCGAGGCGCGCGACCAGCCTCTGGTCGGGGTCTGTTTCGGCCACCAGATCATGGCCGAGGCGTTCGGCGGCAAGGTCGTGAAATCCGACAAGGGCTGGGGCGTGGGCTTGCATGTCTATGACGTCGCCGAAGCCCAACCCTGGATGGACGGCGACGCCAAGGCCGCCGTTCCCGCCTCGCACCAGGACCAGGTGATCGTGATCCCCCCGGCCGCCCGGGCCGTGGCGGGCAGCGCCTTCACCCCCGCCGGGATCCTGGTCTATGACGACCGGCCCGCGATCTCGATGCAATTCCATCCCGAGTTCGACCCGGCCTATGCGCGGGCCCTGATCGAGGCCCGGCGCGGCAGCCGGTTCAGCGACGCCCAGGCCGACGCGGCGATCGCGAGCCTCGGCGGGGCCAACGACCGGCTGCGGGTGGCTGGCTGGATCGAGGCCTTTCTCACTCGCAACGGCTGAATTCTGGCAACCTGGACCGCAGCTCAGCCGTTCCGGCTGAAACGCGGGAGTCCAGGATCATGAGAGCTGTCACCGTCGTGCTCGTCGCCGGTTCGTTGATGGCCGGCGGGGCGCTGCTGTCCAGCGTTCGCGCCGCCGCGCCGCCCGTCGTCGCCGGGACGGCGGCCGCGCCGCCGCCCGAGACCCTGAAGAGCGCCGCCGATTTCGTGTCGATCCAGGATCCGGCCGCCCGCTCGCTGGCCCTGTTCGCCGAGGCCGGCAAGGTGATCAACAGTCCGCGCTGCATGAACTGCCACCCCGTCCAGCGCGCCCCGACCCAGGGCGACGACCGCCATGCGCACAATCCGCCGATGGTCGGGGGGCAGAGCGGCCACGGGCCGGTGGGCATGCCGTGCAGCTCGTGCCACGGCCCCGCCAACGTCCCCACCCTGGGCGTGGACATCAAGTCGATCCCCGGCGACCCGAAATGGGCCCTGGCCCCGGTCGAGATGGCCTGGCAGGGCAAGTCGCTGGGCGCGATCTGCGCCCAGATCAAGGACCCGGCCCGCAACGGCGGCAAGAACCTGGCGCAACTGCACCACCACATGGCCGAGGATCGCCTGGTCGGCTGGGCCTGGAATCCCGGCGAGGGCCGCCTGCCCGCGCCGGGCACCCAGGCGCGGTTCGGCGAGCTGGTGAAGGCCTGGATCGACACCGGAGCCAAGTGTCCCAAGGCCTGATCCAGTGCACGGATCGATTGCATAACGTCGGTATGCAAGGCTTGTAATTGGCGTATCTTCCCTGAACAATAAGAGGGGAGGCTGATGGACAAGTTCGACGACGTGATCGCGACGATCGCCGCCATGGGCGGTCTGGGCCTGGCCGCGATGGCCCTGGTCGACGCCCTCAAGGCCGTGCCCGGCGGCGGCGTCTCGCGCATCGGCTTCGGCCATATCCGCAAGGTCCTGCGGATGTTCGACAAGGTCCTGGTCCGCGCCGCCGGCGACCAGTGGGAGGCCGTGATCATGGCCCACTGGATCAACGGCCGCGACCGCGACGACCAGATCGGCGTGATCCGGTCGCTGCTGCGGCTGGGCCTCAATCCCGACACGGCGGGCCAATTGGCGGTGATCGGCAATGTCGACGCCGCGGCCCTGGGCAAGGCCGCCGGCAAGCTGACCGCCGGCTCGGCGCTCAGCGAGGCCGAGATAAACCTGATCGGGAGGGTCGAGGCGGCGGTCGAAGCGCACCTCGACGCGGCCTTCGACCTGGCCGAACAGGCCTATCGCAACACCGCCCGCGCGCTGTCCGGCCTGGTCGCGGTGGTGCTGGCGGTGACGGCCGGGATCCTGCTGTCGACGCCGGCCGAGCCCATTGATCCGCGCATCGCGGCGCTGATCGGCCTGCTGGCGGTGCCGATCGCGCCGATCGCCAAGGATCTGGTCAGCGCGCTGACGGCCAGCGCCCGGGCGGTCCGGCCGCGCGACAGCTGAGGCGGTCATGAGCCTGTACCTGAACCTGCGCTACGAGGCGGTCGGCGGCGGCCTGCGCAAGGATCCCTACCTGATCGAGGGCGACGGCAAGGCCGCCAAGCCGCTGATGAGGTCGCTGACCCCCAGCGAAGCGGCCCAGCGCGTGGCGGGGCGCACCCTGGTCTTCACCGTGCACGGCTTCAACGTGTCCTACGCCAGCGGCCTGTGCTCCCTGGCGCGGCTGGAGGACAAGCTGGCGCCGCTGCTGCCGCCGCATTTCCTGATGGTCGGGGTGCTGTGGCCCGGCGACTTCATCATCCCGGCGATCAACTATCCGGGCGAGTGGCGCGACGCGGTCAACGGCGGCAAGGCCGTGGCCCGGTTCGCCAACACCAC
This sequence comes from Caulobacter sp. P1_D6, assembly GCF_056406095.1. NCBI lineage: Bacteria > Pseudomonadati > Pseudomonadota > Alphaproteobacteria > Caulobacterales > Caulobacteraceae > Caulobacter > Caulobacter sp. P1_D6. Next base: position 111,049 of record NZ_JBFUAW010000007.1, on the reverse strand, counting down.
CCTGCGCGGGGCCGCCGACTTCTGCTTCCTGTCCCACAGCCTGGGCGGCCGGCTGACGCTGGAGGCGGTGGCGGGGTTGAGCCGCAAGGCCTCGCGCGTCTGCCTGACGGCCGCGGCCACCGACGCCGACTGCCTGGAGCGGCCCTACAACACCGCCGTCGCCAACAGCGGCCATCTGACCTACCTGGCCTCGCTGCAGGACATGGTGCTGAAGCTGGCCTATCCGATCGGCGACTGGGCGGGCCACGTCTTCTTCGGCGACAAGGACGACGACATGGCCGGGGCGCTGGGCCGCTACGGCGCCAAGTGGCCGCGCACCCGCAGCCCCAAGGCCTGGGGCTTCACGGTCGCCGACGACCTGAAGTACGACCACGGCAACTATTTTCCGCCCGGCAAGGCCACGATCCCCGACAAGCCCAGCCAAGGGCAGGTGGCGAAGTTCGCGGCGCGCTTCCTGGCAGGCGGCGCGCCGTCCTGGCCGCCGGCGCCTTAGGCCTCTACGGCCACTTCACCTCGGGCGGCATCGAGCTGAGGATCGACTCGACGTTGCCGCCGGTCTTCAGGCCGAACATCGTGCCGCGGTCGTAGAGCAGGTTGAACTCCACATAGCGGCCGCGCTGCACTAACTGCTGCTCGCGCTCCTCGGCGCTCCAGGCCTCGCCCATCCGGCGGCGGACCAGGGTGGGGTAGATCTCCAGGAACGCCTTGCCGACGTCCTGCGTGAACGCGAAGTCGCGGGCCCAGTCGCCGCTGTCGTGATGGTCGTAGAAGATTCCGCCGATCCCGCGCGGCTCGTTGCGGTGGGGCAGGAAGAAGTACTCGTCGCACCAGGCCTTGTACTTGGCGTGCCAGGCCGGATCGTGGGCGTCGCAGGCGCGCTGATAGGCGGCGTGGAAGTCGATCGCGTCGGGGAAGTCCTGTTGGCGCTGATAGCCGAGCAGGGGGGTCAGGTCGCCGCCGCCGCCGAACCAGCTTTTCGTGGTGGCGATGAAGCGGGTGTTCATGTGCACGGCCGGCACGCGCGGATTGCGCATGTGGGCGATCAGGCTGATCCCGGTGGCGAAGAACCGGGGATCCTCGTCGGCGCCGGGCATGGTCTTGGCCATCTCGGGCGTGAAGGTCCCGAACACCGTCGAGACGTGCACCCCGACCTTCTCGAACAGGCGGCCGTGCATCATCGACATCACCCCGCCGCCGCCGGCGTCGCGATTCCAGGGCTTGCGCGCGAAACGGCCCGGCTCGCCGGCATAGAGCTCGGCGGGGGCCTCGTCCTCCAGGCGCTCGAACTCCGCGCAGATCCGGTCGCGCAGGTTTTCGAACCAGGCGCGGGCGGTGGCTTTCTTGCCGTCGAGGTCGACAGGGGAGGAAGAAAGGTCGGTCATGTCGGCGGCTTAAGCGCTTCCGTCGCGCCGTGCAAATCGGGATGGGCGCCTAAGCGTTTGTGCGTAGCCGGGGCGCCGCCCGCTAACCAGGACTGGACCCGGCGGTCCTGGTCTTGTTAGGTCGAAAGTTCGGTATGCGGGGGTTCTCATGGCTTTGATCTCGGGAACGCCGGGCGATGACGTCCTGGTTGGAACAAGCGACGGCGACTCGATCGACGGCGGCGGCGGCAACGACAGCCTCTCGGGGCTTGGCGGCCTGGATTCGCTCCGGGGCGGCGCGGGCGACGACGTGCTGGATGGCGGTACGGGAGGCGAGCGCGCGCCCTCCCTGCTGGTCAACCAGACGAACGTCACCGCCGAGATCTCGGTCAACGGCGGGGATGTCGCCGACTATGGCGACGCGACCAGCGGCGTGACCGTCAATCTGACCCTGACCGGCCAGCAGAACACGGGTTGGGGCTGGGACACCCTGATCGACATCGAGGACATCGTCGGCGGGACCGGCGCGGACAGGCTGACCGGCAACGACAACGCCAACATGCTGCTGGGCGGCGGCGGTGACGACCAGTTGGCCGGCGGCGGCGGCAACGACATTCTCGTGGGCTCGCTGGGCAACGACACCATCCATGGCGGCGACGGCGCCGACGTGCTGCGAGGCGGGTCGATCTCGCTCGGCTACGACGCCGACGGCGGCGTGGATCACCTGTACGGCGACGGCGGCGACGACATCATCCGGGGTTCGGCGGGGCACGATTGGCTCTACGGCGGCGACGGAAACGACAGCCTGCAGGGGATGCACGGCGCCGACTATTACGCCGGCGAGGCCGGAGACGACACGATCGCCGCCGACTTCGGCGATCTGGAAGTCAACGCGGGCGACGGGAACGACCAGATTTCCCTCGACGCCGCGCCGAGCGGCGAGGCTCAGCAGTTGACCTTCGTCGGGGGCGGAAATGGCGACGACGTCATCCATGTCTCGGCCAGCCCGGGGACCTTGACCAAGGGCCTGACGATCGCCGGCGGCGCGGGTTCGGACACCGTGGCGTTCGAGCTGCCGCTCTTCCTGCAGGGCCCGATCGTCCTGAACGTGAACGCCGCCGCCAGCGAGCCAGGGTTGCACTTCACGGACATAGAGACGTTCACCGGCTTCACGCTCGCCCTAGACTTCCTGGGCGGCGCGAGCAACGAGACGGTGCTGACCGGGGGTCTGGCCGATCGCCTGGCCGGAGGCGGCGGCGACGACATCCTGTCCAGCGGCGGCGGCGACGACGTGCTGTTGGGCGGCGATGGCGCGGACCAGCTGTTCGGAGACTACGGCAACGATCACCTGTACGGCGGCGCGGGCGCGGACCAGCTCGACGGCGGCTTCGGCTTCGACCTCGTCCGCTATGACGACGCAACCTCGGCCGTCCAGGTGAGCCTGGCCTCTGGGTTTGGCGGTGGCGGGGCGGCGGGCGACATCTATGTCAAAATCGAGGGCGTGGTCGGGTCGGCGTTCAACGACTTCATCACGGGCGGCGACAACGGCAGCCAGATTTTCGGCCAGGACGGGGACGACGTCATCCAGGCGGGTCTGGTACGCAACATCCTGAACGGCGGCGCGGGCGCGGATCATTTCTATCTGTCGGGCGGCGTGGACAACGTGAACGGCGGTGAGGGCCTGGATCTGGTCCGCTACGACTATGCAGGCGCCGCCGTCTCCGTCGACCTGGGGCAAAGGGGCACGGCGGGCGACGCCGCGGGCGACAGCTATGTCTCGATCGAAAGCGTCGTGGGTTCGGGCTTCTCCGACACGCTGATCGGCGACTTGACCGGCAACATCCTGTACGGCCAGGGGGGCGACGACGTCCTCAAGGGCCTCCTGGGCGATGATCAATTGCTGGGCGGTTCAGGCAATGACCACCTGTACGGCGGCATCGGCGGCGACCTGCTGGACGGCGGCGCGGGCTTCGACCTGGCGCGGTTCGACGATCTGGCCGACGGCGTCATCGTCGATCTCCAGAACGGCCTGACGGCGTCGGGCGACCAACTGATCTCGATCGAGGGACTGGTCGCGACGGATCAGGTCGACAACCTCTACGGGGACGGCGGGGGCAACGTGATCTACGCCCTGGCGGGAGACGATCGCCTCGTCGGCGGCGCCGGCGACGACGCCCTGTACGGCGGCGCGGGCTCGGACATCTTCGCGTTCGACGCGCGGTCGGGCGTGGATACGATCGGCGATTTCGACGCCTTTGGCGCGGACCACGACACCATCGGAATCCAGACCAACGCCAACGGCTCAGGTATCGTCGATTTCGCGACGCTGACGGCCCACGCCCATGACAGTGCGACGGGCCTGGTCATCGATCTGGGCGCCGCGAACGAGGTCCACCTCACCGGCGTCACCCTGGCCGATCTGAACGCCGGGCTGTTCTTCTTCTATTGAGTTCGATCAGGGTCGGCGGGGCGGGCGGGGTTCAGGTCGGAAACCCGTCCGTCTGTCGCAGGGCCTCGCCGAGGGCCATGGCGGCGGTGGTCGCCAGATTCATCGACCGCGCCTCCGGCCGCAGGGGGATCGTCAGGCGCGAGAAGGCCGCGTCATGAACCTCCGGTGGCGCGCCGCGGCTTTCGTTGCCGAACAACAGGGTGTCGCCTGCCTGAAAGTCGAACTTGTGGAAGAGCGCCGTCGCCTTGGTGGTGAACAGCAGCAATCGGCCCTCGCGACGTTCGGGCGCGGCAAGGAACGCTTCCCACGACGCGTGGCGGATCATGTGCGTCAACGGACCATAATCCAGGGCCGCGCGCTTCAAGCTCTTGTCGTCCAAAGGGAAACTGCACGGCTCGATGACGTCCAGCCCCACGCCCAGGCAGGCGCCCAAACGGATCGCCGCGCCCACGTTCTGAGGAATGCCGGGTTGAAAAAGCGCGAGCCGCATTCTAAGCGAACCACCATAGAGCCAGCAGGGGCATTTGCTGCGAATCGAAAGGGCTTGCGGACTTCGTCCGCGCGTCCGATAGGACGATCCGCTTTTGCCTCTTGTGGCGAAGACCCGTTCGCGGGTCCAGACAGTATGCGCCGACAGGCGTTTCTCCAGGCCGGGCCGTCTTTGGCGGCGCGGCGGCATCGAAGGGTGACTTGGGTGGCCGACACCGCCGTGGGCGCAAAAACTGATCCGGCGCATGGGGAAGACCCCAGCCGCCGGGATTTCATTTACATCGCGACGATCGCGGTCGCCGCAGGGGGCGCCGCTTCGATCGCGTGGCCGTTCATCGACCAGATGAACCCCGCCGCCGATACGCGGGCCCTGGCCTCGATCGAGTTCGACGTGACCAAGGTCGGCGAAGGCCAGCAGGTCGTCGTCAAGTGGCGCGGCAAGCCGCTGTTCGTGCGTAACCGCACCAAGGCCGAGATCGCCAAGGCGGTCGCGGACGACGGCGCGTCGATGAAGGATCCCGAAAAGGATTCGGCGCGCGTGAAGCCGGGCAAGTCCCAGTGGCTGATCGTCGGCGGCAACTGCACCCACCTCGGCTGCGTCCCGACCTTCGGCGGCGGCGAGTACGGCGGCTGGTTCTGCCCGTGCCACGGCTCGGTCTACGACACCTCGGGTCGTATCCGTAAGGGTCCGGCTCCGAAGAACCTGATCGTTCCGGAGTACGCCTTCCTGTCCGACACCAAGGTCAAGATCGGTTAAGCGAGATGAGCGGACATTCGACCTACGAACCCAAGACCGGTTTCGAGCGCTGGCTCGACGCCCGTCTGCCGATCGTGCGCCTGGGCTACGACAGCTTTGTCGACTACCCCACGCCGCGTAACCTGAACTACTGGTGGACCTTCGGCGGCATCCTGTCGCTGTGCCTGGCCTCGCAGCTGATCACCGGCATCATCCTGGTGATGCACTACACGCCGAGCGCCGACCACGCCTTCGCCAGCGTCGAGCACATCATGCGCGACGTGAACTACGGCTGGCTGATCCGCTACATGCACGCCAACGGCGCGTCGATGTTCTTCATCGCCGTCTACATCCACATGCTCCGCGGCCTCTACTACGGCTCCTACAAGGCGCCGCGCGAAGTGCTGTGGCTGCTGGGCTGCGTGATCTACCTGCTGATGATGGCCACGGCCTTCATGGGCTACGTCCTGCCCTGGGGCCAGATGAGCTTCCACGGCGCGGTCGTGATCACCAACCTGTTCGGGGCCCTGCCGCTGGTCGGCGAGAGCATCACCACCTGGCTGTGGGGCGGCTTCGCGGTCGACAACCCCACCCTGAACCGCTTCTTCTCGCTGCACTACCTGCTGCCCTTCATGATCGCCGGCGTGGTGATCCTGCACATCTGGGCGCTGCACGTGGTGGGCCAGAACAACCCGACCGGCGTCGAGCCCAAGTCGAAGGCCGACACCCTGCCCTTCACCCCGTACGCGACGGTGAAGGACGGGTTCGCGATGAGCGTCTTCCTGATCCTCTTCGCCTGGTTCGTCTTCTTCATGCCCAACGCCCTGGGCCACGCCGACAACTACATCCCGGCCAACCCGCTGGTGACGCCGTCGCACATCGTTCCGGAATGGTACTTCCTGCCGTTCTACGCGATCCTGCGCGCCGTTCCGGACAAGCTGATGGGCGTTCTCGCCATGTTCGGCGCGATCGCCTGCCTGTTCGCCCTGCCGTGGCTGGACACGTCGAAGGTGCGCTCGATGCGCTACCGCCCGACCGCGAAGATCCACTTCTTCATCTTCGTGGTGGCGTGCTGCATCCTGGGCGTCTGCGGCGCCAAGCTGCCGGACGACCAGGTCATCCCGGGCCTGACCACGTTCCAGCTGATGTCTTCGGACCTCAACAGCTTCGTGTGGCTCAGCCGCGTGGCCGCGCTGTACTACTTCGCTTTCTTCCTGGTGATCCTGCCGCTGCTGGGCCTGACCGAAAAGACCCTGCCGGTGCCGGATTCCATCGCCTCTCCCGCCCTGTCGCACCCGGCCGCCGCTCCGGCCGAAGCGACCGCCGCGCCTGAAATGAAGGGCTGATCCCGATGCTGCGCAAACTCTCCGTCATCGCAGCGGTCGCGGGTCTCCTGACGGCCGGCGTCGCCGGTCCGGCCCTGGCGGCCCACGGCGCCCTGCCGGCCAAGAAGGTCGAGTGGTCGTTCGACGGCCCGCTCGGCAAGTTCGACAAGAACCAGCTGCAGCGCGGCTACAAGGTCTATCGTGAGGTCTGCTCGGCCTGCCACGCGATGAGCCTGGTCAGCTTCCGCAACCTCGGCGACAAGGGCGGTCCGTTCTACGACGAGAAGTACCCGAACTCGAACGACAACCCGTACGTCAAGGCGATCGCCAAGGACTACGAGGTCGCCGACATCGACAACGAGACCGGCGACACCATCAAGCGCCCGGCCACCCCGGCCGACCGCTTCCCGTCGCCGTTCCCGAACGAAGCCGCGGCCCGCGCCGGCAACGGCGGCGCCCTGCCGCCGGACATGTCGCTGCTGGCCAAGGCCCGCGAAGAGGGTCCGGACCACATCTACTCGATCGTCACCGGCTACGCGGCCCCGCCGCCCGGCCTGAAGATGGATCCGACCCAGCACTACAACAAGTACATGGCGGGCGACCTGAGCTCGTATTGGTCGGGTCCGCACGACCACGTGCCCCCGGGCGGCTTCATCGCCATGGCTCCGCCGCTGAAGGCCGGCCAGGTGACCTTCGACGACGGCACCCCGTCGACGCTGGACCAGCAGGCCAAGGACGTCTCGGCCTTCCTGATGTGGGCCGCCGAGCCCAAGCTGGAAGAGCGCAAGCAGACCGGCTTCGTCGTGCTGATCTATCTGGTGCTGTTCGCGGGCCTGCTCTACGCGAGCTACCGCAAGGTCTGGAAGAACGAGTCGCACTGACCCGTTCTGACGCCTGAAGAGATCAGGGCTCGGCGGTGACGCCGGGCCCTTTTTCTTGGCCGATCGGGTGGGGCGCCGGAGCAGGGGTCAGCCACAGCCGCAGGGCCTGGGGATCCAGCCGCAGGTGATAGGCCGACAGGACGTCGACGCCGACGGCCCCGACCACGCCGTCGGGCAGGTCGCCGGCCACCACGGCCGGCAGGTCCTGGCGCAGGGTTCCGTTCAGCGACAGGCCGCGCAGGGTTCCGGCCGGCTTCTGGCGCGGCCCGTCGGCGGCCCCGCGGGCCCGAACGCCGCCGCCCGAGGCGGTGTCCAGGGCGAAGGGGCCGGAGACCCCCGTCAGGCCGTCCGAAGCCGCCGCCGGGATGGTCGGCACGCCGCCCACCATGACGACGCGGATCGCGCCCCGCTCGTGGCCGTGCGTCGATCCCGGCCGCTCCAGCCGCAGGCGGCAGGGGGCGAAGTCCAGGGTGACCACATAACGGTCCAGGATGTCGGCCCCGATCACCCCGGTGATCGGCGTGAAGAAGCCGACACCGCGATAGTCGAGGTCCTCGACCGTCACCGCCGTCCCGGGCGCTTGCTGTCCGGCCACCCGCACCGGCAGGGTCAGGGCCGTCTCGGCATAGCCGCCGCGCTGGGCGGCGGTGTTGTGCAGCAGGGTGCGGGGCGCCGACAGGTCGATCACGAAGTCGCCCGCCATGTCGCCGATCGCGGCGGGGGCCACCACGGCGCCGTTCTCGAACCAGCAGGCGGTCTCGCCCGCCATGGCCGGCGTCGCCGTCAGGCTCAGGAACAGCAGAGGGGCGAGGCGACGCATGATCCGATCCTAGCCAAGGTTTGCGCCGCGGGCGACCGTCGAGCGCGACCGGTGTTCGATAAGGGTTGACCCAGATAACTCTGCTCCAGAGTAATCTGCATAAGCCGATCCAGTCCCGAGATCCTCATGCGCATCCTGTCCGTTCTCGTCCTCGCCGCGACCCTGGCCGCCGCGCCTGCCTGGGCCCAGAGCCCGCCCGATCCGGCGGCCCGGATCGCCAGGCAGCAGGCGGCGATGAAGGCCCTGTCGTGGATGGACGGCGTCTGGCGCGGCCCGGCCGTGACCACCCGCCCCGGCGGCCAGAAGCTGACCGTCACCCAGACCGAGCGCAGCGGTCCGCTGCTGGGCGGCGCGGTGCATGTGGTCGAGGGGCGCGGCTACAACGCCGACGGCTCGACCGGCTTCAACGCGCTGGGGATCATTTCCTACGACCCCGACAAGGACGCCTACAGCATGCGCTCCTACGCCATGGGCCAGGCCGGCGACTTCCCGCTGACCGTGACTCCGAACGGCGCGATCTGGACCATCGCGGCCGGGCCGGCGACGATCCGCTACACGATCACCGCCAAGGACGGCGTCTGGCGCGAGGTGGGCGAGCGCGTGGTCGAGGGCCAGCCGCCGGTCCAGTTCTTCGAGATGACCCTCAAGCGGATCGGCGACAGCAGCTGGCCGGCGGCGGGCGCGATCCCGCCGAACTAGGCCTCGCCCCGGCTCCCGCCGGCCCGCTGGAACAGCTGCAGGGTCCGCAGCATCGCCAGGCTGGCGCTGTCGGCGTGATAGCCGTTGGGCGCGACGAAGGCGTGGCCCGCGTCGTACAGCCATACGGGCCGGTCGGGATGGGCGGCGATGATCGTCTCGACGTCGGCCAGCGGGATCATCGGGTCCGTCCGGCCAAAATGCAGGATGGTCGGGACCTTGGGCTGTTCGTCCACATAGCTGGCGATGTCGCCGCCGTAGAAGCACGACACCGCCGTCAGCCCGGCGCAGCGGGCCGAGGCCAGCCAGGCCGTGGTGCCGCCGAAGCAGAAGCCCATGGCGAAGACCTTGCCCTGATCGGACAGGGCGTCGATCGCCGCCTGCACCCGGGGCAGGGCCGCCGCGCCCCAGCCGCTGGCCAGGCCCATGGTCATGCGGACGTCCAGGTTCGGCGGGTCGAGGTCGGCGACCGGGAAGGGCGCGTCGGCGTCGTCCAGCAGGCTGGGGGCGATCACCTCGTAGCCCTGCTCGGCCAGGCTGTCGGACAGGGCGCGGATGTGCGGCGTCACCCCCCAGATGGCGTGCAGGATCACCAGCCCGCCACGCCGCGCCTCGCCGGGCGGGGCGTGGTAGGCCGAGACCGCCTCGCCGTCGGCGGTGGTCAGGACGATGCGCGCGCCGGCCTCAGCCATGCTTCTTGTCGGTCAGGGTGCAGGCCACGCCGGCCGCCTTGGCTTCCTCGCAGGACAGCGACGACTGGGTCGCGGTCGAGCCCGGTGCCGGGGCGTCGACGATGTAGCCGCCGCCGCCCTTGCAGGCGATCTCGTAGCGCCGGATCGGCGGATCGCCGCCGCCGCCCAGGAAGGTTCCGTCGGCCACGGTGCAGGCGGGCGAGGCCTTGGCGGCCAGCGCCTTGAGGCCGGCGACGGGAGCGGCGTTGCCCGGCAGCGAGCAGACCATGCCCTTGGGCCAGGTCTTGCCGGCGGCCAAGGCCCCGGTGTCCAGCGCCAGGCAGTCGTTCAGCTGCGGCTTGCCGTCGGGACCCGTGCTGATGATCCAGCCCAGAGCGTCCTTGCAGACGAGCTCGTATTCCGGCTTGCTGCTGGGACGGGTGGCGAGCGGGGCGGCGTCGATCACCTCGCACGGCGCGTGCAGCTCGGCGGCGATCTTGGCGGCCGTCCTCACCACCATCGGGTTGCCGGGTTCGCGCGGCACGAGCCGGGCGGTCGGCCGGTTGACCGAGCTGTATTCCGTCATGTTGTACTGCTGGGTGCCGTAGAGCCGCGTCGGCGGGGGCGGCCCGGTTTGGGCCAGCGCCGACCCCGCGGCCGCCGCCAGCGCGGCGGCCAGGATGAACAGGCGTCCGATCTTCATTTTCAAATCCCCCGACAGATTTCGCTGAGCTCTAGGTTGTATCGCCTTGGGGCGCTCCGCAAGCCCCCGACGAGACAGGCGTTAGCTCGCGCCGTGCGCCTGGAACAGCGCCAGCGACCGTTCGCGCGCCATCTTGGCGTCGTCCAGATCGGAGTCGGGGCGGCCGTCGTTGTTGAAGCCGTGGCCGCTGTTTTCGTAGATGTGGACGGGCGTGTCGGGATGGGCGGCCAGGACCTTGGCCTTGACCTCGTCGGCGGGGATGTGGCCGTCCTTGCGGCCCAGGTGGACGACCACCGGCGCGTTCAGCGGCAGTTCGGCGTTGGCCGCGATCATGCTGCCGTAATAGGCCGCGCCGGCCGCCAGGCCCCTCAGCTTGCTGGCCGCCAGCCAGACCAGCGAACCGCCCAGGCAGTAGCCGACCGCGAACACCGGTCCGCGCGGGGCCAGTTCGTCGATGCAGGCCTGGATGTCCGACAGCATCTTCTCCAGGCCGATCGCCTGCACATGGCCGACGCCGATCGGGAAGGCCGCCGGCTCGTGCTCGGCCACGTAGCCGGGCGCGGCGCGGTCGAAGATCGACGGGGCCAGCACCTCGAAGCCCAGAGCCGCCCAGCGCGCCACGTCGGCCATCACGTAGTGGTCCAGGCCGAAGATCTCCTGCACCACCACGATCCCGCCCTTGCGCTCGCCCTGCGGCGTCGCGTGAGCGGCGGTGAACTGGAAGCCGTCGATGGCGGAGGTCAGGGTGACGGTGTCGGTCATTCGGCCTTGGCTCCAAGATTCAGCGGTTTGACGATCCGGACCGTGGCTGAGCGGCCGTCTGGCGTGGGGGTGAGCAGGATCTCGCCGTTCGACACGTTGACGATCGCCCCGTCGGCGATGCGCTTGGCGGACACGATTCCGATATAGGCCGCGCGGCGTGGCCAGCGGACCTCGACCATCATTTCCGCGTCGCCGGCGGCGTTCCACTTGCGAAAGACGTAGTTCAAGGAAAGGGGAACGCCGAAGTCGGCCGGACCCGGGGTGACCTCGAGGGGCGCTGCGAACATGGCCTGACCGGTGCTCAGCATGGTGGGATAGAGCCCGCCGCTCATCACCATCTGGGTCGCGCCGGTCGGGATCTCGACGAAGCAGTTCGTGCTCCACGCTTCTTTGCCCGGGCGGCTGTCGGTTGCGACCGGCGCGCACCAGACCATCTGCGACCCGCCCCCCCCCCCCCGTCTCCTGAGCACAGGCCTGGCCCGCGAGGGCCAAGGTGAAGCCAAGCGCGACGATCATTCTCATACCCAGCCCCCCGGGCGTCGAACTAGACGTTGAACCGGAAGTGCATCACGTCGCCGTCCTTGACGACGTAGTCCTTGCCTTCGGCCCGCATCTTGCCGGCTTCCTTGGCGCCGCTTTCGCCGCCCAGCTTGACGAAGTCGTCATAGGCGATGGTCTCGGCGCGGATGTAGCCCTTCTCGAAATCGGTGTGGATGACGCCGGCCGCCTGCGGGCCGGTGTCGCCGACGTGGATGGTCCAGGCGCGGGCTTCCTTGGGGCCGACCGTGAAATAGGTCTGCAGGTCCAGCAGGCTGTAGGCCTCGCGGATCAGGCGGTTCAGGCCCGGCTCTTCAAGACCCAGGGTTTCCAGGAACTCGGTGCGTTCCTCGGCGTCGAGCAAGGCGATCTCGCTCTCGATCTGGGCCGAGATGACCACGGCCTTGGCGTTGTCCTTGGCGGCGCGTTCGGCCACCAGGTCGCTGTACTTGTTGCCCTTGTCGGCGCTGCCTTCGTCGACGTTGCAGACATAGAGGGCCGGCAGCGAGGTCAGCAGCTGCAGCATGTGCCAGGCCTTCTCGTCGTCGGCGTCGATCTTGGCGGCGCGGGCCGGACGGCCTTCGCGCAGCAGGTTCAGCGCGATCGTGGCCAGGCGCAGGGTGTTGGCGCTTTCCTTGTCGGCGCCGACCTTGGCGCGCTTCTCCAGGGCGGGAACGCGCTTCTCCAGGCTTTCCAGGTCGGCCAGCATCAGCTCCATCTCGATGATCTCGAGATCGCTGATCGGGTCGATGCGGCCTTCGACGTGGACGATGTCGCCGTCCTCGAAGCAGCGGGCCACGAAGGCCACGGCGTCGCAGTCGCGGATATTGGCCAGGAACTGGTTGCCCAGGCCCTCGCCCTTGGACGCGCCGCGCACCAGGCCGGCGATGTCGACGAAGGTGATCCGGGCCGGGATGATCTCCTTCGAACCGGCGATCTTGGCCAAGGCGTCCAGGCGCGGCTCGGGCACGGCCACTTCGCCGGTGTTGGGCTCGATCGTGCAGAACGGATAGTTGGCGGCCTGGGCCGACGCCGTCTGGGTCAGCGCGTTGAACAGGGTGGACTTGCCGACGTTGGGCAGGCCGACGATGGCGACTTTAAGGGCCATGGAACTCTCATGAATTTCGTTGGCGCGCGATTAGCACGGATCGGCGGGGAAGTCCCGGTGGACGAGCATGGGTGGTGCGGCGAGCACTTGCCCCCTACGGACCGCTTCGCGGTCGTCTTCCCCCAGAGGGGGAAGAGGGGAGCCGCGTTTGCGTCCTCCGCCCCCTGTGGGGGCGGACAGACCGCGAAGCGGTCAGGTGGGGGCAAGTGTTCGCGGGCATGGCGTCTCAAGCTCACGCGGTCTCCCGCTGAGTTGGTGGAAAGGGTCGCGGAGCGCCGGACGACGTCCGGAAGAAATAGAGAATAACCGTTTCGACGAAGCCTGCCGCTCCGCGCCATCGTTATCCGCAAGCCCGCGACGCTAGGCCCTGTTAGGGCCGCGCCTTGGAGCCCGCGACGGGCGGGTCAGGCCAACGCGCCTGATCCCGGACCGCGAGCGTCATCCGCCCGCCTGCTGCCAAGTCGGCCCCCAGCCAACGCTGTATCCGTGTTCCGAGCCCAGCCGGCACCAGATGGATGGGGTTTGACGAGGTCCCTACACACGCGGACGCCGTCGCCGACAGAGCTTCCCGCTCGATCGCCCCTCGCCGCCGCATCGGTCGCTGGCCATGCGCCCTTTCCCTGCGTCGAGGTGAGATCAGGATACGGGCGTCACGAAAGGGTGAGGGGATTAAAGATTTAGGCTAGCCATATCAGTGCCTTGGCGTCGAAAGTCGTGTGGAGTTCGGGCCGTCGCATGGCCCTGTTTCGCCGATCCGCGCCCTGATTGTCGGGAAGCTGACCGACGGCGCTTTCGCCATCGCATTAGGCTCGCGGCCTAGCGAAGGGCCGCCGTCATGGCGTTCCTTCGCCCAGGGCGGGCGAGCGCATATGGGGCAGACCTACACCTTCGTGGCCTTGACGACAGACGGCCGCTCGCCGTTCCTCGACGTGCGGGTGCTCGACGCCGGCGAAGACCTCGCCGCTCACGCCCGCAAGCTGCTGGCCGAGCATCGCAGTTGCTCGCGGATCGAGGTCTGGGACGGCCAGGTCCGCCTGATGGTGGTCGGCTGCGACCTCGCGGATGTGGGCGAGGTCGCGCCGGACTGAGGTCCTACTTCTTGCCGTCGACCACCTGGGTCGTGGGGCGGTCGTCGCCGGCCGACAGCTCGTTGTGCCACTGACCCCGGGCGTCTTCGTAGGAGATGCCGGTCTCTTCGCCGGCCACGCGCTGCTCGCCGGCCGCGCGCTGCGCCGCGTGCAGGGCGGCGTCATGGGTCTTGAAGGTCTCGGAGAACACGTCGCCCACCTTGTAGGCCCAGCCGCCGTCGTGCTCGACGATGTTGTAGGTGATGTCGGTCATGGGCGTGGCTCCGTTCAGATTGGCTCACAGAAACTGCGCCTCGAAGGTCACGGTTCCAAGCGCGAAGTCTTGAACGGATGCGCCGGCCCGCTCGCTCTGGCTCAGCGACGCGCCGGCGCCAGCGCGACGCGGACGGCGGCCAGCCAGGGGTCGGTGTCGCCGAACACTTCGACATAGACCGGGCCGGGGGTCTCGAGGACCTTGTCATGGTAGCGGACGGCGACGTTCTGGCTCAGCAGCCGACCATGCGAGTCCCGGAACACCAGGTAGCGCCGGCCCACCGCGCTGTAGAGCGGCGTGATGCACGCCCCGAATCCTGGCCAGGTGTCCAGATCGGCCGAGCCCAGCCGGGCGCGGAGCTGGACCACCGCATCGTGTGAACTTTGCGCGCGCCGCAGCTCGGGCGAGGTCCGCATGCCGTTGAGCGTGAAGGTCTTCGATCCCTGGCCCTTGAGGCTCTGGACGACGCGATAGCGGAAGCGCCCGCCATCGCCGGCCCATTCTGCCTTCAGGTCCGCCAATACCTGGGCCTTGTTCGCGGTCTGGCCGGAGTTCGCCAGGGCGGCGGCCAGGGCCTGGGGCTGGGTCCCGACTTCGTAGAGATCGTCGACGGCCTCGGCGACCACCAGATCGATGCTGGCGGCGGACCGCGCCAATCGTTCGGCCGTCGGGGGCAGGGAGACGCCCACGGTCCTTGGCCACCCCGGCGGCGGGCTGCAGGCCTGGGCGGACGCGGTCGAAAGCAGCGTGAAGGCTAGGGCGGAGAAAAGGGCCCTTCGCCTTGGGCTCACGCCACCTTCACCCGCGCCGCGCTCTCGGGCAGGTCGGTCCCGAACGCGCGCTGGTAGAACTCGGCCACGGTCGGGCGTTCCAGCTCGTCGCACTTGTTCAGGAAGGTCAGGCGGAAGGCCAGGCCGATGTCCTTGTCGAAGATCTCGGCGTTCTGGGCCCAGGTGATCACCGTGCGCGGGCTCATGACGGTCGAGATGTCGCCGTTCATGAAGGCGTTGCGGGTCATGTCGGCGACGCGGACCATGGCGGCGATCGTGCGCTTGCCCTCGGGCGTGTCGTAGGACGGGTTCTTGGCCAGGACGATGCCGGCCTCGACGTCGTGGTCGAGATAGTTGAGCGTCGTGACGATGCTCCAGCGGTCCATCTGGCCTTGGTTGATCTGTTGGGTGCCGTGATAGAGGCCCGTGGTGTCGCCCAGACCGATGGTGTTGGTCGTCGAGAACAGCCGGAAATACGGGTTGGCGCGGATGACCCGGTTCTGGTCGAGCAGGGTCAGCTTGCCGCCGGCCTCCAGCACGCGCTGGATGACGAACATCACGTCCGGGCGGCCGGCGTCGTATTCGTCGAACACCAGGGCGATCGGGCGTTGCAGGGCCCACGGCAGGATGCCTTCGCGGAACTCGGTGACCTGCTTGCCATCCTTCAGGACGATGGCGTCCTTGCCGACCAGGTCGATGCGCGAGACGTGGCTGTCGAGGTTCACCCGCACCAGCGGCCAGTTCAGCCGGGCGGCGATCTGCTCGATGTGGGTCGACTTGCCGGTGCCGTGATAGCCCTGGACCATCACCCGGCGGTCATGGGCGAAGCCGGCGCAGATCGCCTTGGTCGTCTGGGGATCGAACTTGTAGGCGGTATCGACCTCGGGGACGTGGCTGTCCTTGTGGCTGAAGAACGGAACCTTCATGTCGCTGTCGACGCCGAACGCGTCACGAAGCGTGACCCACTTGTCGGGGGCCAGGGTGATCAGGGGATCTGCGGCGTGGCTGTCGGTCAGGTCGGGCATGCTTTCCGATTACCGCCTTGACCCCAGGGAGGGGAAGGGGCGAGGGGCCTTTCAGGCTTGAAAAAACGCAAACGCCCCGGACAGCGGAACTGTCCGGGGCGCTCGAATGAGGCTCTTGGGAAAGGGCCTAGTTGTTGGCGATGATCACCGAGGCGATCAGGCCGGTGGCCACGGCGGCCAGGATGTAGCTGTCGTCCACGCGCTGCCAGCGATAGCCGCGGGGCGGGGCGCGCAGGCCGTGACGACGATAGTCGTTCACATAGTAGCGGTTGTCGCGATAGCGGGCGTCCAGGCGCTGGCCGCGCTGCCAGTGACGATATTCGCGACGGTCGTCCCGACGGTCATGGGCGTAGTCGCGACGATCGTGGCCGTAGTCGCGGCGATCATGATCGCGGCTATCGTGACGTTGGTCGTAGCGGCCGCGGTCGTCGTAACGTTGGCCGGCGGCCATGGCGGTCCCCGACAGGGCCGTACCGGCCAGCAGGGTGGCGGCCAGGGTGGTGATGATCAGACGCTTCATAACGAGGTCCTTTCCTGTTGTGTGGCAGTCCGACACTGCCGAACCTCTTCGATAGTCCGACACTAGCGAGAGTGGTTTGGACCGGACATGAACGGCGCTGGTCAGGAATGGTTCATCTTGTTTCGAGGCCGAAACATTTCGTGGCCGCCCTAGAATACTGGCGGGCGCGAAACCGAGTTTTGTGCGTTCACTTGCACATGATGCGTTTTCCCTCCTTTCAACCTCGCCGGGATTTGCCGCGACTGCTGACCGCGGCGCGAAACGAGCTGGGCGCCGTGGCGGCCTTGCTGGTGCTGGCGGGCGGCGCCCTGGCGTTCCTGGACCTGTCCGAGGACGTGGCCGAGGGCGACACGACCGCCTTCGACCTGGCGATCCTCAAGGCCCTGCGCCTGCCGGGCGATCCCAACAGCCTGATCGGGCCCAAGTGGCTGCACGTGGCGGCGGCCGATGTCACCGCCCTGGGCTCGGTGACCGTGCTGAGCCTGATCGTCACCCTGGCCTTCGCCCTGATGCTGTGCCTGAAGCGCTGGAGCGAGGCGCTGGTGGTGTTGATCGGCGCGGGCGGCGGGGTGCTGATCAGCCAGGGCCTGAAGCAGCTGTTCGGGCGTGAGCGGCCGGACCTGGTCTATCGCGCGGTCGAGGCGGCCAATCCCAGCTTCCCGTCCGGCCACGCCATGCTGTCGGCCGTGGTGTTCCTGACCCTGGGCGCCCTGGCGGCCCGGTTCGCGCCCCGCAAGCGGGTCAAGGCCCTGGCCCTGGGCGCGGCGGTGCTGCTCAGCCTGCTGGTCGGCGCCTCGCGGATCTATCTGGGCGTCCACTGGACCAGCGACGTGCTGGCGGGCTGGAGCCTGGGCGCGGCCTGGGCCATGGCCTGCTGGGTGGCGGCGTGGGCCTGGGAGCGGAGGTTCGGCTCCCTCTCCAAAAACCCGGGGGGAAGCTGAACCCTACTTCGCCAGACCGGACTTCTGCAGGGTCTTGTAGGCCTTGATCACCCGCTGGAGCTTGTGCTCGGCGCTGCGGTCGCCGCCGTTCATGTCGGGGTGGCAGCGCTTGAGCAGGTCCTTGTAGCGGGCGCGGATCGCCGCGCCGTCGGCGCCGGCTTCCAGGTCCAGGTCCGCCAGGGCCTGGCGCTCCAGCTTGCCCAGGGCGCGGCCCGAGGCGGCCGACTCGGCCTTGCGCTGCTGGGCGCGGAACAGGCCGAACGGATCGTTGACGTGGCGGGCGTCGCGGGCGGCGGCGGCGGCGGCTTCGCGCGAGTTGGCGTCGGCCTTCATCGACCAGGTCGGCCGGCCGCCGGTCATCTTCTCTTTTTCCTGCGACGCGCGAATCTGGCCCTCGCTCATGCCGGCGTAGAAGTTCCAGTTCTTGTTGTACTCGGCCGCGTGGCGCTGGCAGAAATTGTAGTAGACCCCCGGCATGTCGCGCGACTTGGGCGCCTTGGCCGTGGCGGCCGAGCGGCACTCGGGGTGATCGCAACGCACTTCGCCCGGTTTCAGGGCGAAGACGTCGTTCTCCCGAGCCGCCTCCTCCGGCGATTTCGGGGGGCGGACACGGATGTCGAAAAACTTGGGGCGATATTCGAAGTCGGCGCTCATGGCGCTTAGAGTAAGCCGCAGCTATTTCCGTTCAAGGATTGACAAGCAAGGAAGCCATCATGGGCGCCGTCGCCGATGCCATCGCCGCCAAACTGACCACCGCTTTTTCGCCCACGAGGCTGGAGGTGGTCGACGACAGCGACCGCCACCATGGCCATGCCGGACACCGCGAGGGCGGGGAGAGCCACTTCAACCTGCTGATCGAGGCCCAAGCCTTTGCCGGTAAGGCCCGGGTGGCCCGACAACGCCTGATTTTCCAGGCGCTTGCCGAGGAGATGGCGGGCCCGGTCCACGCCCTTTCGATCGTCGCCAAGGCGCCGGGCGAAGCTTGATCGCCAGGCGTGAAATCGGGCTTGCAAGCGGGCCCCGCGACTGATTGCCTCTCCGCCCGGCGCGACCCTGCCGGAGAGGCAAATCACGGCATGAGCGCGCGCGAAATTCTTTCCGTTTCCCCTCCCGCCCCGGACGAGGACGAGCTGGCGGCCGCCTTGCCGGCCCTGCTGGCGCGATCCTACGCCCGATATTCGAACTTCACGGTGGCCGCCGCGGTGATCGACGAGGACGGCCGCGCCCATCTCGGGGTCAATGTCGAGAACGCCGCCTATCCGTCCGGCACCTGCGCCGAGCAGACGGCGATCGGGGCGATGGTCACGGCCGGCGGGCGGGGAATCGCCAAGGTGCTGATCGCCGCCGGCTCCGACGCCGTGGTCCAGCCCTGCGGCGCCTGCCGCCAGCGCATCGCCGAGTTCGCCACGGACACCTGCGAGATCGTCTCGGTCCAGGGCGGCAAGGCCACGCGCCGCACGCCGTTCTGGAGCCTGCTGCCCGATTCGTTCGGACCCCGCGACCTGGACTAGGGCCAAGAAAAAGGGGCGACGTTTCCGCCGCCCCTTCGCCGTTGATCGCCTGGCCGCTAGAGGCCGCCGGGCTTGCACTCGTTCTGGAAGAACTTCTCGATCTCGACCAGCTGGGTCTCCATCATGGCCGGGGTCATGGTCATGTACGGGTGGCCCATGTCCTTGATTTCCAACCACTTGTAGGGCTTGTTCGCGGCCTTGAGCCCGGCGATGAAGCGCCGCGAGTCCTTGATGTCGACATTGGTGTCGCGCTCGCCGTGGTACAGGAAGATCGGGATCTGGGCCTCGCCGGCGTGCTGGATGGCGTCCAGACCGCCCACGAACGGGCGCTGGTATTCCCGCATGGTGCGACTGTCGGCGGTGACCCGCTTCATGTCGGCCAGGCTGCCGCCCGCGCCCGACACCGCGCACTGGTAGAGGCCGTTGGGGCGGATGCTGGCGGCGAGGGCCGAATAGCCGCCGTAGGAATAGCCGAACATGGCGACGCGCTTGGGGTCGGCGATCTTCTGGTCGATCAGCCACTTGGCGCCGTCGTCCTTGTCGTCCTGCATCTTCTGGCCCCACTCGTTGTCGCCGGCGGTCCAGAGCTTGCGGCCCCAGCCCTCGCTGCCGCGGAACTGGGGCTGCAGGACCGCGTAGCCGCGGCTGGCGAAGTACTGGGTCCAGCCGCCCGGATCCCAGCCGAGGGTGTCGCGCGACCAGGGACCGCCATGCGGCAGGATGATCGTCGGATAGGGGCCCGGACCGGCGGAAGGCGGGGGCGTGGTCAGGAAGCCGGGAATCACCAGGCCGTCACGCGCCGTGTATTCGATCAGCCGGGTGTCGCCGAGCGTGTCGGGCTTGATCCACGGGCGCTCCTTGCCCAGCAGCGACAGCTTGCCGTCCTTGGTGAACAGGTAGTAGTCGCCAGGCTCCTTGGGGCCCGACTTCCGCACGATGATCGTGCCATGGTCGTCCGACCACGAATCCACCGACAGGTCGGCGCCGTCGGCGACGCTGATCTTGGCCTTCTGCCCGGTGCCCGGGTCGGTCCAGGCCAGGGGCGTGGTCTTGACCCCCAGCGCCGCGCGGACGCCCTTGTCCATCGCCGCCATCTGCGGATCGACCCAATAGATGCTGTTGCTGGCGCCCTGGTAGCTGAAGCCCAGCAGGCGGTCGGACTCGTCCTCGACCACCCCGCGGGCGTCGAACAGCTTATGCTCGAAGGCCGGTTCGACGATCTTCTTGGCCGTGACGTCGTAGACGTAGATCCCGGTCTTGTCCGCGCCGGGCTGGCGGCCCGCCACGTAGACGATGTTGGGGTCGTCGCTGAAACCGGCGACGCCGAAGATGTTGCGGTCCTTGAAGTAGGAGCGGAAGTGCGGCTCCCACTGCCCTTTCGGGTTCTTGATCCACTGGATGTAGACCGCCTTGCCGTCCTCGAAGTCCAGCTCGACCTTGGCGCGGATTTCGCCCTTGGCGTCGGCCTGCAGGTCTCCGAACTTCTCCGAACCGCGCTCCACCCGCTCGGCCGTGCCGTTGTAGATGTTGGCCCGATAGACGTCGCCTTCGCCGTCGGTGCTGGTGTCCATCACCAGGATATGCTGCGGATCGCCGGGCAGGTGGCTGAGGATCGCCGGGCTGCCCGCCTGTTTCTCGAACTCGGCGCTGTCGCTGGTGGCGCGCTCCTCCGGCAGGGCCGGCTTCCAGTCCTGGCCCTTCAGGTCGGTGATGTAGATCTTTTCCAGGTGACCCTTCATGGAGCCGACGGTCAGGGTCTGCTGCACGACGATCGCCAGCCGGTCGTTCTTGACGAACTCGACGCTCATCAGCCGCATGTGCCGCGAGGCGATGATGAACGGCTGGCGGTCGGGGTGGGCGGTCTCCCAGACGGCCAGCAGGCGTTCCTCGCCGTCGGTGGAGATCAGGCCGGCGATATGCAGGCCGTCCGGCGAGATCACCACGTCCGACAACGCGGCGTAGCGCGAGAAGTCCTTGGCGCTGGGCGCCGCGGCCAGGGCGGCCGGCGCGCAAAGGGTCGCCGCCGAGGCCAGGCCCAGGCAGGTCGCCGCGGCCATGGCCATCAGCAGTTTCTTGGATTGAGTCCGCACGTGACCCTCATTGGAATGAACCGACTGTCCAGACGGTAGCGACAGTTTGCGGGTGTCCGCAATGTGGCGGCGATGTATCGCAATCCTGGGTCGTTGCCGGGAATCCAAATACGCCAGGTAGCGAGGCATGCCCAAGAAAGGCACGAAATACGGCTAAGCTAAGCCATTGTGGCGCCCATGTGACTAAATTGTAACTCGTGGCGCAAGAAATCACCGGTCGCCCATCGCGTTCGTTGAAGCGCGGCTTTTGACCTGCCTAACTGGCCGCTTGAGCCTTGGGGGACGCCATGTCGCAAGGCTTCCTTAGCGCGGGGAGTAAAAATGTTCTTACGTAAAACCCTATTGTGCACGACCATGATCGCCGGCGCGATCGTGGTGGGCGCGCCGACCTTCGCGGCGGCCCAGGACACGACCGCAGCCCC
Source organism: Caulobacter sp. P1_D6 (assembly GCF_056406095.1). NCBI lineage: Bacteria > Pseudomonadati > Pseudomonadota > Alphaproteobacteria > Caulobacterales > Caulobacteraceae > Caulobacter > Caulobacter sp. P1_D6. Next base: position 89,891 of record NZ_JBFUAW010000007.1, on the reverse strand, counting down.
GCCCGCCGCGGCCCCGGAAGGGACGGAAGTCGACGAGCTGGTCGTCACCGGTTCGCGGATTCGCCGCAACGAGTTCAACAGCATCTCGCCGGTCCAGGTGATCACCACCGAGGGCTCGACCCTGGCCGGTCTGGTCAGCGGCAGCGAGATCCTGCAGGGCGCCTCGGTCTCGGCCGGTTCGACTCAGATCAACAGCCAGTTCACCGGCTTCGTCGTCAACGGCGGCGGCGGCGTGAACACCGTCTCGCTGCGCGGCCTGGGCGACCAGCGCACCCTGGTGCTGCTGAACGGCCGGCGCCTGCCCCCGGCGGGCACCCAGGGCGCGGTCGCGGCCGTCGACCTGAACATCCTGCCCGACGCGATCGTCGACCGGTATGAAATCCTGAAGGACGGCGCTTCGTCGATCTACGGCTCGGACGCCGTGGCCGGCGTCGTCAACGTCATCACCCGCAACAAGCTGGACGGCGGCCGCCTGGAAGCCTCGGGCAAGTTCGGCGGCGGCGGCGACGGCGGCAACGAATACACCTTCAGCGGCGCCTACGGGCGGGTGCTGGACAAGGGGCGTTTCCAGATCAGCGGCCAGTACTACGAGCAGAAGGCGCTCAAGTTCGGCGACCGCAAGGACCTGATGTGCCAGGAGCAGTACAGCTTCAACCCGACCACCGGCGCGCGCAACGACTGGATCGACGTCGACACCGGCACCTTCAAGTGCCTGGGCCCGTCCGGCGCCCAGTTCAACTACATCCCGGTCTATTCCTCGTCGGGCGCCTTCTACGGCAGCCGGGCCAAGATCTCGACCGACGGTCCGGCCTATCCGGCCAACCCACCGATCGTCGCCGCGTCCGCCGCCGACCCGCGTCTGCCGGGCTACCGGTTCGCGCCGCTGAACGACCGCGATTCGGTCAACGCCCTGGAGCGTAACGTCGACTTCATCTCGCCGACCAAGCGCTACACCATCTATGCCGACGGTCAGTACGACCTGAACTTCGGCGAGGCCTATGGCGAGTTCCTGGGCCACCAGCGCAAGTCGTCCCAGACCAATATCCAGCAGTTGTTCCCGATCATCGCGCCGGAAGCCCCGTGCGATGTGAACCCGTTCAACTGCCCGGGCGCTTCTTTCGCCAACACCGCCCAGACGATCTCGGGCGTGGGCCTCTACGCGCCTCAGGCCCTGGCTCTGACGCCGTACAAGTTCACCCAGGACGTGACCGTGGTTCGCGGCATCGCGGGCCTGCGCGGCAAGTTCGGCGAGGGCCTGGGCTTCCTCAACGGTTGGACCTGGGACGGCTATCTCAGCTATTCGAAGAACCATGGCAAATACAGCCTGACGGGCATCGACAGCGAGAAGTTCCTGGCCGGCATCGGCGGCGACTGGGCGACCAGCGACTTCACGCCGATCCCGGCCGGCGTCCGCCATATCAACCTGTTCTCGGACCAGGTTCTGTCGACCGGCAATCTGACGCCGGACGACTACGCCTATCTGAAGCTGACCGACAAGGGCGTCACCGACTACGAGCAGACCATCGGCGAGTTCTCGGTGACGGGCGACCTGTTCAAGCTGCCGGCCGGCCCGCTGTCGGGCGCGTTCGGCGTGTCGTACCGTCATGACAAGCTCGACGACAAGCCGGGCCCGGACCTCACCGCGCAGAACTTCTACAACCTGGCCACCGCCAGCCGCACGAAGGGCAGCGACACCGTCTGGGAAGGCTACGGCGAACTGGAAGCGCCGCTCCTGAAGGCCCTGCCGGCGGTCGAGTCCCTGACCGCGAACCTGTCGGGCCGGGTGTCGGACTACGACTCCTACGGCACCAACTACACCTACAAGGCCGGTCTGAACTGGCAGATCACCAACGCCTACCGGCTGCGGACCAGCTACGGCACCTCGTTCCGCGCCCCGGCGCTGTTCGAGCGCTTCCTGGGCGACCAGGGCGGCTTCCTGGGCCAGGCCTCGGTCGATCCCTGCATCCGCTACGCTCCGCCGGAAGGCGGCGGCGTGTCGAACCCGACCATCGCGGCCAACTGCGCCGCGCAGGGCATTCCGGGTGATTACGGTGGGGCCAACCCGTCGGCGTTCATCATCACCGGCGGCGGCGAGAACCTGAAGCCCGAGAAGTCCAAGGCGTTCAGCGCGGGCTTCATCTGGACCCCGGACTTCGCCGACATCAACGTGGCGGTCGACTACTACGAGATCGACGTCAACGATCAGGTCACCAGCAACGGCGCGGCCGTGGTGGGTCAGTGCTACGCGGCGGCTGACTTCCCGACCAACCCCTTCTGCGCCCTGTTCACGCGCGATCTGGATCCCGACTCGCCCACCTATCTGGGCATCACCGAGATCGACGGCTCGTTCCGCAACATCGTCAGCCAGACGAGCCGCGGCATCGACCTGACGTTCCGCTACAACCGCGAGATCGGCCCGGGCAAGCTGACCCTGGACGGCCAGTTCAGCTACACGCTGGAAGACAGCCAGGAACTCTTCCCGGGCAACACGGACGACTTCAACGGCGTGATCGGCGAACCGAAGGTGGTCGGCAACACCCAGCTGCGCTACCGCTGGAACGACTTCACCGTCACGTGGTCGACCGAGTTCGTGGGCCACCAGTCGAACTACGACTACCAGTTCGGCACCAACCTCTCGCCGCCGTCAAACCTGACGACGCCGCAGGGCGCGGCCTTCATCGCCAAGAACCACGCCGAGGCGATGTGGTACCACGGCCTGTCGGTTCGCTATGAGGCCGACAAGTGGGAAGGCATCGTGGGGGTGACCAACCTCTTCAACGAAGCGCCGCCCAAGGTGTCGCCGGCCCTGCAGGACCGCGGCAACTTCACCTACGGCCGTGTCGGCAGCTACGCCTTCGCGACCCAGTACGACTACATCGGCCGTCAGGTGTTCGTGAACCTGACCCGTCGCTTCTAGGTGTCCGGACTAGAGCCTGTCCTCGGACAGGCTCTAGGACGACCGCGACGACCAAAGCAGAAGGGGCGGACCATCGGTCCGCCCCTTTTTCTTTTGCAGGTCGATGAAGGCGAGGCGGTGCTAGACCACCTGGGCGGCCAGGCCTTCCAGCACCTTGCGCAGGTCGGCTTCGCGGAACGGTTTCTGCAGCACGGTCGCGCCCTTGTGGCCTTCAGAGAGGCCGGCCTCGCCATAGCCGCTGGCGAAGGCGAACGGCACGCCGCGCTCCTTCAGGGCGTCGGCGACCGGGAAGATCGGACGTCCCCCCAGATTGACGTCCAGCAGGGCCGCGTCGATGTCGGCGCTGCCGGCCAGGCGCAAGGCTTCCTCCAGCTCGGCGGCGGGACCGACCACGACGCAGCCAAGATCGCTGAGCATGTCTTCCACCAACATCGAGACCAGCGCCTCGTCTTCGACCACCAGGACCTTAAGGGCGGCGAGGGTCTTCATTGTTCAGGGCTCCAGAGCACGGATCGGCAACCTCATGGTGCATACGAGGCCAAGGCTATCATAGGCTAGGTTGACCTGGGCGGACAGTTCGCCCGCCAGGCCCTTTTCGAGAAGACGTGCGCCAAATCCGTGACGCGTCGGCGGAGCGACCGGAGGGCCGCCTTGTTCGGTCCAGGTCAGGCGCAGGTGGGGAACCTCGCCAGACTCCAACGCCCAGACCACCCGCACCGTCCCCTCGGGAACCGACAGGGCGCCGTATTTCAGCGCGTTGGTCGCCAATTCGTGGACCGCCATGCCCAAGGCCACCGTCGCCTTGGGGCTCAGTTGCAGGTCCTGGGCATAGTTGAATTCGATGCGATCGCGGGCCGCGAAGGCCTCCAGCTCGAAATCGAAGATCTCGCGCAGGCTGACGCCTTCCCAGTTCTGCTCGGTCAGCAGGTTGTGGGTGTGCGACAGGGCCATGATCCGGCCCTCGAAGGCGTCGCGGAAGGCCTCGGGCGTCTCGGTGGTGCGCAGGGTCTGGCTGGCGATCGACTGCACGGAGACCAGGGTGTTCTTCACGCGGTGGTTCAGCTCGTTGACCAGCAGCTTCTGGCGCTCCTCGGCGCGCTTGCGCTCGGTGACGTCCAGCGACACGCCGGCCATGCGCCGGGCCCCGCCGTGGTCGGTGGTCTGGGCGGCCCGGCCGCGGGCGTGCACCCAGCGGGTTTCGCCGGCCGGCGTGCGCACCCGGTATTCGATGTCGTATTCCGCGCCGTGACGGATGGCCGCCTCGATGGCGGCGGTCATCCGCTCGCGGTCGCCCGGATGCACCGAGGCGATCAGGTCGGCGAACGCGAAGTCGTCGTCGGGGCCGCGCCCGTAGTTGGCCTTGCAGATGTCGGAGGCCAGGTAGGCGCGGGTCTCGACGTCCAGCTCCCACGAGCCCAGCCGGCCGGCGTCCAGGGCGAACTTCAGGCGCTCCTCGGCCCGGCGGCGCTGGGCCAGCTCGACCTGGGCGGCGTTGTGGGACCGCACGGACTCGATGGCGACCGCCGCCTGGGCGGCCAGGCCGACCACCAGGGTCTCGGCGCGCACGTCGAAGCGGCCCGTCGCGGGATGGCCGAAGAACAGGCCGCCCAGCACGGCGCCCTCGCGGGTGACAACCGGCACGGCCAGATAGCTGCGCACCGGCAGATGCCCCTCGGGCATGCCGCGGCGCGGCGCGTTCCGGCCGTAGCGGGGGTCCTTGGTGATGTCGTCCGACCGCACCACGCCCTCGCCATTGAAGGTCGGGGCGAAGACGGCGGTGTTGCGCGGCATCGGGAAGGCTTCGAAAGCCGCGCGCGGCGCGCCCGACAGGCTGTAGAGCGTGAAGCTTTCGCCGGCCTCGTCGACGACATTGTAGAAGAACGCGCCGAACTGGGCGCCGGTCAGCTCGACGCCGCCGTCGACGACCGTCTGGATCAGGTTCTCGGCGTCGTGCCCGGCCCCGATGGCCTCGGCGATGCGGTTGAGGGCGCGCGAACGGCGCACCTCCTCGGCCAGGGCCTCTTCGGCCGCGTTGAGGCGCGCGACAAGGTCCTCGAACCCGTCCTCTTCGGCGCGGCCCATAGCCTTGACCAATCCCGTGATCCCCCCAAACGCCCCGTCTTCCGGGCGCGCTCACCAACGCGCCGCTACGGTGATGGTTCCCGAGGGGCGCATCCTGCGCCCGACCCGGGCCGCTTCAAAGTGGTTCGTTGCGGAAAACCGTCAAAATCAAGCGGTTGCGTCGGGTGGCCGACGGAGCGGCTAGCGGACGCTCTCGTCCAGCCGCCCGCTGATCCGCAGGCCCGTGACCTGGTTGCGCTGGCGACGCAGCACCTGGAAGCGGTGGTGGTGGAAGATGAAGATCTGGCCCGGCTCCGGAATGGTCTGGGCCTCGTGGATCACCAGGCCGGCGATGGTCACCGCGTCGCCTTCCGGCAGACGCCAGTCCATGGCCCGGTTGAGGTCGCGGACGGTGACGTGGCCGTCGACATGCACAGAGCCGTCCGCCTGCGGACGAAGGCCTTCGACCTTGGTGTCGTGCTCGTCCTCGATCTCGCCGACGATCTCCTCGAGGATGTCCTCCAGGGTCACCAGGCCTTGCAGGGCGCCGTACTCGTCGACCACCAGGGCGAAGTGGCTGCGGCGCTTGAGGAAGGCGTTCAGTTGGTCCTTGAGGTTGGTGGTGTCGGGGATGAACCACGGCTCGCGCTGGATGGTGGCCACGTCGATGTCGTCGATCGCCCCGTTGGCGGCGGCCAGGGCCCGCAGCAGGTCGCGGGCGTGCAGCACGCCGACGATGTTGTCGGGGTTCTCGCGATAGAGCGGGATGCGGGTGTGCTGGGCCTCCAGGGCCTCGGCCACCAGTTCGCGGATCGGCAGGTCGGCGTCGATCAGGGTGATCGACTTGCGGTGGACCATGATCTCCGAGACGTCCATGTCCGACAGGTCCAGCACCCCGCCCAGCATCCGCCGGTCGCCGCTTTCGACCCCGCCTTCGGAGTGGTGGTACTCGACCGCGCCGCGGATCTCCTCGTGGGCGGCCAGCACGTCGACCCCCATGTCCAGCTTGACGCCGAACAGCCGCAGGGTGCGGCGCACGATCCACTGGATCGTGTAGATGATCGGCCCGAACACCCGCACCACCAGCAGGGTGGGGGCCGACAGGAAGCGGGCCACGTCGTCGGACTTCAGGATCGCCAGGGTCTTGGGCAGCACCTCGGCGAACACCAGGACCAGCACGGTCATCGCGCCGGTCGCCGCCGCCACGCCCCATGGGCCGGGGATGGCGGCGGTCAGCACCTGGGTCGCCAGGGCCGAGGCCAGGATGTTGACCAGGTTGTTGCCCAGCAGCACCGCCCCGATCATCGTCTCCTGGTCGGACAGCAGCTTGTTGACCCGCTTGGCCGGCTTGTCGCCCTCGCGCTCCAGCTGGTGCATGCGGGCCCGGGAGGCGGCGGTCAGCGAGGTCTCGGCGGCCGAGAACAGCGCCGATACGGCCAGCAGGGCGATGATGATCGGCGCGAGGCCGAGGATGGCGGTCAGGATCATGGCGCGGTTGTACGACGCGGGCGCCCGCAGGGGGAGGGGCGGCATGGATTGTTCCGCCAAGCGGCGGTATGCTCGGCTTCTGGCGTCCAATCTTGCTTCAGGCGGAAGATCGAATGGATCGTATCGAGGCGATGCGGGTGTTTGTCGCCGCCCTTGACGAGGGCAGCCTGGCCGGGGCCGGGCGACGGCTGGGCCGCTCGCCAGCCGCCGTCAGCCGGGCGATCGCCTTTCTGGAGCACCATGTCGGCGCCGAACTCCTGCACCGCACCACGCGCTCGCTGAGGCTGAGCGAAGCGGGCGAGCGCTACGCCGCCGCCTGCCGGCGCATCCTGGTCGACCTGGAGGAGGCCGACCTGATCGCCCTGGGCGAACGCTCGGCTCCGCGGGGGACCCTGACCATCACCGCGCCGCCGATCAGCGGCGAGGAGATCCTGCGTCCGGTCATCGACGCCTTCCTGGACGCCTATCCGGCCGTGGCGGTGAACCTGCTCCTCCTCGACCGCCACGCCAGCCTGGTGGAGGAAGGGATCGACGTCGCCCTGCGGGTGGGGCAACTGCCCGACTCCTCGATGGTCGCGGTCCGGGTGGGCGGCGACGTCAAGCGGGTGATCGCCGCCGCGCCGCGATACCTGGCCGACCATCCCCGCATCGACGAGCCGGCCGACCTGGTCCGGCATCGGATCGTCACCACCACCCACTTCGGCCACGACACCTGGGTCTTCCCGCCCGCGTCGGCCGGCGGGATCGCCCGGTCGGTGCACTTCAAGCCGCGTCTGGTGGTCAACAGCGTCCGGGCGGCCGTGGCCTCGGCGGTCGCGGGTTGCGGGGTGACCCGGCTCTACACCTATCACGTGGCCGAGCGCGTGCTGGACGGCAGCTTGCGCCTGCTGCTGCGCGACGCCGAGCCGCCCTCGCTGCCGGTGCATCTGATCACGCCCCAGGGACGGACCTCGACGCCGAAGGTCCGCGCCTTCCTGGATTTCGCCGCGCCTCGCCTGAGGGCCGAGTTCGCGCGGCTGTCGGCGGAAGCCGAGGCCCTGGTCCCGCGCTAGGCGTTGTTTCGTTTTGCGGAAGGCTGACCGCCGTTCGGCGAGTATTCAGTCGTTTCGCGGACGGGCCGACATAGACGCTCATCGGTCGTCGAGACCGCCGGCCGCGATCCGCGCGCCGGGCGTCATGGAAGCAAGTCATGAGCAACGCACGCAAGGTCGCCATCGTCACCGGCGCATCGCAAGGCATCGGGGCCAGCCTGGTGAAGGCCTATCGGGACCGCGACTATCGGGTCGTGGCCACGTCCCGCTCGATCAAGCAGGGGTCCGATCCCGACATCCTGGCCGTGGCCGGCGACATCGGCGATCCGGCGACGGCCGAGCGCGTGGTGGCCGAGGCCGTCGCCCGTTTCGGGCGGGTCGACACCCTGGTCAACAACGCCGGGATCTTCACGGCCAAGCCGTTCACCGCCTTCACCGCCGAGGACTTCGAGGCCAATCTCTCGACCAACCTGGTCGGGTTCTTCCACATCACCCAGCGCGTCGCCGCCGAGATGATCAAGCAGGGCTCGGGCCACATCGTCAGCATCACCACCACCCTGACCGACCACGCCATCGCCGACGTGCCCTCGGTGCTGGCCAGCCTGACCAAGGGCGGGATCAATTCGGCGACGAAGTCCCTGGCCATCGAGCTGGCCGGCAAGGGCGTGCGCGTCAACGCCGTCTCGCCCGGCGTGATCAAGACGCCGATGCACGCGCCGGAAACCCACGCCTTCCTGGCCGGCCTGCATCCGGTCAATCGCCTGGGCGAGATCCGCGACGTCGTCGAGGCGGTGCTCTATCTGGAAACCGCCGGCTTCGTGACGGGCGAGATCCTGCACGTCGACGGCGGTCAAAGCGCTGGTCACTAGGGTGTTTCCTGACCTGATTGCATCAGGCCAGGAGCTCTAGTCTTTTGTTTTGACGCATTTTCTTCACGCGAACCGGAAGCTGCTTCGCTCGAAAATGCTGGAGGGAGAAACCGCCATGCCGATCGTCAACATCCAGGTCACGCGGGAAGGCTCCGGCCCCGGCCGCGACGCCGTCACTGCCGAGGAAAAGGCCGCGCTGATCGCCGGGGTCAGCCAGTTGCTGCTCGACGTGCTGCACAAGCCGCTCGACTCGACCTTCGTGGTCATCGAGGAGGTCGAGCTGGAGAACTGGGGCTGGGGCGGCCTGCCCGCCCTGGAGTACCGTAGGCGAAGGGCGGCGGGACAGGGCTGAACCCTCGGGGCCGCGCGCCGTCGCGGCCCCCTCCCGCACCTACCATCGACCGCTTCGGCGGAGACCCGATCCGGAAACAGGAGCGTTGTTCATGAGCCTCCAGAACCACCGCCGCCTGCTCGACCTTCTCGGCGTCGAGCTGCCGGTCATCCAGGCGCCGATGGCGGGCGCGACAACGCCGGACATGGTGATCGCCGTCAGTAACGCCGGCGGCCTGGGCTCGCTGCCCAGCGCCCTCTATTCCGAGGCCGAGCTGCGGGCGGCGCTGGACGCGGTGCGGGCCGGGACCAGCGGTCCGATCAACCTCAACTTCTTCACCCACCTCGCGCCGGCCGAGGATCCGGCGCGTCAGGCCGCCTGGCGACGCCGGCTGGCGCCCTACTATGTCGAGGCCGGGCTCGATCCGGACCAACCCCTCGCGGCCGGTGGGCGCGCGCCGTTCGACGAGGCCTTCTGCGCGGTGGTGGAAGACTACCGACCCGAGGTGGTCAGCTTCCATTTCGGCCTGCCGACGCCCGCGCTGCTGGACCGGGTGAAGCGCACCGGGGCCAAGGTGTTGTCCTCGGCCACCACCCTGGCCGAGGCCCAGTGGCTGGAGGCCCGGGGCGTCGACGCGGTCATCGCCATGGGGGCCGAGGCCGGCGGCCATCGCGGCAACTTCCTCACCGACGACATGGGCGCCCAGGTCGGCACGTTCGCGCTGCTGCCCCGGATCGCCGACGCCGTCTCGGTTCCGGTGATCGCGGCGGGCGGGATCGCCGATCGTCGCGGGGCGCTGGCCGCCTTCGCCCTGGGGGCGGAAGCCGTCCAGGTCGGCACGGCCTATCTGCTGACGCCGGAAGCCAAGGTTTCGGCCGTCCACCGCGAGGCCCTGAGGTCGGCCGAGGAGGCGACGGCGATCACCAACCTGTTCACCGGCCGTCCGGCGCGCGGGATCGTCAATCGCCTGATGACCGAGCTGGGCCCGCTCTCCGACCTGGCCCCGGCCTTCCCGACGGCCGGGACGGCGCTGGCGCCGTTGCGGGCGGCGGCGGAGGCGGCCGGTCGCGGCGACTTCAGCCCGCTGTGGGCCGGCCAGGCCTTCCGCCTGGCCAAGCCTATGTCGGCCGCCGCGTTGACGCGAAGCCTGGGCGGCGTCGACTAGGGCGAGCCGTCCTAGACCGCGCCTTCCTCGATCAGGAACGCCAGCAGGTCCTCGCGGTCCACGTTCTTGGCCACGAAGGCGTCGCCGATGCCGCGCACCAGGATGAAGGTCAGCAGTCCGCCCTCGGCCTTCTTGTCCTGGGCGCTGTGGGCGATCAGGGCGTCGGCGCTGAACGGCTCGGGGCGGATGTCCGAAAGCTTGGTCGGCAGGCCGGCGGCCTTGATGGCGGCCTCGGCGCGGACGGCGTCCTGGCTGGAGCACAGGCCCTGGCGCGCCGAGAAGCGGAACGCCTGGGCCATGCCCAGGCCCACGGCCTCGCCGTGCTTGAGCGCGTCGCCGAAGCCCATCTCGCCCTCGACCGCGTGGCCGAAGGTGTGGCCCAGGTTCAGCAAGGCGCGGCGGCCGACTTCCTTCTCGTCCTCGGCGACGATCTCGGCCTTCATCTCGACCGAGCGGCCGACGGCGCGGACCAGGGCCGAGGTGTCGCGCTCCAGCACCGCGTGGACGTTGGCCTCCAGCCACTCGAAGAACGGGAAGTCGCCCAGCAGGCCGTACTTGATGATCTCGGCATAGCCGCAGGCCAGCTCACGGGCGGGCAGGGTGGCCAGGATGTCCAGGTCGGCCAGCACCAGGCGCGGCTGGTGGAAGGCGCCGATCAGGTTCTTGCCGCGCGGCGTGTCGATGGCGGTCTTTCCGCCCACGGACGAATCCACCTGGGCCAGCAGGGTGGTGGGGATCTGGATGAAGTCGATGCCGCGCTTGTAGATCGCCGCCGCGAAGCCGGTCAGGTCGCCGACCACCCCGCCGCCGAACGCGATGACCATGTCGCCGCGCTCCAGCTTCAGGGCCAGCAGGCGGTCCGACAGGTCGGCCAGGCCCTCGAAGCTCTTGGTCTCCTCGCCGGGCGGCACCAGGATCACGTCGGTGGCGATCCCCACGTGCTCCAGCGCATTGGCCAGCCGCTCGCCGTGGTGCTCGCCGACGATGGTGTCGGTGACGATGGCCACGCGCTTGCGCTTGAGCAGCGGGGCGATGTGCTCGCCCGCCCGGTCGATCAGGCCCGTGCCGACGACCACGTCATAGGCGCGCGCGCCCAGGCCCACGGGGATGGTGGTGATCACGTCGACTCACTTTCGGACTGGGTCTTCAGATGGGCCTTCAGGGCCTGGATCACGGCCTCGACCGCCACGCCGTGGGCGGTGTCGCCGGTCTCGACCGTCAGATGGGCCTCGCCGTAGGCGGGATAGCGCAGGGTGGCGTGCTCGCGCAGCACGTCCATCGGGTCGCGGCCCTTGAGCAGCGGCCGGCCTTCCTTGCGGCCCACGCGGCGGGCCAGCAGCTCCAGGTCGGCCTTGAGCCAGACGGCGACAGCCTTGGACTTGATCAGGGCGCGGGTCTCGGCGTTAACGAAGGCCCCGCCGCCGGTGGCCAGCACGTGCGGCGGCTCGTCCAGCAGCCGGGCGATGACCCGCCGCTCGCCGTCGCGGAAGGCCGGCTCGCCCATCTCGGCGAAGATTTCGGGGATCGAGCGGCCGGCGGCGGCCTCGACCTCGTTGTCGGCGTCGCGGAACGGCAGGTCCAGGGCGGTGGCCAGCCGGCGGCCGACGCTGGACTTGCCCACGCCCATCAGCCCCACCAGGACGATCGTCCTGTGGCGCAACGCGGCCCTCGGGTCCGGACCCTGGGATTCAGGCGCCTGGATTTCGGGGCGGGAGGGAGCGGGATCGTCGGTCATGGCCTGATGGCGGTTTACACGAGGGCGAGGCCTCCCGCCAAGGTTTGGACCAAAGCCACGTTCAGGGTGTTCCGGAGGGCGAAAAGTTTCGCCAACCCCTGTCCTGCGGCATAGTTGAACCATGGCTCCTTCCAAGCGACTCACGACCTGTTCGGCCTTCGCCCTGGCGGCGGCGCTATTCTCGACCGCGCCGGTCCTGGCTCAGGTGCAGGTCCAGTCCCTGTCCGCGCTGGACCTGTTCTCGCCCCCGGCGGCCGAGACGGGGCTGTCGGGCGATCTGTGGAAGGACGCCTCGCCCGGCGTGGTCAAGGAAGCGCTGCCCAAGCTGGCGACCAAGCCGCTGTCGCCGGCCGCCACCGGCCTGGCGCGGCGGGTGCTGGCCACCGGGGCCAACGCTCCCGCCGGGATCGGCGACGACCCGGAGCTGGGCGCGACCCGGGCCCTGGCCCTGATCGCCCTGGGCGAGGCCAAGGGCGCCGACGCCGTGCTCGACCGGGTCCCGGGCGTCTCGGGCAGCGCCCAGCTGTCGATGGCGGCGGCCGAGGCGGCCCTGATCACCGGCGCCGACGACAAGGCCTGCAGGATCGGCGAGGCGCTCAGCGTCGAACGGAGCGCGCCCTACTGGCTGCGGCTGCGGGCCTTCTGCCAGGCCCTGGCCGACCAGCACGACGCGGCCCAGCTGACCTTCACCCTGGCCGCCCAGCAGACCAAGGACGCCGACTACGCCCGGCTGATGAACGCCCTGCTGTCGGGCACGCCGGCTGGGGCGGCCAACCTGAAGAACGGGATCAACTACGCCTTGTCGCGCAAGCTGGGGCTGGACGTGTCGTCGGCCGCCGCCCAGGCCACCGCCTCGCCGGCGTTGAAGACGGTGATCAAGCCCGCCGACGCGCCGAGCGACCTGACCGCCGGCCAGGCCTCGACCCTCGCCGGCCTGCGCGCGGCCAAGGGCCTGCCCGCCTTCACCGACGCCGCCAAGGCCGCGCAGCCGACGATCGTCGCCCTGGCCGGGGCCGGCGCGCCGCTTGAAGACCCCGTCCTGTTCGCCCGCGCCGCCCTGGCCGCCGGCGACCTGGCCACGGCCCAGGCCATCCGGGGCAAGCTGACCGGCGACACCATTCCCGGCGCCAGCACCCTGGATCTGGCCCTGCTGGACGCGACCCTGGCGGCGGCCGAAGGCAAGAAGGACAGCCAGATCCTCGACGGCCTGATCGAACGCGGCGTCCAGGGCGGCGCCAAGTCGCCCGCCCAGCCGGCCGCCCTGATCCTGGCCGCGTTCGGCGCCGCCATGAGTCCCGAGGCCCGCGCGCCGTTCGCCGCCTTCGATCCCGGCAAGCCCGTCGCTCCGGCCGGGCGGCTGATCGTGCTCGATGACGCGGCCGCCGCCGGCCGCCAGGGCGAGACGGCGCTGCTGGCCCTGTCGATCGCCGCGGACGCCGGCCCCGCCGGTCCCGCTCCGGTCGACCGCGCCCGGCTGGTTCGGGCCCTTCTGAAGGTCGGGCTCGAGGCCGACGCCCGCGCCTTCGCCGTGGAGGGGCTGCTGGCGCTGCAGCTGAAATGAGCGGCGCCCCTTCTTCGGGAAAGACCACAGGTTGGATCGACGCCTTCCTGGAGATGATGGCGGTCGAGCGCGCGGCGGCCCGCAACACCCTGACCGCCTATGAGAAGGACCTGATCGACGCCCGGCTGTTCCTGGCCTCGCGCGGCGACCTGGACGGGGCCTCGGCCGAGGCGGTCGAGGCCTATTTCGCCGACCTGGGCGCGCGCGGCCTGTCGCCGGCCACCGCCGCCCGCCGCCGCTCGGCCCTGCGCCAGTTCTACCGGTTCGTGCTGGGCGAGGGCTGGCGCGACGACGATCCCTCGCGCCGGGTCGAGGCCCCCAAGGCCGGCCGGCCCCTGCCCAAGGTGTTGTCGCGCGACGCGGTGCTGCGGCTGATCGCGGCCGCCGCCGCCAAGGACGGCGGCCAGGGCCTGCGCCTGGCCTGCATGATCGAGCTGCTCTACGCCTCGGGCCTGCGGATTTCCGAACTGCTGAACCTGCCCCTGGCGGCCCTGGCCCGCGACCCGGCGTTCCTGATGGTCAAGGGCAAGGGCGGCAAGGAGCGGCTGGCCCCGCTGAACGACGCGGCTCGCACGGCGGTGAAGGCCTATTTGGAAGCAAGGCCGCAATTCCTGCCAAAGGGCGTCAAGGAGAGCCCCTGGCTGTTCCCCTCGCGCGGCAAGGGCGGGAAGCTGACCGCGCGGCGGGTCTCGCAGTTGCTGGAGGACGCCGCCATCGCCGCCGGGATCGACCGCGAGACGGTCAGCCCGCACGTCCTGCGCCACGCCTTCGCCACCCACCTGCTGGAGGGCGGCGCCGACCTGCGGGTGATCCAGACCCTGCTGGGCCACGCCGACATCGCCACGACCCAGATCTACACCCACGTGGCGGGCGATCACCTGGCCCAGGTGGTGAAGAGCAAGCACCCGCTGGGGCGGAAGGGATAGGTCGCGGCCGAAACTGGGGACACACACTCACAGCGCCTTCGGTTCCAGGACTGGCGAGGCCTTGGCGTGAGTGTGTGTCCCGACCTTCAAGCGCGGCATGACAAGGCGAGCAGTCGCCTGCTAAGCACCCCCACCTTTCAGGAGAACGACATGTCGGACGAAACCCGCGACAGCAACGGCACGATCCTGGCCGACGGCGACAACGTCACCCTGATCAAGGACCTGAAGGTCAAGGGCTCGGGCGGCGTGACGCTGAAGCGCGGGACCCTGGTCAAGAACATCCGCCTGACCGGCGACACCGACGAGATCGAGGCCAATGTCGAGAAGGTGCGCGGCCTGGTGTTGCGGACCGAGTTCGTGAAGAAGGCCTAGATCGCCAGCCGGGCCCTGGTCGTCCAGCGATCCAGGCCCAGGAACGCCGCGGCCGCGACCAGCAGCAAGGCGAGGGCCAGATAGTCCAGCCAGGCCAGCGCCGGGTGGATCAGATAGGGCGACGGCCAAGTCGCGATCAGGCTCAGGGTGTTGGCGGTATGGATCGCCGCGCCGACCCCGACGGCGATCGGCAGCCGCCTGAAGTCGCCTCGCGCCACGAACCAGGCCGCCGCCCCGAAGACGCCGGCCAGGCCCAGCATCGCGGCCATGTGCCAGGCGGGCATCAAGAGCAGACCGGCGGCGGCGCTCTCGGCGGTCTGGTCCTCGAACAGCGGGAAGCCGCCCGCCCATCCGTTCAGGCTGTTGCGCTTCAGGTCCGCGACGATGGCCAGCATGTAGAGCGGCAGGAAGGCGTGGGCGACGGCGGTCAGCAGGCTGACGGCGGCGACGGCCAGGCGGCCGGTCAGCAGCGCGATCCTCATGAGCGAGATCCTTTGGCTGTAGGCGGTCCAGACGCAGCCGCCGGCGAACGCCAGGGCTTCTCCGGCGGAGGGTATGGCGACCAATTCGGCCCGCATGGCCAGGCCCCAGTCTCGGCGGTTCGCCGGCATGACCTTGGCGGCGTGGTCCAGCAGCCGTTCGGCGAGCGCGCGGGACATCAGGCGGGCTCCGGCGCGTTGGAGGTGGACGCGAAGGCATGGGGCGGAGCATCCAGGGTCCGTTCCCGCGCCAGGGCCGCGCCCTTGTCGGTCAGGCGATAGGCGTGGCGCGGCGGCCGGCCGGGTTGCAGGGGCTGGCGCCATTCGGCCTCCAGCAGGCTCTGGTCGCTGAGCCGGATCAGCAGCGGATACAGCGTGCCCGACTTCAGCCCGGTCTCCTTGGACAGGTCGTAGCCGTAACGCCAGGCCTGCGGCTGGGCCAGCAGGGCGGCGAGAACACAACGGGTCTGTCGCGAGATGTTTGGCGCACGGGTCATGCAGCCATTAGCAACATATGTAGAGTTTGAGTCAAGGAGGGCGTCTTCGAGCGCCCAAACAGGTCCTCCCCCTGTGGGGGAGGTGTCGGCGAAGCCGACGGAGGGGGAGTGGTCGGGCGGCTGCCGCCCCGGATCGGCGATCCTGGAGCTCCCCCCACCGATCGCTGCGCGATCGGCTCCCCCACAGGGGGAGGGCCTGCTCCGCCGGCTCGGGCCTGCTACCCCTCGAACGCGGCCTTCAGCTTGGGCATGTCCAGCTTCACCATCTGCATCATGGCCGCGAACATCCGCCCGACGGCGGCCTTGTCGGGGCTGGAATAGAGATCGAGCAACTCCTGCGGCACGATCTGCCAGGACAGGCCGTACTTGTCCTTCAGCCAGCCGCATTGGCTTTCCTTGCCGCCGTCGGCGGTCAGGGCGTCCCAGTAGCGGTCGACCTCGGCCTGGTCGGCGCAGTGCACCATGAACGACACCGCCTCGGTGAAGGTGAAGTGGGGACCGCCGTTCAGGGCGGTGTAGGCCTGGCCGTCCAGTTCGAAGCTCACGGTCATGACCCGTCCGGGCGGCCCCGCGGGCGGTTGGGAGTCGCTGGGATAGCGAGCCACCTCGGTGATCTTCGAGTTGGGAAACAGCGAGACGTAGTAGTTCGCGGCTTCCTCGGCCTGGGTGTCGAACCACAGGAACGGGGTGATCTTCTGCATGGCGTCCTCCAGGGCCGGTCAGCGGCCGTTTGGTCGAAGGACGATCAAGACCCGCCGGTCCCGACATCGGCGCGCGCTTTTCGACCAACCGCCGGTGTCACGCGGCCGCCAGCAGGTCCGTGCTCCTGTGGTCGGGCGCGCAGCCAGGGACCAGGATCACGTCGCCCTGAGAATTGTCGGTGCGCAGGGCGAGGATGGCCTGGTAGGCGGGCGAGGCGTACCAGGCGCGCGCCGTCGCCAGGTCCGGAAAGGCTATGATCACGATGTCGCCGGGCCACTGGCCCTCCAGGACCTCGACCTTGCCGCCGTGGACGACGAAGCGGCCGTCATAGGGTTCGAGCGTGGCGTCGATGCGCTGCAGGTATTCGATGATGCCGGCGCCGAAATCGACGCTGCGCAGATGGGCGATGCCGTAGGCGGGCATAGCGGGGCTCCTCGTGTTGACGAGCAAGCTTCGCGCGCCGTGTGCGGGGAAGCGATGACCTGGGACGTCATGCCTCCGCAACGCCGCCGTTGCCGCCTTCGCCGCCGCGCACTAGTTACGCTGCATGCCCGCTTCCGAGATCGAACCCTTCCACGCCATCGCCATCAGCCGTCTGGCCCACCAGATGAAGGCGCAGGGCAAATCGATCATCCACATGGAGTTCGGCCAGCCCTCGACCGGCGCCCCCGCGGCGGCCATCGCCAAGGCGCACCATGTGCTCGACACCGACGGCATGGGCTATTGGGAAAGCCCGCTGCTGAAGGCGGCGATCGCCAAGCGCTATGCCGAGCTGGACGGGGTGAGCGTCGATCCCGAGCGGATCATCCTGACCTGCGGCGCCTCGCCGGCCCTGGTGCTGGCCCTGGCGTCCAACTTCCAGCCGGGCGACCGCGTGGCGTTGGCGAGGCCGGGCTACGTGGCCTATCGCAATACGCTGAAGGCGCTGAACCTGGTCCCGGTCGAGATCGCCTGCGGGGCCGAGAGCCGCTTCCAGCTGACCGCCGACCACCTGGCCGCCCTGGAGCCCGCCCCGGCCGGGGTGATCATCGCGAGCCCGGCCAATCCGACCGGCACCATCATCCCCGCCACCGAGCTGGAGGCCATCGCCGAGGTTTGCCGGGTGCGTGGAATCCGGATCATCTCGGACGAGATCTATCACGGCCTCAGCTACGGCGAGCCGGCCCGCTCGATGCTGGCGTTCCAGCCGGACGCCCTGATCGTCAACAGCTTCTCCAAGTATTTCAGCATGGCCGCCTGGCGGCTGGGCTGGGTGGTCGTGCCGGAGGGCCAGGTCCAGCGGGCACGGGCCTTCATGGGCAACCTGTTCCTGACTCCGCCGTCGCTGAGCCAGCACGCGGGCCTGGTCGCCATGGACTGCCTGGACGAGCTGGAGGGCCATGTGGCCGTCTACCGCGCCAACCGCGCCCTGCTGCTGAACGCCCTGCCGGTCCTGGGCCTGGCCTCGATCGCGCCGCCGGACGGGGCCTTCTACATCTATGCCGACATCGGCCACCTGACCGACGACAGCCTGGCCTTCTGCGAGGCCCTGCTGCGCGACACCGGCGTGGCCACCGCGCCGGGCGTCGATTTCGACCCGGTCGACGGCCGGCGGTTCATCCGCTTCAGCTTCGCGGTCTCGACGGCGGAGGTCGAGGAGGCGCTGCGGCGGATCACGCCGTGGTTCGCGGCGAGGACTTAGAGAGCAGCGCCTTGCCGATCGGCCTTGGCGGCTGGCTCTGCAGCACCACCGAGGTCGTCACCGGGCCGAAGCGGCCGATCGTGTCGACGATGGTCGCCAGGTCGCCGGCCGAGGGGACCAGCGCCTTGAGCACGTAGCAGTCGTCGCCGGTCACCCGATGGACCTCGACGATGTAGGGCAGGCGCTCGAAGGTCTCGAGGCAGGCGCGCATGTGCTCGTGGGTGGTCTTCAGGCGGATGATGGCGCTGAGCGCCAGGCCCAGGGCCAGCGGATCGATCCGCGCGCCGTAGCCGGTGATGATCCCGCGCTCCTCCAGCCGCTTGACCCGCTCCGACATCGACGGCTGCGACAGGCCGATCCGCCGTCCCAGCGCCGACAGCGAAATGCGCCCATCGGTCTGAAGCGCCTCCAGAATGGCGATATCCTTGGCGTCGAGGCCATCCGGGAGGGGCATGTGCGGTTCTCGCCTTGAATTCATCGGAACTATCGCGCTTTGACCGATGAATGGCCATGCACTTTGGGTCGTGGTTCGACCATCCTGAGCAATGAAGCGAGGGAGAGCGCGATGCGACTGATCGGGATGCTGGATTCGCCCTATGTGCGGCGCGTGGCCGTGGCGTTGCGGCTGCTGGACCTGCCGTTCGAGCACGAGCCGGTCTCGGTGTTCCGCCACTACGAGGTCTTCGCGGCGACCAATCCGGTGGTCAAGGCGCCGACCCTGGTGACCGACGGCGGCGTGGTGCTGATGGAGTCCGGCCTGATCATCGAGCACCTGGAGCGCCTGGCGGGGCGGAGCCTGGCGCCCGCCGGCGTCGCCGATCACGCCCGCGCCCAGCGGATTCTCGGCCTGGCCCTGGCCGCCTGCGAGAAGACCGTGTCACTGGTCTACGAGTTCAACCTGCGTCCCGAGGAGAAGCATCACGCCCCCTGGATCGACCGGGTGCGCGGCCAGGTCGACGCGGCCTGGAGCCTGCTGGAGGCCGAGCTGGCCTCGCCGCCGGCCTGGCTGGAGGGTTCGCAGGCATGGCTGACCTGCGCGGTGGTCTGGACCTTCGCGACCAGGACCCTGCCGGAGTCGGTCGACGCGGCGGCCTGCCCCAGCCTGGTCGCCCTGACCGCGCGCGCCGAGGCGACGCCGGCCTTCCTGGCCACGCCGTTCGACTGAAGACGCGTTCGGGGAACCAGGCCAAGCCGCGGCCAGGGTCATTGCTCGATCCGGCGAACGTCTTGCCCATTCCTGCGCCGTCGATTTCGAGGCCTTATAGTCGCGGCGAACGGCGCCCATCTTCCTTCGTGGCCCACCTCCCTCGTGGAAGGCGGACCTTCCCACGCGACATTCCAAAATCAGGAGCTCACCATGAAGACGCGCAAACTCGGCGACGGGCTGGAAGTCTCGGCCATCGGCCTGGGCTGCATGGGGATGGGTCAGGTCTACGGCACGGCGCTGGACAAGGCCGACGCCTTCAAGGTGCTGGCCCGCGCGGTCGAGCTGGGCGTGACCTTCTTCGACACTGCCGAGGTCTATGGCCCCTATCTGAACGAAGTGCTGGTCGGCGAAGGCCTGAAGCCGTTCCGCGACAAGCTGGTGATCGCCACCAAGTTCGGCTTCGACATCGCTCCGGAGGGCACGGGTGAAGGATTCAGCCGCATGCGCGGCACCGACAGCCGGCCCGCCCACATCCGCGAGGTGGCCGAGGCGTCGCTGAAGCGTCTGGGCGTCGAGGTGATCGACCTGTTCTACCAGCACCGCGTCGATCCGAACGTGCCGATCGAGGACGTGGCCGGGACGGTCAGGGACCTGATCGCCGAGGGCAAGGTCAAGCATTTCGGCCTGTCGGAAGCCGGTCCCGAGACCATCCGCAAGGCTCACGCCGTGCAGCCGGTGGCGGCCCTGCAGAGCGAGTATTCGCTGTGGTTCCGCGACCTGGAGGCGACGACCTTGCCGGTGCTTCGCGAACTGGGGATCGGCCTGGTGCCCTACAGCCCGCTGGGCCGGGGCTTCCTGACCGGCGCGATCAAGGCCGACGCGCCCCTGGCCGACAACGACTTCCGCCGCGGCCTGCCGCGCTTCCAGGGCGAGGCCCTGGCCAAGAACTTCTCCCTGGTCGAAGCCCTGACCCAGATCGCCGCCGACAAGGGCGTGACCCCGGCCCAACTGGCCCTGGCCTGGATCCTGGCCCAGGGCGAGCACATCGCCCCGATCCCGGGCACGACCAAGATCAGCCGGCTGGAGGAGAACCTCGGCGCGGTGGACGTGGCGCTGTCGGCGGACGACCTGGCCAAGATCGCCGCCGCGGTGCCGGAAACGGCGGTCGAGGGCGAGCGCTACAGCGCGGCGGGCCTGGCGATGGTGGGCAGATAAGACATCCTCTCCCGGAGGGGAGAGGGAGGGACCCGCGGCGAAGTCGTGGAGGGTGAGGGGTGACGCCCTCACCGGCTCACGCAAACATCCCTGCCGGCACGCCGTCTGACGTCTTACCCCCTCACCCTCCCATGCTGGCGCATGGGCCCCTCCCTCTCCCCATGGGAGAGGGTAATCAGGGTATTGATCCTCTCGCCGTGACCTGCCCACACTCGCCGCCATGGCCGACAACCCCTTCGCCCGCCCGGACGCCATCGAACTGGTGAAGCTGGGCAAGACCTCGATCACCCTGGGCGGGGTGGGGGCGGCGATCGTCATCGTCGTGGCGTCGATCTACATCTCGCGCCTAGTGGCGTCGGGCCTGCGCAAGCTGCGCGAGCGGTCGGTCGGCAGCGCGCCGACCCTCTACATCATCGAAAAGCTCAGCACCTACGGCCTGCGCACCGTCGGCCTGCTGGTGGCCCTGTCGGTGATGGGCATCAACCTGACCTCGCTGGCGGTGTTCGCCGGGGCTCTGGGCGTCGGGGTGGGCCTGGGCCTGCAGGGCCTGGTCAAGGACTTCGCCTCGGGCGTGTCGCTGATGTTCGAGCGGCTGGTGGCGGTGGGCGACTTCGTCGAGCTGCAGAACGGCGCGCGCGGCGTGGTGCACGAGATCGGCCCGCGCTCGACGCGCATCCGCACCAACGACAGCACCGACGTGATCGTGCCCAACTCGGTGCTGGTCAACGAGCAGGTGATCAACTGGACCCTGCACCACACAACCCGCCGCATCCACGTGCCGTTCGTCACCGCCTTCGGGACCGACAAGGAGAAGGTGCGCGAGGCCGTCTTGAAGGCCGCCCATTCGGTGTCGTTCACCTCGCCCGACGACGCCAACCGCAAGGCCCAGGTCTGGCTGGTGGGCTTTGGCGAGTCGTCGCTGAAGTTCGAGCTGATCGTCTGGCCCACTGTCGACTCCGTGCGGCGTCCAGCGGCGATCTTCGCGGCCTACACCTGGGCGATCGACGACGCCCTGCGCGGGGCGGGGATCGAGGTGCCCTATCCGCAGCGGGACGTACGTCTGCGCGGCCTGTTCGGCGAGGAGGGCGACGACGCCCGCGCCGCCCTGCGGCTTGAGACCCGCGCCGGCCGCAAGGCCAAGGCCAAGGCCGCCGCCGCCTCGCGCAACGACGCCGCCGAGGACCTCAAGCGCGAGGATCCGGAGGAGCCGCCGCTGCCGGTGCAGGGGCCCCCGGCGAAGGCGTAGCTAGGGAAATTTGACGCCAGCGTAGGCGTGGTCGGCCTGGGAGCATTTCTCGAAGGCGATATCGTAGAGCCACCCCTTGTCTCTACACACTCGACATACCCCGCCAGCGCCTCGGCGCACCTGCGCATCGGAATATGCGTTCGCTTGTCTTGCGAGTTGGCCGCACGAGATTTCTCGGTGCGCAAACCACCCGACGGTCGCCAGCAGCAGAGCGCCGGCAACTATAGACAGGGCTAGAAGGCGCGGTTTCTGGACGAACATGCCGTCAGCGTAGCGGTTTGGCATCCTCTAGCCACCTCCTGAGTTCCCAACACCGGATCGACCGCCCACTGACCTGTGCGTCAGCCTTGACCCCGACAGCCCCCCGCCGCAGTCTTCTCGCAACTGCGAAATAAGAAACGACGACGCCGGGAGCGAGCGCATGAAGACCCCCCGAGGCTTTTTCAAACCCCTGGCCATCGGCGCGCCGACCCCGTGGCGGGAGCTTCCGGCCCGGGTCGAGCGCATGATCCACTTCGTGCCGCCGCACCTGGACAAGGTGCGCGCCAAGGTCCCCGAGATCGCCCCGACCGTCGACGTGATCCTGGCCAATCTGGAGGACGCCATCCCCGCCGAGGCCAAGGGCGCGGCCCTGGCCGGCGCGATCGCCATGGCCCGCGAGACCGACTTCAAGGCCCTGGGCGTGGGCCTGTGGGTGCGGATCAACTGCCTCAACTCGCCCTGGCACCTGGACGAGGTGGCCACCCTTGTCGAGAAGGCCGGCGACCGCATCGACGTGATCATGGTCCCCAAGGTCGAGGGGCCGTGGGACATCTTCTACATGGACCAGCTGCTGGCCTCGCTGGAAGCCAAGCACGGCGTCGCACGGCCGATCCTGCTGCACGCCATCCTCGAGACCGCCGAGGGGGTGATGAACGTCGAGGCCATCGCCGGGGCCAGCCCGCGCATGCAGGGCATCAGCCTGGGTCCGGCCGACCTGGCCGCCAGCCGCGCCATGAAGACCACCCGGGTCGGCGGCGGCCATCCCGGTTATCGGGTGATCGAAGACCCGCACGCCGATGGTTCGCCCCGCGTCTCCGTCCAGCAGGACCTGTGGCACTACACCTTCGCCAAGATGGTCGACGCCTGCGCCGCCCACGGCATCAAGCCGTTCTACGGCCCGTTCGGAGCCATCGACGATCCGGTCGCCTGCGAGCAGCAGTTCCGCAACGCCTTCCTGATGGGCTGCGCCGGGGCCTGGAGCCTGCACCCCAGCCAGATCGAGATCGCCAAGCGCGTCTTCTCGCCGGCCCCCGACGAGGTGATCTTCGCCAAACGCATCCTGGAGGCCATGCCCGACGGCACGGGCGTGGCCATGCTGGACGGCAAGATGCAGGACGACGCGACCTGGAAGCAGGCCAAGGTCATGGTCGATTGCGCGCGGCAGATCGCGGCCAAGGATGCGGAGTATGCGGCGCTGTATGGGTTTTAGTTAGGTCCTCCCCCTGTGGGGGAGGTGTCGGCGAAGCCGACGGAGAGGGGAGTGATCGGCAGGCGACCTCCTGCAGGACCCATCTCCCTAAAACTCCCCCCACCGATCGCTACGCGATCGCCTCCCCCACAGGGGGAGGGCCTGGGCTCACGCCGCCGTCGTCACCACCCGCGATCCCGCCACCAGCATCTTGTGCACCGGGCAGGCCTCGGCGATCTCCATCAGCCGCGCGCGCTGGGCCTCGTCCAGGTCGCCGCCCAGGGTGATCACCCGCTCGAACACGTCGGCCGGCTGCGAGGACGGATCGCGCCGCCAGGTCACCTCCACATGCATCGCGCCCACCGGCCAGGCCTTGCGCCTGGCGTAGAGCCGGAGCGTCTGGGTGGTGCAGGCCGCCAGGCCGGCGGCCACCAGGTCATGGGGATTGGGTCCGATGTCCAGCCCGCCGTCCACGGGGCCCAGGTCGGCCGCGAAGCGGATGGGGCCGGCGGTGACGAGGATCTGCACGCCGCCGTGGCCGCTGTCGTCGGCGATGGCGGAAGGGCGGGCGGGGGCGGCGATCATGAGGCGACTCCGGGCTGGGGCCAGAAACTGCCATCACCACGCAGAGCCGTCTTGGATGGATTTGAAGCCATCCCCGGAATTGTGGACTTCAGGCGGCCGCCTGCTGGGCCGACGTCACGGCGAACAGTTGGGTCGCCCCGCGCCACACCTCGACGGTGTCGCAGCCGCGATGGACGCCGACCAGTTCTTCGGCGCGGCGACGCGCGGCCTGGTCGTCAGGGCAGGGGGTGACGTCGAAACGCGGCACCGAGCCATCGGATTCGACACAGAAGAAGGTGAACACCTGCATGGGAACATCCGTTCGCATCAGGCGGGACCGGGTCCATATTCGATGGGCGGGGCCGCGGGCGTCGGCGGGATTCTCAGCCGACCAGAAGGATATAGGTGAGAAGCCCGTGATTAACCAGAGAGCGCAGGTTTCAATACAAGACTCTCCACAGGACTCTCACGAAGACGAATCCCTGAGACTCGCAGGGGTTCCGGCCGAGTCATGGTGTCGCTGCGACGACGAGTCGCAGGCCAGGGCCCCGCGCATCCTTCCTGGAACCCCAATGAGTCCGGCGTGAGTCCCGTACAAGGCGAGGTTTGGCGATTTCGAGGCGCCGAACCGCCAAAAGCGGTTTCGTTTTCGGTTATCGCGCTCTAGGTTCGCCACCTTTCCGCAACGGCGACGTTAAGAGACCCATGGCCGCGCATTATCTCGACTTCGAGCGACCCATCGCCGATCTGGAAAGCAAGATCGAGGAGCTGTCGCGGCTCTCCGAGACGGCTGGTCCGGGTGCGTTCGAGACCGAGATCCAGGCCTTGCGAGACCGCGCGCAGCAGCTTCGCAAGGAAGCCTATGCCGGTCTGGACGCCTGGCAGAAGACCATGGTCGCCCGCCATCCCGAGCGTCCGCACCTGAAGGACTACGTCGCCGGCCTGATCGACGAGTTCGTCGAGCTGCGCGGCGACCGCAAGTTCGCCGACGACCAGGCGATCGTCGGGGGCCTGGGCCGGTTCCGCGGCATCCCCGTGGTCGTGATGGGCCACGAGAAGGGCCACGACACCACCACCCGCCTGAAGCACAATTTCGGCATGGCCCGCCCCGAGGGCTACCGCAAGGCCGTGCGCCTGATGGACATGGCCGAGCGCTTCAACCTGCCGGTCATCACCTTCGTCGACACCGCCGGCGCCTATCCGGGCCTGGGCGCCGAGGAGCGCGGCCAGGCCGAAGCCATCGCCCGCTCGACCGAGCGCGGCCTGGTGCTGGGCACCCCGATGGTCGCCACCATCGTCGGCGAAGGCGGCAGCGGCGGCGCCATCGCCCTGGCCGGCGCCAACAAGGTGCTGATCCTGGAGCACTCGATCTATTCGGTGATCTCGCCGGAAGGCGCGGCTTCGATCCTGTGGCGCGACGGCGCCCGGGCCAAGGACGCGGCCGCCAACATGAAGATCACCGCCCAGGACCTGATCCAGCTGAAGATCGTCGACCGCATCGTCGAGGAGCCGGCCGGCGGGGCTCATTCCGATCCGTCCGCCGCCATCGAAGCCGTCGGCGACGCGGTCGAGGACGAGCTGAAGGCGCTGATGAAGCTGTCTCCCGCCGAGCTGAAGAAGCAGCGCGCGGCGCGGTTCTACGCCATCGGCCGCGAAGGCCTGCAATAGGCCGCCAAAACCGCGAAGGGACCGCTAACCCGGCGATTGACCTGTCGCCGTCGGAACTTCATCCTCAATTGTAATAACAATAGGGGAGGTCGGTCATGAACCGCCGTACGTCATTGGCCTTGGGGTTCGTGCTGGTCGCCGTCGGCCTTGGCGCGGCTGGTCAAGGCGCGGCGCGGGAGGACGAGGCGCTTCCCGTGGTGACCGAGGGGCTGGTCTCGACCCTGCCGGGCGGGGTGATCAGCATCAAGGCCGATCCCGTGCTGTCCAACGGCCGGCTGGTCCTGCGGGTGGCGGCCTTCAACAACGGAGCGGCCCCGGCCGTCATCAACCCCGCGGACATCAAGCTGTTCACCGCCGCCGGCCAGCCCGTGGCGCTGATGTCGCTGGACCAGTTGATCGCGGAGGTCGCGAGCCCCGCGCCCGCCCGGCCCACGGGGTCGGCGACCGGCTATGGCGGCCCCGCCATAGCGACCGGCCAGGACGGCCGGATGGACGTCAGCGGCTTTTCCGGCGCCAATCAGACGGTGGCCGGCGGGCTGTCGAGCCAGGTCCAGTCGCAGATCGCCACGCCCGGCCGCAAGCTGAGCAAGGCCGACCAGACGCAGGTCGACGGCCTGAAGGCGGCGATCCTGCAGCCCACCCCGGTGGAGCCGGGCAAGGCGGTCGGCGGCCAGATCGTCAGCGAGAAGCTGAAGTTCGATCGCGACGGATCCCGCGAGCTGAAGATGCTGGTCCGCTTCAACGGCGAGAAGCACGGCTTCATCTTCACCGCCCCTCCGGCCCGCTGACTCGAATTTTCCGCGCCCGGCGTGTCACGTATCGCCGGGCTGCGTCGTCTTGTTTCCGAAGCCCCATCCAGGGGCAGATGAGGACAAGACCATGAGCGCCGAAACCGCCCCCTTCCGTCACGACATCAATGTTCCGGCCGTCTACCAGGCCTTCATCGCCGCCGAGACCGCGGCGGTGGGCGCCGGGGTCGACGCCCACCTGGTGCACCTGGTCAAGCTGCGGGCCTCGCAGCTGAACCAGTGCGCCTTCTGCGTGAAGATGCATTCGAAGGAAGCCCGCGACGACGGCGAGACCAACGAGCGGCTGGACCGCCTGGTGGTCTGGAGCCACGTGTCGGACTTCACCGCCAAGGAGAAGGCCGCCCTGGCCTGGACCGAGGCCCTGACCCAGCTGCCGACCCACACCGAGCTGGGCCCGCTGCGCGCCGCCCTGCGCGAGCACTTCAGCGACGTCGAGGCCAGCGCCCTGACCACGGTGATCGCCATGATCAACCTGTGGAACCGCCTGGGCGTGTCGGTGCACTAGGTCGGCCCAATGGGCTCCTCCCCCTGTGGGGGAGGCGGCCCGAAGGGGCCGGTGGGGGGAGCGAACCGATGTCGGCAAACTCCCCCCTCCGTCGGCTGCGCCGACCCCTCCCCCACAGGGGGAGGACCTTTGCGCTTGCCTCTCCCCAACGTCACCCCGCCATACTCCCGCAAAACACAGAGGGAGCACGCCCGTGGCCATCAAGACCCGCTTCACGGAGATGTTCGGCGTCGAGCATCCGATCGCCCAGGGCGGCATGCAGTGGGTCGGCACCGCGCCGCTGGTCGGCGCCGTGGCCAACGCCGGAGCCCTGGGCTTCCTGACCGCCCTGACCCAGCCGACGCCCGAGGCCCTGACCCGGGAGATCGCCCGCACCCGCGAGCTCACCGACAAGCCGTTCGGCGTCAACCTGACCATCCTGCCGGCCATCAAGCCGCCGCCCTATGCCGAGTACCGCGCCGCCATCATCGAGGCCGGGATCAAGATCGTCGAGACGGCCGGCTACAAGCCGCAGGAGCACGTCGACGAGTTCAAGGCCCACGGGGTCAAGGTGATCCACAAGTGCACCGCCGTGCGTCACGCCCTGTCGGCCGAGCGGATGGGGGTGGACGCCATCAGCATCGACGGCTTCGAATGCGCGGGCCACCCTGGCGAGGACGACATCCCCGGCTTGATCCTGATCCCGGTGGCGGCCTCGAAGGTGAAGATCCCGATGATCGCCTCAGGCGGGTTCGGCGACGCGCGCGGCCTGGTCGCGGCCCTGGCCCTGGGCGCCGACGGGGTGAACATGGGCACCCGCTTCTGCGCGACGCAGGAAGCGCCGATCCACGACAACTTCAAGCAACAGATGGTCGCCAACGACGAGCGGGCCACCGACCTGATCTTCCGTACGCTGCACAACACCGCCCGGGTGGCCAGGAACGCGATCAGCCAGCAGGTCGTCGCCATCGAGCGGGCCGGCGGGGCCAGGTTCGAGGACGTGGCCGACCTGGTGAAGGGCGCGCGTGGGCGGGAAGGGCTGATCAGCGGCGACACCGATCACGGCGTCTGGTCGGCCGGCATGGTCCAGGGTCTGATCCACGACGTGCCGACCGTGCGCGAGCTGATCGACCGGATCGTTTCGGAGGCCGAGGAGATCATCCGCGGGCGGCTGGCGGGGATGGTCGCCTAGAGTCGCGGGACGCCCTTAGTCGACCTCGTCGTCTCTCAGCAACCGGTCAAGATCTTCCGGCGCGAGCTTCTTGATGGCCGCTTCCTGCTTGCGGTCGTAGTCGCGATCGTTGGGTTCTTGCCGCTTCTGTTTTGGGCGAGCGTACTGTCGAACAAAACGGGCCAGGTCCGCTACCTGTCGTGCGATTTTCTCGTCCCGATTCAGCTTCTTCGGCATGTGGTCAAGTTTAGCTGCAAACCCTTGCATGGAGAACACGAAACCTACGCGAGAGCGTCACGGTAAACACCCTCGCAAACACTGTGACAGCCCTATGAAGTTTTCGCGAAATAGCAGCGCTTCCGACCCCGGATTAGCCAGTCGTTAGGTCAGAAATGGTCCCTCCACCCGCGAGTGGAGGCGTATCTATGTTCACCTTGCGAGACACCGTTTCTTCCCTGGTTCCGGCCCGCGCCGACACCCTGGGCAAGACGCTGTACGAACGGTTCCGCGAGGAGCCGGACACCCTGATCGTGCCGGTGCTCGACGCCGACGACCGGCCGATCGGCCTGGTCGAGCGCAACGCCTTCTTCCTGCGCATGGCCGCCGAATACGGCCGCGCCCTCTACGCCCTGCGCCCGATCTCGGTGCTGATGGACAACGACCCCCTGGTGGTCGAGGCCGATGTCGAGCTGGCCGCCTTCACCAGCGACAGCCTGTCGTACCGGGCCAGCGACCTGCTGCGCGGCTTCATCGTCACCGACGGCGGGCGCTATCTGGGCGTGGGCACGGTGCTGGGCCTGCTGCAGGCGGCCAACGAGACCAATCGCCGGGGCGTCGCGGAACTGGCCGCCGCCAAGGCCAGCGCCGACCAGGCCCACACCTTCATGACCGCGGTCGTCGAGTCGATCCCGTCGATGGTGTTCGTCAAGCGGGCCGACGACCATCGCTACGTGCTGTTCAACCGGGCCGGCGAGAAGATGCTGGGCTATAATCGCGCCGACATGATCGGCCGCACCGACGCCGACTTCTATCCGGCCGAGCAGGCGGCGATCTATGCGGAGCGCGACGCCGAGGTGGCCCGTTCGGGCGAGGTGCGGGTCATCGAGGAGGACCACGTGCCGCGCCGCGACGGCTCGACCGCCTTGCTGCGCACCAAGAAGATCGCCATCCCGGGCCCCGACGGCCAGGCCGAGTACCTGCTGGGCATTTCCGAGGACATCGCCGAGCGCAAGCGGGCCGAGGCGCAGATCGCCCGCCTGGCCCACTATGATCCGCTCACGGACCTTCCCAATCGCCTGCTGTTCCAGAAGGACCTGTCGGCGGCGCTCAGCCGCGCGGCGCGGCGCGAGGACCTGGTGGCGGTGCACTGCATCGACCTGGACCGCTTCAAGACCGTCAACGACACCCTGGGCCATCCGATCGGCGACGCCTTGCTGAAGACCGCCGCCGAGCGCCTGCGGGCCTGCGTGCGCGAGGGCGACACCGTCGCGCGCCTGGGCGGCGACGAGTTCGCGGTGGTCCAGTGCGGCCTGACCGACCTGGGCTGCGCCACCCGCCTGGCCGGCCGCATCGTCGAGGCCCTTGCCGAGACCTTCGAACTGCAGGGCCACCAGGTGATGATCGGCGGCAGCGTCGGGGTGGCCGTGTCGCCCAACGACGGGTCCGACAGCGACGAGCTGCTGAAGAAGGCCGACATGGCCCTCTACCGCGCCAAGGCCGACGGGCGCGGGGCGTTCCACTTCTTCGAGCGGGCCATGGACGAGGCGCTGCAGGCCCGCCGGGCCCTGGAGCTGGACCTGCGCCTGGCCCTGGCCGAGGGCCAGTTCGAGCTCTACTACCAGCCGCTCTACAGCCTGGGCGCCGACCAGGTGATGGGCTGCGAGGCCCTGCTGCGCTGGAACCATCCGACGCGGGGCATGGTCTCGCCGGGCGACTTCATCCCGATCGCCGAGGAGATCGGCCTGATCAATCCGCTGGGCGAGTGGGTGCTGCGCGAGGCCTGCCGCGAGGCGGCCGGCTGGCCCCAGCACGTGCGCCTGGCCGTGAACCTGTCGCCGGCCCAGTTCCGCGACAAGCACCTGGTCGGCACCGTGGTCTCGGCCCTGGCGGCCTCGGGCCTGCCGGCCGAGCGCCTGGAGCTGGAGATCACCGAGTCGGTCCTGCTGCAGGACAGCGTCGGCAACATGTCAATCCTGCACGACCTGAAGGCGCTGGGCGTGCGGATCTCGATGGACGATTTCGGCACCGGCTATTCGTCGCTGAGCTATCTGCGCAGCTTCCCGTTCGACAAGATCAAGATCGACCAGACCTTCGTGCGCGACATCCTCGACGACGCCGACGCCCTGGCGATCATCAAGGCCGTGCTCGACCTGGGCGCCAGCCTGGGCATCACGACCACGGCCGAGGGCGTCGAGTCGGTGGAACAGCTGGACGAACTGCGCCGCCAGGGCTGCGGCGAGATCCAGGGCTACTTCATCAGCCGCCCCAAGCCGGCGGCGGAGATCGCGGCGATGCTGGGGGTGACGGTGGAGAACAAGCTGAAGGCGCCGGTCGTCACCTTCGCCCAACCTCAGGAAACCTTCTCTCATGGGGAGAAGGAGGGGCCCGCGACGAAGTCGTGGGAGGATGAGGGGGTTCCGAGTCCGACGGCGCGCCGGCAGGGCGTCTGAGTGAACCCGGTGACGGCGTAACCCCTCACCCCCCCACCGCTRCGCGGCGGGTCCCTCCCTCTCCCCTCCGGGAGAGGGTTTCAGATTTATCCCCGACCTTTCCGTCCATCGCCCCTAGCCTCGCGCCGCGATCTTCGCCACACACCGGCCCATGCGCATGGTCGGCTATCTCAGAGTTCCGCCCGTCAGGGGCGTGGTGATCGACGGGCCGCAGTCGCAGCGGCTGTTCGAGGCCGGCTGCGACCAGCTGTTCCACGACCGCTGCTACGGCCTGGCGGTGCACAAGCCGGGCCTGGATTCCGCCCTGGCGGTCCTGAAGCCCGGCGACGTGCTGGTGGTGATCAATCTTCACGCCTTCGCCGCCCATCTGGTCGACCTGCTGGAGGTGTTGGCGCGGTTCGAGGCGGCGGAGATCCATCTGCTGACCCTGACCGAGGGCGTCGACACCCGCGCGCCCGGCGGCTTCTTCACGGCCTGCGCCCAACTGGCCCGCTTCCACGACCAGCGCCGCATGGTGCGCACGGCCGAGGAAAAGATCGTGCGGGAAGGCGGGCGACGGCCGATTCTGGAGGCAGGCCCGGATGGACAAGAGGCCGAACCGATCCCAGATCTCGATCCCGAGGCCTGAGGAGAACGGCATGACGTCGACGCCCGCACCAAAACGTCCGTTGGAAGGGCGCCCGGCCATCGGCGTGCTGCTGCGCGAGCAGCGGGAGCTTCGGCGCATGAGCCAGCTGGACCTGGCGCACGACTCCGGGGTCTCGGCCCGCCATCTCGGATTCATCGAGGTCGGCAAGGCCCAGCCCAGCCGCGAGGCGATCGCCCGCCTGGCAGACGCCCTGGGCCTGCCGTTGCGCGAGCACAACGCCCTGCTGCTGGCGGCCGGATACGCCCCGCAATATGACGAGCGCGCCCTCGCCAACCCGGCGTTGGGGCCGCTCAGCCAGGCGATCGACCTGATCCTGAAGCACCAGGAGCCGTATCCCGCCTTCGTCATCAGCCGGCGCTTCGACGTGCTGGCCGCCAACGACGCGGCGGTGCGGGTCAATACGTTCCTGATGGAGGGACGGCAAAGTCCGCACACGAACCTGCTGCACCAGGTGTTCGATCCCGCCGACTTTCGCCCGGTGATCGCCAACTGGTCGGAGGTGGCGGCCAAGTTCGTGCGCCAACTGCAGGACGAGCTGATGGCCTCTCCCAACGACCCGGCGATCCGTCGGCTGCTGGACGAAATCCTCGCCTATCCCGACGTGCCCGCCGCCTGGCGGCTGCGCGCGCTGGGCGACGCGCCCGAACCGGTGCTGACCATGGTGTTCAACAGCCGCGCCGGGCCGCTGCGCTTCTTCGAGACGATCACCACCTTCGCCGCCCCGCGCGACGTGACCCTGGACGAGCTGAGGATCGACTGCGCCTTCCCGGCCGATGCGCACACCGCCGAGGTCTGCGCCAGGCTGGCCGCCGGCGAGCTGCACTGACCTTCCCTCAACGACGCGCGAGGTAGTTGCGACGCCTCGTGCGACCGCGCACGTCTGCCTTCGTCATCATCGAAGGGACGGATCATGCAGATTTGGTGGAAGGCAGCGGTTCTGGCGGCGCTGATCGGCACGGCGGCCCACGCCGCGCCCCTGGACGCCGAGCACGCGGCGCTGGCCCGGTTCGCGGGCCGCTGGTCGGTGAAGCAGAGCTACTGGACCAGCCCGGACAAGCCGCCCGTCGTCGACCGGGGCGAGGCCGACCTGGCCATGGTGCTGAACGGCCGCCACCTTCGGCAGGACCTGCGCATCGACGCCAAGGACAAGCCGTTCCAGGGCCTCGGCTACATCGGCTACGACGCCGCCGCCAAGACCTTCTTCAGCACCTGGATGGACGTCAACTTCACTGGCTTCATCGTCGCCAAGGGCGGCTATGACGCGGCGGCCGGGCGCTACACCTTCGTCGGCGAAACGCCGGACTTCGACCATCCGGGAAAGGCGATCCCGCTGCGCGAGGTGATGACGCGCCAGGACGACGACCACTTCACCTACGACTACTACGAGACGCGCGAGGGCCGGGAAGCCCAGGCCGTGCGGCTGGAATACACGCGCGTGCGCTAGGCGACGGCCTTCAGCGCCTCGCCCAGTTCCTCGACCATCTCGGGCGTGGTCGCCCACGAGCACATGAAGCGGGCCGTGCCGTCCAGGAAGCGGTAGACGAACCAGCCGCGCTCGCGCAGGCGCTCAAGGGCCGCGTCGTCCATGTCGACGAACAGGCCGTTGGCCTCGACCGGATGGCGCAGGGGGAAGGGCATCAGGCCGGCCAGCTTCCGGGCCATGGCGTTGGCGTGGGCCGCTCGGGCCGCCCAGGGACCGCCGTCGCCGGCTTCGCCCAGCAGGCCAAGCCAGGGGGCGGCCAGGAACCGGCCTTTCGAGACCAGCTGGCCGGCATGCTTGAGGCGGGCGTCCAGGCGGCGGCCGAGGTCCTTGTTCAGGAACACCACGGCCTCGGTCGGGGTCGAGCCGGCCTTGGTGCCGCCGATCACCAGGATGTCGACGCCGATCTGGGCCACGCGCTTGAGGTCGAAGCCGGCGGCCACGGCGTTGGCCAGCCGCGCGCCGTCCAGGTGCACGCCGTAGCCCTTGGCCTTGGCCGGCGCGATCAAGGCGGCCAGGTCGTCGGCCGAATAGACCGTGCCATATTCGGTGGCGTTGGTCAGGGACAGGGCGGCGGCCGGCTGGCGGTACGAGACGTCGGGCTCGTTCAGGGCCAGCTCCAGCCCCGGCAAGGCGATCTTGCCCGAGGCGCCGGGCAGGCCGATCAGGCCCACGCCCTGGCCGAAGAAGCCCGGGGCGCCGGTCTCGTCCGTGCAGATGTGGGCGTGCTCGTGGGCCAGCACCGCCTCGTGCGGATGGGCGAGGCACGTCAGGGCGAAGGCGTTGGCCGCCGTGCCCGAGGCGGTGAACCGCACCTCGGCGTCGGCGTCCAGCAGGGCGCGGATGCGGTCGGCGGCCGCGGCGCTGACATGGTCGGTCCCGTAGCCCGACGCCGTCCCGGCGTTGGCGGCGACGATCGCCTCGATGACTTCCGGCATGGCGCCGGCGACGTTGTCGGAGGCGAAGTCGTAACGGGCCATGGGCGGGTCTCGCGTGGGTCGGGAACTACGTCCCGATGCCACGCCGGCGAGGATCAATCAAACACGATCACCGACCGCGCCAGCTCGCCGCGCCTCAGCTCGTCGAAGGCCGAGTTGACCTCCTCCAGCTTGATGCGGCGCGAGATCAGTTCGTCCAGCTTCAGCTTGCCGGCCATGTAGGCGTCGACCAGCCGGGGCATGTCGACCGGGAAGCGGTTGGAGCCCATGAAGCTGCCCTGGATCTTCTTCTCGCCCAGGAAGTCGGGACCGTGCAGCTCGATCATGGTGCCCACCGGGATCATGCCGATGATGTTGGCCGTGCCGCCCCGGCGCAGCATCTTGAACGACTGCTCGGCGGTGGCCTTCAGGCCGATGGCCTCGAAGCTGTGGTGGACGCCGCCGCTGGTCAGTTCCTGCACCTGCTTCACCGCGTCGCCGTCGCTGGCGTTGATGACGTCGGTGGCGCCGAACTGCCTGGCCAGCTCCAGCTTGTGGGGGATGCGGTCGATGGCGATGATCCGGCCGGCGCCGGCCATGGCCGCGCCGTTGATCGCCGCCAGGCCCACGCCGCCGCAGCCGAGCACGGCCACGGTTTCGCCCAGGCGGACGTTGGAGGTGTTCACCACCGCCCCGACCCCGGTCATCACCGAGCAGCCGATCAGGGCGGCGCGGTCGAACGGCATGTCCTTGCGGATGGCGACGCAGGCGTGCTCGTGGACCAGCATCATCTCGGCGAACGACGACAGGTTCAGGAACTGGGCCATCCTGGTCTCGCCGGACCCGGACAGG
Source organism: Caulobacter sp. P1_D6 (assembly GCF_056406095.1). Lineage (NCBI taxonomy): Bacteria > Pseudomonadati > Pseudomonadota > Alphaproteobacteria > Caulobacterales > Caulobacteraceae > Caulobacter > Caulobacter sp. P1_D6. The sequence continues at coordinate 55,755 of NZ_JBFUAW010000007.1, read as the reverse complement.
TCCTCGCGGAACAGGCGCGGCTCCTCGCTTTTGGAGCGGCGCGTCTCCGGGCTGATGCACAGGTTCATATGCCCGGTCAGGCACACCTCGCAGTGGCCGCAATAGGGGTTGAGGCAGGTGATCACGTGGTCGCCGACCTTGACGGTGCGGACCTCGGATCCGACCGCCTCGACGATCCCGGCGCTCTCGTGGCCCAGCACGGCGGGCAGGGGGTGGGGGTAGGAGCCTTCGATGAAGTGCAGGTCGGAATGGCAGACGCCGGCGGCCTTGGTGCGGATCAGCACCTCGTGCGGGCCAGGCTTGCCGATCGAGACGTCCTCGATCTGCAGCGGCTTGCCCACCTCGCGCAGTACGGCGGCCTTCATCGGCGATCTCCCTCTCTGTTGGAGGGGACCCTAGCGGCAGGGCGGGGGGCGAAGGAAGAGGTTATTCGAACAAATGTTTGGAAGTCGTGGCTCAAACAACTTCGTTGTCATCCCGGACAAGTCCGGCGAAGCCGGGCGCAGATCCGGGACCGCCGGAAGCATGGCGCTCAGGCGTCGGTCCCGGATCTTCGCGCTGCGCGCTCGTCCGGGATGACAGCCGCTCTGGATGCGATCAGGCCGCCAGGGCGATCTTGCGTTCGGGCAGGATGGCGTCGACCGACAGGAGCACGACCATGGTCGTCTCGGTGGTGATCACCGCCGACACCAGGGGCGAGGCTTCCTCGCCCAGCGGCGGGGGCGGGCTGATGCTGTCGGCCGAGACGATGAAGCTGTCGCAGACCGCGTCGACCAGCAGGCCGGCGACGTCGTCGTGGTGCTCGACCACGATGATCACCTGGCGGGCGCTGTCGGCGGCGACGCCCTTGCCCAGGCGTTCGGACAGGTCGATGACCGGCATCACCTGGCCGCGCAGATTGATCACGCCGCGCACATAGGGAGGGGCGTCCGGCAACGGGGTGGCCGGGGTGACGCCGCGGATCTCGCGGACCGCGCCCACGGGCACGCAATAGGTCTGGGCTCCGACTTCGAACGACAGGATCTGCAGATCCTCGCCGGCCGTGTAAGCCACGTTCCTGGACATCGCCTGGTCGCCTTCAAGCCTGTCGTCGCCCGTTCTGGGCGCCGTCTTGGCCTAACCCTCGCGCGGAAAGGTGAATAAATCGGCCTTCTTTCAACGATTTGAGTCTCAAGGGGCGCAAGGTCCGGGCCGTGAAGCTGACGGCCCCGTTCAGCCTGCGTTCAGCCGCCGGGGCGGAAGATGAATCCCAAGATGGAGAGGCCTGTCGGAACGCCTTTCCAGAGAGGACATCATGTCATGACCCGCAATCTGAAGACCCTGATCGGCCGTGTCGCCGCCGGCGCCGCCGCCCTGGCCATGGTCGCCGGCGCGAGCGCCGCCTCGGCCGACTCCTACCGCCACGGCGGCTACTACGGCCACCGCGGCCATCACAACAACAACGACGTGGGCGTCGCCATCGCCGGCGGCATCGTCGGCCTGGCCCTGGGCGCGGCGATCGCCGGCAACAACAACAACCACTATCGCAGCGGCTACAGCTACGGCTACGCCCCTCCGCCGCCGCCCCCGCCGCGCTACTACGGCGGCTACGGCCGCCCCTATGGCTACGGCTATGGCCGCGACTGCTGGACCACGCGCGAATACGACCCCTATCGCGACCGCGTCTACGAGCGGACCGTCTGCCGCTAGCTCAGTCATCCTCGGACTTGTTCCAAGGCCCCTGCCGGGGTTCGCGTTTGAAGACAAGGAAAGGGGCGCTGCGTCGGCAGCGCCCCTTTTTCATGCCGCCTTGCCGGCGGATCGCGGGGTCCTCGGAACAAGTCCGAGGATGACGGAGGGGAGAACTAGCCCTGCGCCGCCTGCAGGCGCTCCAGCACCAGCGGATGCAGTTCCTGGTTCGAGGCCAGGATCGAGGCGCCGTCCACCGGGTTGCCGTGCTCCTCGATGGTCGAGACCTTGCCGCCGCTCTCGGTGACCATCAGTACGCCGGCCGCCACGTCCCAGGGCTTGAGGTTGCGTTCCCAGAAGCCGTCGAAGCGGCCGGCCGCGACCCAGGCCAGGTCCAGCGACGCCGCGCCGAAGCGGCGCACGCCGGCGACCTTCTGGCTGATCTGGTGCAGTTCCTTCAGGAACTGGGCGTGGCCGGGCTTGCCCAGGAACGGCACGCCGGTGGCCAGGACGCTTTCGTCCAGGTGGCGACGGGCCGCGACGCGCAGGCGCTTCTCGGCGCCCAGATAGGCGCCCTTGCCCTTTTCGACCCAGAACAGGTCGTTGGTGATGGGGTTGTAGGTGACGCCGGCCACGACCTCGCCCTCGCGCTGCAGGGCGATGTTGACCGCGAAGTGCGGGATGCCGTGCAGGAAGTTGGTGGTGCCGTCCAGCGGGTCGACCACCCAGGTGTGGGTCTTGTCGGTGCCCTCGATCATGCCGCGCTCCTCACCGAGGAAGCCGTAGCCGGGGCGAGCCTTTTCCAGGATCTCGAAGATCACCTGCTCGGCCTTCTGGTCGGCGGCGGTGACGAAGTCGGCGGGGCCCTTCTTGGACACCTGCAGCTCGGTGACTTCGCCGAAGTCACGGGCCAGGCCGCGGGCGGCTTTGCGCGCGGCGTCGATCATCACGTTCAGGAGGGCGGAAGCGGTGGCCAAGGCAGGTGTTCCTCATAGTTCCCCCTGCGCGGCGTCGCCCAAGGGGGAGCGACGGCGGGGGATATGCATGCGGGCGGATAGAAAGATCGGGAAAGTGGGCGCGATACCTAGTCGCCTGGGCCGCCGAAAGCAAGGCGAGGGGATTTTGCCGCGGTTCAGGCGTCCGGGTCGCGGGGGCGGCGAAGGACATGCTGCGTCACCCAGGCCAGCACCCCCACCACCGCCAAGCCGAAGACCGCCGGGAGGATGTGGCCGATCCAGACGGCGGTCTGAGCATACGGCTCCGGCGTGCCGGTTGCGGGCATCACCTCGACCTTAACCTCGAACATCGGGGGCGACGGGTTCAGCAGCAGGCCCGCGACGATCATCGCGATCGCTACGAGCACCAAGCCCGCCAGCTTCCATCGTGTGCGCATGTGTTCTGGATCTCGTCGCCCGCTCCGAACGGTCAAGCTGGCGGGATTTTCGGAGGCAGGCAACGGCCGGCGATTTTCCTGGCGCGATGTCACATCCGGGCGGCCTGCCTCGTCATGTCTCCAAACCCAAGGAGGGCACGACGATGCGTTGGGCGAAATGGATCCTGCCGGCGATCCTGGCGATCAACGGCGCGGTGATGATGCTGGCCCCGGCCTGGTGGTATCCACGCGTGCCGGGGGTGATCGAGACCGGGGCGTTCAACGACCACTTCGTCCGCGACATCGGCGCGGCCTTTCTCGCCTGCGCCCTGGCCATGGGCTGGGCGCTGAAGGATCCGGCGCGGGGCCTGGGCGCGGCGGTGGTCTCGGCGACCTTCCTCTGCCTGCACGCGGTGATCCACCTGGTCATGCCGTTCTGCGGAACCTCCCTGCCGTGGCCGCTGCTGGCACGCGATTTCCCGGGCGTGTTCCTGCCGGCGATCATCAGTCTGCTGGTGGTGCGATCGTGCATTCGGCGCCAGAAAGTCAGCGCATGAGCGATCAGGACAGCATCTTCGAGGAACGACGCGGGGCCATAACCGGCCTGGCCTACCGCATGCTCGGCTCGCGGGCCGACGCCGAGGACGTGGTGCAGGACGCCTGGATCCGCTGGCGCGCCGTCGAGGCCGACGAGGTCGCCAACCCGGCCGGCTTCCTCAACAAGGTGGTCACCCGCCTTTGCCTGGACCGGCTGAAGTCGGCCCGCGCCCGGCGCGAGGTCTATGTCGGCGAGTGGCTGCCCGAGCCGGTGGTCGACGAGGACCACTCCACGCTGGGCGAGGACCTGTCGGTGGCCTTCCTGCTGGCCCTGGAGCGCCTGACCCCGCTGGAGCGCGCCGCCTTCCTGCTGCACGACGTGTTCGACGTTCCCTTCGCCGAGATCGCCCGCACCCTGGGACGAGGCGAGGCGGCCTGCCGTCAGTTGGCCGCCCGGGCCCGCGAACACGTCAAGGCCGGCAAGCCGCGCTACCACCCCAGCGCCGAAGAGGAGCAGCGCCTGACCAGCGCCTTCCTGGCCGCCACGATGAGCGGCGACGAGGGCCTGCTGCGCGACATCCTGGCCCAGGACGTGGTCATGCATTCCGACGGCGGCGGGCTGGCCAAGGCGACGATCAACCCGGTGTTCGGCCTGGAGAAGGCGATCCGCCTGGCGCTGGGCCTCAAGAGGAAGTTCCCCGCGCCGGAGGGTACGACCGCCCGCCTGGCGCGGATCAACGGCGCGCCCGGCATCGTGCTCAGTCACGACGGCGTGGTGTTCCAGACCATGGGCCTGGAGATCGTCGACGGCCGCATCGCCGCCGTCTACACGATGCGCAACCCGGACAAGCTGGCGCGGCTCAACAGCTGAATCGCCGTGCGTCCTTCGAGGCTCGCCTTCGGCTCACACCTCAGGATGAGGATATCAGCATAGAGCTCCTCATCCTGAGGCGCCCGCGCAGCGGGCCCCGAAGGACGCACTGAGCCTGAAGCCTAAGGCAGCGCCACCTTCGGCAGGGTGTCCTTGGTCTCGCAGGCCACGCGGCCCGCGCCGCCGGCGGCGCCCTTGATGTCCTCGATCTTCTCGCCCTTGCGCCAGCCCTTGGGCAGGCCCTGGTCGCCGGTGAAGTCCATGCCCAGGTCGATCCACTTGTCTGTCGCGCAGTCCAGCGCGAACAGCATGATCGGACCCTTGCTGGCCGGCCAGGCCTTGTAGGGGCCGTTGGGTCTGCCCTCGGCGATGCGCACGACCACCAGGCCGGACGTTTCGTCCACCCGCATGAAGTCGGCGTCGTAGAAGGTTTTCGCCTCGCCGGGCGAGGGCTTCCAGTTCTCCGCCAGGGCGGCTGGCGCCAAGCCCAGGACGGTTACGCCAAGCAAACACAGTCCAAGCCGCCGCATGGGCGTCCTCCCCGTATTTTATCGTTGGGAGGAGGCTACGCCCGAGAAGCTTGAGCGGCAAGTTCCGCGAACGGCGTTACGCGTTACGGGCGGCCAGGCCTTGGGCGATGGCGGCGTTGATCGCCGCGACGCCGGCCGCCGGACCCTGCGGGTGTTTCCACACCCCGGCCGAGACGGCCAGGAAGTCGGCGCCCGCCGTGGCCAGGCCGGCGGCGTTGTCGGCGGTGATCCCGCCGATCGCCACGGACGGGACCTCCATCGTCTCCTGCCAGATCGACAGGATCTCGGGATCGGCGGTGGTCGGGGCGTCCTTGGTGGTGGTCGGGAAGAAGGCCCCGAAGGCCACGTAGTCGGCCCCGGCCTCGGCGGCCTCCATGGCCAGGTGGCGGCTGTCGTGGCAGGTGACGCCGATCATCGCGCCGGGGCCCATGATCTTGCGGGCCTCCTTGAAGGGCGTGTCGCTCTGGCCGACATGGACGCCGTCGCAGCCCAGCCGCGCGGCCAGGTCGGGGCGGTCGTTGAGGATGACGGCCACCTCGCGCGCCCGGGCGACGGGCGCCAGCGCCTGGACGGCGGCGGCGATCACTTCGTCCGGGGCGTCCTTCAGGCGGATCTGCAGCGCGGCCACGTCGCCGCCGTCCAGGGCGGCGGCCAGATCGCGGCCGAAGGCGGCCAGGTCGTCCAGGGCGGGCGGGGTGATCAGATAGAGGCGGCAGTCGGTCATGGGTGCGGATTACGCCGATTTGGGCCGCGGACAAAGGTCCTCCCCCCGTGGGGGAGGCGGCCGAAGGCCGGTGGGGGGAGTTGTGGGGTGGTTGATCCGGATTGTGGTCCCCTCCGAATACTCCCCCCTCCGTCGGCTTCGCCGATACCTCCCCCCAGGGGGAAGAGCGGGGCCTATTTGTCGCACTGCGAGTCAGTTGCAAAAGCTCCACGCCTCCGCTACATGAGAATGACAATCATTCGGTGGGGCGAGTCTCCCTTGTACGTCTGCAACTGTAACGGCATCCGCGAGCGGGAAGTCCGCGCCGCCATCGACGCTGGGGCCACCCGCCCGGCCGACGTGTTCCGTCACAAGGGCTGCCAGGCCCAGTGCGCCAAGTGCGTCTGCGAGATGCGCCAGATGATCCAGGACAACCGCGAAGCCCTGGCCTTCGCCGCCGAATAGATTTTCGTTCCGCTCATCCCGGCGAATGCCGGGACCCAGATGGAATGACTTTGAGCCTGACGCCATGAGCGCCGTGCTATTTCCAATCAGCCTCTCCGCCTTTGGATCTGGGTCCCGGCATTCGCCGGGATGAGCGGATTTTGGGGTATTCCCCGCTCACGCGAGGCAGTCTCACGCTTTTCCGTGAGGCTGAGAAACACTTGCAGACATAGCGGTTGAAGCAACCCAGGCGATAGATCAGGGTCCGCTCTGCCTGAGTCCTTCGGACGCAGGCAGCCCTTTTTATGTGGGCGCGCGATGGTCGCCGAAACCGACGTCCACTTTCGGCTATCGCGCGCCGTTATTCGAATCTGAGGAGGCCCGCCATGCAAGGCGATCCCGGCATCATCCGGCTCTTGAACGCGGTGCTCACCAACGAGCTGACGGCGGTGAACCAGTACTTCCTGCACGCGCGGATGTACGACAACTGGGGCTTCAAGCGCCTGGGCAAGATCACCTACGACGAGTCGATCGGCGAGATGAAACACGCCGACAAGCTGATCAACCGCATCCTGTTCCTGGAAGGCCTGCCCAACCTGCAGGACCTGCACAAGCTGAAGATCGGCGAGACCGTGCCCGAATGCCTGGCCTCGGACCTGTCGGTGGAAGTCGGCGGCCGCGAGACGCTGATCCCCGGCATCATCCAGTGCGAACAGGCCCGCGACTATGTCAGCCGCGAACTGCTGCGCGAGATCCTGAGCGACACCGAGGAGCACATCGACTTCCTCGAGATGCAGCTGGGCCTGGTCAAGTCGCTGGGCGAGCAGAACTACCTGCAGAGCGCCGTGGGCGAACTGCCGGCTTAGGCTCCGTTTGGGGACACGCGCAGGCGCGTGTCCCCAGCCCTGCCTTAGACATCCCGCGCCATGAACACCCGCGCGTCCTCATCCAGGCCACGCGCCAGGTGCTCCTCCCGGATCGCCGCCATCCCCGGCGTCAGAACCGCCACCTCCACGAACCCCAGCCGCCGGTAGTATGGCGCGTTCCAGGGCACCTCGCGGAACGTCGACAGCGACAGGCCCTCCAGCCCCGCCGCCCGCGCCCGCGCCGCCACCTCGTCCAGCAGCGCCGCCCCGATTGCCCGGCCCGCGAACGCTGGCAGCACATCGAGCTGCTCGACATAGGCCCGCGCCTCGACCCGCCGGAACATCGCGAACCCCGCGATCGTCCCCTCCTCCATCGCGACGACCAGGCCGCCGTCGGCGATCCGGATCGCCAGGATCGACGCCGGGCTGGGCTCGTCGTCGGCCAGGGCGTCCATCAACCCGACGAAACGCTGGGCCGAGGCGCGTTCGAGCGTTCGGATCGTCTCGATCTCGTCGAGCCGGGCGGAGCGGAAATCGACCATCACAAGCTCACAAACCGTTGCGACGCCCTGGAACCAAGGCCCAGCTAAGCGGGTTACAAGCAAGTTTAGCGAGGAGTTCCGTCATGCACATCCCGAACGGCAGATCCCACGGGAGGCGGACCCACGCCGGCCGGGAGGCGTTCGAGATCGATGTGAAGGCCGACACCCCCAGCAGCGCCGGCGCCCAGTTGGTCCTGGGCCTGGCCCTGGCCGGCGGCGCGATCCTGGCCTCGACCCTGCTGGGCCGCCGCCACGAGAAGATGATCGACGACGAGGAATACGCGGTCGGCTACGCCGAGATGCACGAGCCGGTCGCCCATCAGCCCAAGGCCCTGACCAGCCTGATCCTGCCGCCGCTGTTCATCGCCATGACCCTTTCGGGGCTGCGCATCTGGAACGCGCCCTCCAGCCCCACGCGTACCCGGGCTCTCACCCTCTGGAGCCTGGTCCAGGGCTTCAACGCCCTCTGGTTGGCCCTCGGCGCCAAGCGCGTCGGGGGACAACTTGGCGCGGCGACCGCGTCCCTGGCCGCCTCGGGCGCCTACGCCCTGCAAGCCCGCAAGCTGGTGGCCCCGGCCTCGGGCTTTTCCAGCCCCTATCTCGGCTGGCTGGGCTTCGCCAACGCCCTGACCGAAGAGCTGTGGAAGCGTCCGCGCCGGGTGACGGTCCACTAGAAAACGCCGTTCAGCGGCCGTTCAGGCGGCCAAGCTTTAGCTTCCCCCAAGCCTTGCTTAGGGGAGCTTTCACATGCGTCGTCTTTGGGTTCTCGGATTGGCCGTCACGGTCGGCGCGCTGGCCGGCTGCGCCAGCATGAGCAAGGAGGCCTGCCTGCAGGGCGACTGGGCCGGGGTCGGCTTCAAGGACGGCGAAGCGGGACGTCCGCAAAGCCGCTTGGACGACCACGCCAAGGCCTGCGCCAAGGCCGGGGTGGTCCCCGACGCCGCGCCCTATTTCCAGGCCCGCGACCAGGGTCTGAAGCTCTATTGCACCCAGTACCGGGGCTTCGGCGAGGGGCGCAACGGCAATTCCTACGCCGGGGTTTGCCCGCAGGGGGCCGAGCGCGGGTTCTTGGTGGGCTATGCCGACGGCCAACTGGTCCACGCCGCGGTCTCGCGTCTGAGCCAGGCGGAATCCGACCGCCAGAGCGCCGACAACCGCGCCGAGAAACGTGACCGCGAGGCGCGCGGCGTCGAGGACGAGCTGAAGAATCCCAAGCTGAACGACGAGCAGAAGCACGAACTGCGCGACCGCCTGAACCGCCTGCGGTCCGAGCGCCGACAGGCTGTCGAGGACGGCCGCCGCGCCGAATGGGCGGCCCGCGACGCCGAGCGCGAGGTCAGCGAGCTGCAACACCGGTTCGGGCCGCGCTACGGCGGCTGGTGACCGATCAGGCGGCCGAGCGTTCTGCGTGACGCTCGCGCAGGGCCAGCAGCATCGGCAGGCCCAGCGAAACGCCGACCAGGAACACGGCCGCTGCCGTCATCCACACCACCCGCCAGCCCAGGCGGCGCGCCTCGAAGATCGCGAAGACCAGTAGCGCGACCGCCGAGACGACGACGTCCCAGCCGAAGAAGGCGCCGATCCGGGTCGAGAACAGCTCGGCCACGAACCGAGGGATATCCAGCCCGTGCTCGACCAGCCACGGCAGGAACGCCGCATAGGGCAGGACGACGCCCGGGATGCAGAGCGCCCAGTAGAGATGGCTGCGCGACATGGTCGAGGGGGCTCCGGTTCGGCGTGAGGACATCGTGTGGGGCTAGGCGGGTCAAGCGTTCTTAAGCCCCCTCCCAAAGGGAGAGGGAGGGACCCATGCGCAGCATGGGAGGGTGAGGGGCTAAGACGTCAGACGGCGTGCCGGCAGGGCGCTCGTGGAAATCGGCGAGGGCGTCACCCCTCACCCTCCCTCTCCCCTCCGGGAGAGGGTTCATCGAATGCCGAACACCCGATCCAGGCTCCACTTCCCGCCGCCCTTGGCGATCAGGAACAGCAGGATGGCGGCCCAGGACAGGTGGGTGCTCCAGGCGTCCGGGTAGACGAACACCTCGATCACCAGGGTCATGCCCAGGAAGGCCAGCGCCGAGAGCCGGGTGAACAGGCCCAGCACCAGCAGGATCGAGAACAGGTGCTCGCTGTAGGTCGCCAGATGGGCCGCCACGTCCGAGGGGATCAGCGGCAGGGCGTATTCCTCGGCGAACAGCGAATAGGTCCCGTCGGTGATGTGCAGGATCCCGTCGACCTTGGTGCGCCCGGACAGGAAGAACACAGAGGCGATGCCCAGGCGCGCGACCAGGGTCAGGACGCCGTCGGGCAGGGCGCGGTGGGCCACGACCGCCAGCTGGTCGAGCGGACGGCTCCAGGGCCGTGAGGCGACGGGCACGAGCATCTGGTCGGTCACGCGGGATCTCCAAGGTCGAGGCCGCTGAACACGCCGTCGGCGATCAGGGCGGCGAAGAGGGTTGCGAGGTCGGCGGCGGGATTGGCTTCACCGGCGGCGGTGATCGCCTCGCCGAGGGTCGCGCCGTCACGGGCGGCGGCCAGGAAGGCGAAGCCGGCCGCGTCGAGCAGGCGGCTGTGCACCGCGTCGTGGGGGCGAACGATCAGGACACCCTGTGGGTCGTCCGTCAGTTCCATCTCGCCGCGCTCAGGCTCTCGGGCCGCCAGCCACAGGCCGGGCAGGCCGGTGTCGAACCAGGCGAAGGCCAGGCTGGGGTGAAGGCGCGGGCGGGCGGCGGCCAGGGCCTCGGGATCGAGCGCGAAGGCCTCGGCGGTCAGGGTCTCGGCCTCGTCCGCGAACAGGGCGGTGGTCCACATCCGGTCCAGCCGGGCCATGGACGGAAGGTAGGGCAGATCGTCGGCCGGCGGGAAGCGCTCCAGCCAGTCGGGGAAGGCCTCGCCATAGGCCAGCAGGGCGGCGCTGGCCGGCGGGTGCTCGTGGGCGAAGAGGGCGGCGGCGGCGCGGAACCAGTCGTCGCCGACCAGGCTGGCCACGGTGGGGAAGTTGGCGGCCAGGGCGTCGACGCAGCCCTTGGCGATGGTGTTGCGATAGACGGCCAGGCCGGCGGGCTCGGCCTCGTGGTCCGGCAGCCAGGCGGCGATCGGCGCGGCGGTTCGCTCGGCCAAGGCGGCGGCGAAGGCGTCCTGGAATTGGCCCAGCTCAGACATGGGCCGGCTCCGGCTGGAGCGGTTGGGGAAAGGCGCATGCGCCTGTCCCCGTCAGCACGCCATGCGCCCGATCGCGCTCGGCCATCAGCACCTCGAAGGCGGGGATGTCGTCGTCGCGCTCGATCAGGGTGGGTCGAGGACCGACGCGGTCGATCAGGCGGCGATACAGCGCCCAGACGGGCTCGGCGATCGGCGCGCCGTGGGTGTCGATCAGGAGGCTCGAGCCGCCCCCCTCCTTGAAATCAGAGTCGGCGCCGTGGCCGGCCAGGTGGATCTCGCCGATCACCTCGGCGGGCAGGGCGTCCAGATAGGTCTCGGCCGCGTAGCCCAGGTTGCTGGCGCTGACGAACACGTTGTTGACGTCGACCAGCAGGCCGCAGCCCGTGCGGCGGGTCAGTTCGATCAGGAAATCGGTCTCGTCCAGCTCGTGGCCGGTCAGCGGCAGGTACAGCGACGGGTTCTCGACCAGGATCGTCCGTCCAAGGACATCCTGCGCGCGCCCGACGTTGCCGGCGATGCGGTCCAGGGCCGCGTGGGTGCGGGGGAAGGGCAGGAGGTCGGGCTGGTGGACGCCGCGGTGGGTGCTCCAGGCCAGGTGTTCGGAGACCACGAACGGCTCGAACCGGTCGGCTAGGGCCTTTAGGGCCAGCAGGTGCGCCGGGTCCGGATCGGCGTCGGCGGCCAGGGACAGGCCCACCCCGTGCAGCGACAGCGGATGCTTCTCGCGGATCGCCTCCAGCCAACGCAGGCGCGGCCCGCCGGCGGCCATGTAGTTCTCGGGATGGACCTCGAACCACAGGCCCGCGTCCTGAGCCGCGAGGGCTTCGGCGTAGTGCTGGGATTTGAGGCCGAGGCCGGCGGTGGGGGACATCTTCTCAATCCAAACCTGTCATCCCGGACGAAGCGAAGCGCGGATCCGGACCGCCGGAAACGCATGCGCTCTGGGTCGGTCCCGGATCGTCGCGCTGCGCGCTCGTCCGGGATGACAGCGTGGGAGTGGCTTACATCGACTTCGGGGTCAGCGAGCCCGTACCGTTCGGCGTCTTGATCGTGGTGCAGGTGCCCTTGGCGACCTTCTTCCAGGCGTCGGCCTGATAGTCGGTCTTCGAGGTGCCCGCGCAGCTGGTGCCGGCGCCGGCCTTGCAGTCGTTCTGGCCGGCCTTGGCGACGCCGTAGCACTTTTCCATTTCGGTCTTGGCCGGCTTCATGTCGTCGCGGGCCATGGCGGCGCCGGCGCTCAGGGCGAACACGGCGGCGAGGGCGAGAGCGGGAGTGCGGTTCATGGGGACGTTTCCTTCGTCAGGGTCTGACCGGGCCCGGCGCCGTTCGTCGGCCCGTCCTGCGCGGTCAAGGGTGAGTTACGGACGGGTGCGACGAAAGGTTACACCGGTATCCGAACAAAAAAGCGGCGGACCAAAAAACACCGGACGATGTCGGGCCCCGGTTCCCGCCGTCCGCGACGCGGTGTAACCATCGGGCCGTCTCGCGCGAACAAGGGGGAGGCGTGACGGAAACCGAGGCCGCCCTGAAGGCGCTGATGCTGCTGGGCCTGGACGGCGACGCCCCGGCCTATCGGCTGTTGCTGTCTCAACTCGGTGGCCGGCTCCGCGTCTATTTCGAGCGTCGCATGCGCGACGCTCCCGGCGATGTGGAGGACCTGGTGCAAGAGACCCTGATGGCGGTGCATACGCGGCGCGCGACCTACGATCGCGCCCAGCCGTTCACCCCCTGGGCCTTCGCCCTGGCGCGCTACAAGCTGATCGACCACTGGCGGCGGCGGAAGGTGCGGGTGACTCTGCCGATCGACGACTATGTCGAGGTCCTGGCCGCCTACGCCCCCGAGCCCGGCTCGGCCATGGACCTGGACAAGGCGCTGGAGACCTTGCCCGAGCGCCAGCGCAATTTGGTGCGCGACGTCAAGATCGAGGGCCTCAGCCTGGCCGAGGCCGGCGAACGGGCCGGCGTGAGCGAGGGCGCGGCCAAGGTCGCCCTGCACCGGGCGCTGAAGAGTCTCGGAGAAAGGATGCGCGGTCGTGCGGACGGATGATCTGATCGATCAGCTGGCGGCCGAACCGCGCGCCATCCCGGCCGGGGCGGTGCAGCGCCGGTTCGTGGCCGTGGCCGTGGCCGGCGGCCTGGCCGCCCTGGTCATGGTGCTGGCCTGGCTGGGCACGCGGCAGGACCTGGCCCAGGCCATGACCGGCCGGATGTTCTGGATGAAGGCGATGTACACCGCCCTGCTGGGCGTGGCGGGCTTCTGGGCGCTGGAGCGCCTGGCGCGGCCGAACGGCGCGCCGCGCAAGGCGTTGCTGTTCGGGGCCCTGGTGCTGGTGCTGTTCGTCGGCATGGGCTTTGGCCAATGGCTGGTCGCCGACTGGGAGCATCGTCGGTCGATGATGATGGGCGGATCGTGGAAGGTCTGCTTCCGCTACATCCTCACCCTGGCCCTGCCGGGGTTGGCGGCGACGCTGGTGGTGCTGCGCGGCATGGCCCCCACCCGACCGGGTCTGGCCGGCTTCGCGGCCGGGGCCTTCGCCGGCGGCTTGGCGGCCACGGTCTATGGGCTGCACTGCGGCGAGAGCACGATGGTGTTCGTGGGCACCTGGTACACCCTGGGGGTGCTGGGCACCGGGGCGCTGGGGGCGGTGGTGGGGAAGTGGGCGTTGCGGTGGTGAGCCGCTTGCCCCCACCTGACCGCTTCGCGGTCTGTCCGCCCCCAGAGAGGGCGGAGGACGAGAAACGCGCCCTCTTCCCCCTTTGGGGGAGGAGCGCCGCAGGCGCGGAGGGGGCAAGTGTTCGCCGCCCTCCGCTCTGACGCTTAGTCCTTGGCGCGTTCCTGGTACGAGCCGTCTTCCGTCAGGATGATCACCCGGGTGCCCGAGGCGATGTACGGCGGCACCATGGTGCGCACGCCGTTGCTGAGGATCGCCGGCTTGTACGACGACGAGGCGGTCTGGCCCTTCACCGACGGTTCGGTCTCGACGATCTCGAGCGTCACGGTGCGCGGCAGCTCCAGGGCGATCGGGACGTCGTTGTGGGTCGACAGGACGACGGTCATGTTTTCCTGCAGATAGGCGCCCAGGTCGCCGATCACCTCTTCGGTCGCCACGAGCTGGTCGTAGCTTTCCGGGTTCATGAAGTGATAGCCCTCGCCGTCCTTGTACAGGAAGGTGTGGTCGCGCTGGTCGACGAAGGCGCGCTCGACCTGCTCGGTGGTGCGGTAGCGTTCCGACACCTTCACCCCGTCCGCGATGCGGCGCATGTTCAGCTGGGTGACCGGGGTGCCCTTGCCGGGGTGGATGTTTTCAACGTTGAGAACGACGTAGAGCTTGCCGTCCATATCGACGACAAAGCCTTTCCGGAGCGAGCTGGCGGCGACTTTGGTCACGTAGTGCGTCCTTGGATCTCGCGGCGGCCTTGGCCGCGAATTGCGTTAGATATCGCCCTCCTATAGCGATCCTCGCCAAGTTCGCCACCCCCCGACAGGAGCCTTTAGCCTCACGCGAAATCGCGTGAGGCGTCTAAAAGGCTCCTGTTTTAAAGTTTAGAGCGTGGCAGGCGCCGAAACCGCTCACACTTTCGGCTGCCACGCTCTAAGGGACGCCTCGTGCCGACAGCCTCTCCTTCGCCCTGGTGGCGGCCTGAAAACCACGCCGACCGGCGGCCGTTCCTGCTGGCCCGCAACCGGATCAAGGCCGCTTTCCGGGCCTGGTTCGAGGCGCGGGACTTCCTGGAGGTCGAGACCGCGGCCCTGCAGGTCTCGCCCGGCAACGAGGCGCATCTGCACGCCTTCGAGACCGCCGCCCTGACGATTTCGGGCGAAAGCGCGCCGCTCTACCTGCACACCTCGCCGGAGTTCTCGTGCAAGAAGCTGCTGGCGGCGGGCGAGACCAGGATCTTCGATTTCGGCAAGGTCTGGCGCAATCGCGAGCGCGGGGCGCTGCACCATCCGGAGTTCACCATGCTGGAATGGTATCGGGTCGACGCGCCCTACCAGACCCTGATGGACGATTGCGCGGCCCTGTTGGCGCTTTCGGCGGAAACCGTGGGAACCCTCCAATTCCGCTTTCGGGGCCATGTCTGCGATCCGTTCGCCGCGCCCGAGCGGGTGACGGTGGCGGAGGCGTTCGAACGGCATGCGGGCGTCGACCTGCTGGCTTCGATTGATGGCGCGGGGGCGACCGATCGCGACGCCTTGGCCGCTTCCGCGAAGGCCGCCGGCATCCGTGTCGCCGACGACGACACCTGGGCCGACGTGTTCAGCCGGGTCATCGTCGAGAAGGTCGAGCCGAACCTGGGCATCGGCCGCGCCACGATCCTCTGCGAATACCCGACCGCCGAGGCGGCTCTCGCCCGGCCCAAGCCCGGCGACCCGCGCGTGGCCGAGCGGTTCGAGCTCTATGCCTGCGGCGTCGAACTGGCCAACGCCTTCGGCGAGCTGACCGACGCCGGCGAGCAGCGCCGCCGCTTCGAGGCCGAGATGGACGAGAAGGCCCGGGTCTATGGCGAGCGCTATCCGCTGGACGAGGACTTCCTGGCCGCCCTGGCGATCATGCCCAGCGCCTCCGGCTCGGCCCTGGGCTTCGACCGGCTGGTGATGCTGGCGGCGGGCGCCTCGCGGGTGGACCAGGTGCTGTGGACGCCGGTGGCGGGTTAGGGGGAGCGGCTGGCCTCCTGGCCCCCTTTTAGTCGTCATTCCCGCCCTTGTGGCGGGAACCCCTCTGTCCGCCGCAAGGGCAGTGGAGTGGCGCGCTGGCGCGCCAAGGCATCTCACCGTCAGCTGAAACAGGGGTTCCCGCCACAAGGGCGGGAATGACGGCGAGATTGAGAGATCGCGCTTGGGTATGGAGGCGCCCTAGACCCGCGCCCGCACCATCCAGCAGGCGGCCGTGAACCGCGCCTCGCCGTCGGCCAGGAAGGGCTGGAACCCACGCCACACGGCGTCGATCACCGCGCGGCGGCGATCTTCGTCCAGGCCAGGCAGCGCCAGGCTGACCGGTCCCACGCGGGTCATATAGGTTTCCAGGTCGTCCACCGTCATTGTGCAGGCGACGTCGAGCGGCTGGATGTCCACGTCCCGCCACCCGGCCGTCGATAAGATTCCTTCCACCCGGCCGGAGTCGGCGAAGGCGAACTGGCCCGGCGCGGCGGGATCGCGCGGCGGCGCTTCGGGCAGCAGCGGGGCGGCCGCCCGTTCGGCCGCGGTCATGAACGGGTTGTCCTGGCGGCCGCGCCAGGCGATGCACGCCAGGTCCGCGTCCGTCCGCGAGGCCCGCCGCAGGTTGGCGAAAGCGGCGACGGGATCGTCGAAGAACATCACCCCGAACCGCGAGATCACCGCGTCGAAGGTCTGGGGCTGGAAGTCGTGGGTCTGGGCGTCGGCGAGCAGGAAGTCTGTATTCCCGGCGCCCGTCTCGCTCGCCCGCCGTCGGGCCCGCTCAATCAGCGGAACGGAAATGTCTGCGCCGGTGCAGCGGCCCCCCGGATCCAGGTTCCCGGCCACGGCGAAGGTGGTCGCGCC
Source organism: Caulobacter sp. P1_D6 (assembly GCF_056406095.1). Classification (NCBI taxonomy): domain Bacteria; kingdom Pseudomonadati; phylum Pseudomonadota; class Alphaproteobacteria; order Caulobacterales; family Caulobacteraceae; genus Caulobacter; species Caulobacter sp. P1_D6. The sequence continues at coordinate 39,539 of NZ_JBFUAW010000007.1, read as the reverse complement.
GGCGCCGCAGCCGACGTCGAGCACCGCTTGCGCGCCTTGCACCGCGTCGATCAACGGCCGCTCGAAGGGCGTGAACAGGCGATCGAGCAGGGCGTTCTGCTCGACCCAGTTGTGGCCGGCCTGGTTGTTCCAGAGTTGGGCCTGGGCCTGGTTCGCTTCCGTCACGCGCGGTCCTCCTTGCTTCAATGTGGGCTATCGACGAGGCTACGACTTCAAGCCGACTTGAGGTCAACCGTGAAACTTCTCGACATTGCGCAGGTGGCTCGGGGAACGGGCATGGCCGCCTCCAGGCTCCGTTACTACGAGGAAAAAGGCCTGATCGCCTCGATCGGCCGACGGGGGCTCAAGCGATTGTTCGAGCCCAGCGTGCTGGAGCGCCTGTCGCTGATCGCCCTGGCCCAGACGGCCGGCTTCTCGCTGGACGAGATCGCCGGCATGTTCGACACGGCGGGCCGGGTCAGCCTCGAGCGCGTGCAGCTCTCGGCCAAGGCCGACGACCTGGACCGGACGATCCGCCGCCTCTCCGCGCTGCGCGACGGCCTGCGCCACGCCGCCGCCTGTCCCGCGCCCAGCCACATGGAGTGCCCGACCTTCCGGCGGCTGCTGAAAGGGGCGGTCGAGAGCCGGCGCCGGACCTTCGCCGAGGATCTCGGCTAGCCCGTCGCATTGCGCCAACGGGCCTAATCGGCCATATCCCGCGCCTCATGACCGCCGCCCGCACCCTCCGCAGCGCCGCCGCGCTGGCCGAAGCCGGCCTGATCGCTCCCGAGCGGCTGCCGGCGCTCGAGGCCGTGGCGGCCCGCTACGCCGTGGCGATCACCCCGGACATGGCCGACCTGATCGACCCGGCCAACGAGTCCGACCCGATCGCCCGCCAGTTCATGCCCAGCGAGGCCGAACTGCTGGAAAGCCCCGGCGAGGTCGCCGACCCGATCGGCGACGAGGCCCACAGCCCGGTCGAGGGGATCGTCCACCGCTATCCCGACCGCGTGCTGCTGAAACCCACCCACACCTGCGCGGTCTATTGCCGGTTCTGCTTCCGCCGCGAGATGGTCGGGCCCGAGGGCCTGGCCAACCTGTCGCCTTCAAGCCTGGACGCCGCCTTCGCCTACATCGCCGCCCACCCGGAGATCTGGGAGGTGATCGTCACCGGCGGCGACCCGTTGGTGCTGTCGCCCCGCCGGCTGCGCGACCTGGGCGAGCGGCTGGCGGCCATCGACCATGTGAAGGTCGTGCGCTTCCACACCCGAATCCCGGTGGTCGATCCGGCGGCGATCACCGACGCGATGGTCCAGGCGCTGAAGGCCAGCGGCAAGACGGCCTATGTGGCCCTGCACGCCAACCATGCGCGCGAACTGACCGACGCGGCCCGCGTCGCCGTCGCCCGGATCGTCGACGCCGGGATCCCGATGCTGAGCCAGACCGTGCTGCTGAAGGGCGTCAACGACGATCCCGAGACGCTGGGCGCCCTGATGCGCGGCTTCGTCGAGAACCGCATCCGGCCCTACTACCTGCACCACGGCGACCACGCCCCCGGCACCGCCCACCTGCGCACCACGGTCGAGGAAGGCCGCGCCCTGATGCGCGCCATCCGCGGCCGGTTCTCAGGGCTCTGCCAGCCGACCTACGTGCTCGACATCCCCGACGGCCACGGCAAGGTGCCGATCGGGCCCGACTACCTGGCCGTCAACGGCGTGGTCGAGGACCCGAACGGCGGGGCGCACGCCTATCCGCCGGTCTCGCCGAGCTGACCAGAACGGAGTTCCGAACCTTCCGACCCGCAGGGTGTTTGGCTCACGTCGACCAGCACGTCTGGAGTCGGAATCGTCGGAGTCCGCCATGTCCCGTCCCATCAGTCCGCCATCCGCGTCCGGCGCGGGCGGTCGCGAGCTTCCCGCCTATGTCAGCAACGGCCTGATCGGCCTGCGCGTGCGCTGTCAGCCTTTGCAGGCGGGCATGACGATCGTCAGCGGCTATGCCGGCGAGGATCCGGAGCGGCGGATCGAGGGCGCGACGCCCGCGCCGTATCCCCTGGCCGGCGACATCGCCGTCGACGGGGCCTGGCTGTCCGACCTGCCGCACCAGGTCGGCGACCTGGAACAGGCCTACGACTTCGCCACGGGCGAGCTGACCAGCCGGTTCGTCTTCCAGGCCGGCGAGCGCCGCCTGACCTGCACGGTGCTGACCTTCGCCAGCCGCGAGGACCCGACCCTGGTCTGCCAGGAGACGACGCTGGAGGTCGACGGCGCCTGCGACCTGCAGGTCCGCGCGGGCGTCGAGACCACCGGCGTCCTGGGCCGGGCGCTGAGGTTCCTGCGCGACACGCCGGGCGAGGGGAAGGCCGACGTCGACGGCGCCCTGCTGTGGGAGTCGGCGGGCGGCCTTGGCCGCCTTGGCCTGGCCTATGTCACCGAGATTTCCGGCGGCGCGGCGGCGGGCGTCGAGCCGGTGCGTCCGGCCCTGGACGGCAAGGGCCTGATCACCACCTACGCCTTCCGCGCCGGCGCGCGGACCCGCTATCGCCTGCGGCAGATCACCAGCCTCGTCCCCAGCGCCATGCACGGCCGTCCGGACGAGCACGCGGGGCGGATGGCCGCCAAGGCCCGGCACGACGGCTTCGACGCCATCCGCGCCGAGAACCACGCGGCCTGGAACGAACTGTGGAAGGGCCGGGTGCGGCTGGTGGGCGCCGACGAGCGCTGGCAGGCGATGGCCGACGCGGCCTTCTTCTACCTCAACACCTCGGTCCACGCCTCGTCGTGCGCCTCGACCTCGATCTTCGGTTTGGCCACCTGGCACGACTATCACTACTATTACGGCCACGTGATGTGGGACATCGAGGCCTTCGCCGCGCCGGTCCTGACCCTGGTCCAGCCCCAGGCGGCCCACGCCCTGCTGGACTACCGCTTCCGTTACCTCGAGTCCGCGAAGACCAACGCCCGGCTGATGGGCCGGCAGGGCGCGCAGTTCCCGTGGGAGAGTTCGCCGTCGAAGGGGGAGGAGGCCGCGCCCTTGCCGGGCACGGCGTGCTGGCACGAGGACCACGTCTCGCTGGACGTGGCGCGGGCCTTCGCCCTGTTCGCGGACGCGACCGGCGAGGGCGAGTTCCGGCGCGAGAAGGCCTGGCCGGTCCTGGCCGGCGTCGCCGAGTGGATCGTCTCGCGCGCCCACAAGACCGCCGAGGGCTACGAGATCCGTGCCTCCATGGGCATCGCCGAACGCGAACAGCCGGTCGACAACGCCGCCTTCACGAACATGGCCGCCGTGGTGGTGCTGAACGACGCCGTCCGGATCGGCGAGCGCCTGGGCCGGTCGGTCGACCCGCGCTGGCGGGCCGTCGCCGAGGGCATGGTCCTGCCCCGCCGCGACCGGGTGGTCGTCTCGCACGACGGCTATCGCAAGACCGAGGAGAAGGGCGGCACGCCCGACCCGCTTATGGGCGTGTGGCCGTTCGGCTACCGCCTCGACCCCGAAGACGAGCAGGCGACCCTGAGGTTCTATCTCGACCTGGCCGACACCTACATCGGCAGCCCGATGCTGTCGGCCCTGTACGGCGCCTGGGCGGCGCGGACCGGCGACCGGGCCCTGGCGCTGAAGCTGCTGGACGAGGGCTACGCCACGTTCGAGAGCGGCCGCTTCGCCCAGATCCTCGAATACCGTCCCGACCGGTTCCCCGAACAGCCCCAGGCCGGCCCGTTCTTCGCCAACATGGGCGGCTTCCTGTCGAGCCTGGTGCTGGGCTTCCCGCGCCTGGAGCCCGGCGAGGGCGAGCCGGAAACCTGGTCCAAGGCGCCGGTGGTCCTGCCGGCCGGCTGGGAGGCGATCCAGATCGATCGGCTCTGGGTGCGCGGACGGCCCATGCGCCTGGAGGCGCGGCATGGCGAGCTGGCGCGCCTGACGCCGGCGGACTAGCCGCCCCACGAAAAAGGCCTCCCAGATCGCCCTGGGAGGCCCCTTCACAGGTCGCGAAAGCGGGACCGGTCAGGCGTTGGCGATGGCCGTGGCGATCGCGTCGGTCGGTTGGCCGGTCAGGTCCTTGGCGAGCTCGCCGACCAGCTTGGCCTGCAGCGCCTTGTGCCAGTGCTTGCGCAGCTCGCCGAGCGTCTTGGGGGCGGCGACGACGAACAGGGCCTCGAACTGGTTGGTCAGGGCCTGCTGGTTCAGCACGGCGGCGACGCCGGCGGCGTACCCGTCCTCGGCCTGGGTGCTGTCGTCGGGATTGGCCGCGCTGGACGGATGGCCGCCAGAGCCGCCGCCGCCGCCGTTGATGTCCGGGGTGGGCAGGGAGGTCAGTTCGGGGGCGTGGTCGCCGGTGTTCTTGAACAGCACCAGCTTCTCGCCGTCGACGACAGCCACCAGGGCGCCTTTGGGAAATATCATCGTGCGTGTCCTTGAACCAATGGGGCCTGTTAACGGCCCGCGAGGACGGGAGTTGCTCCGCGCGTCGCACCGCGTGCGAACGAGCTCGACGACCGCACATGAAAAAGGCCTCCCGGGTCTCCCCGGAAGGCCTCTTCGTATTCCCGAAAACCGGAAGCCTTACTCGGCCGCGGCCTTCTTCGCCGTCGCGCCAAACTTGGCGTGCAGCTCGCCCGACGTGTAGCGCTTGGCCATGGTCGCGGTCGACAGCGCCTTGATCTTGTCGGCGTGGCCGGCCGAGCCGAACTCGACGAACCGGGCCTGGCAGACCTTGCGCATGGCTTCCTTGGCGGGCTTGAGATAGGCGCGCGGGTCGAACTCGTGCGGGTGCTCGGTCAGGATCTTGCGGATCGCGCCGGTGATGGCCAGGCGGTTGTCGGTGTCGACATTGACCTTGCGCACGCCGTGCTTGATGCCGCGCTGGATCTCTTCGACCGGCACGCCCCAGGTCTGCGGGATGGCGCCGCCGTACTGGTTGATGATGTCCTGCAGGTCCTGCGGAACGCTGGACGAGCCGTGCATCACCAGGTGGGTGTTGGGCAGGCGCTGGTGGATCTCCTCGATCACGTTCATGGCCAGGACGTCGCCGTCCGGCTTGCGCGTGAACTTGTAGGCCCCGTGGCTGGTGCCCATGGCGATGGCCAGGGCGTCGACGCCGGTCTGCTGCACGAAGTCGACCGCCTGGTCGGGATCGGTCAGCAGCTCGTCGTGCGAGAGGACGCCCTCGAAGCCGTGGCCGTCCTCGGCCTCGCCCATGCCGCTTTCCAGCGAGCCGAGCACGCCCAGTTCGCCCTCGACCGAGACGCCGCAGCTGTGGGCCATCTGGACCACCTTGCGGGTGACCTCGACGTTGTATTCGTAGGTGGCGGGGGTCTTGGCGTCCTCCATCAGCGAGCCGTCCATCATCACCGAGGTGAAGCCGTACTGGATCGCCGTGGCGCAGGTCGCCGGGCCGTTGCCGTGGTCCTGGTGCATGCACACCGGGATGTTGGGGTAGATCTCGGCCAGGGCGTCGATCATCCGGGCCAGCATGATGTCGTTGGCGTAGTTCCGCGCGCCGCGCGAGGCCTGGATGATGACCGGGGAGTTGACGGCTTCCGCCGCCTCCATGATCGCCAGACCCTGTTCCATGTTGTTGATGTTGAAGGCCGGCAGCGCATAGTCATGCTCCGCCGCATGATCCAGCAACTGTCTTAGCGTGATCCTGGCCACGTGGTGTTCTCCTGCAAGCGTGAGTGAATTGGGTCGTTTCTTGTTTTTGGGGCTTTTGACGCTTTGCGTTCTTCGCCCGTAGTCCGCGTCGAGTTCCTCGGTCTCGACGGTAGTCCTCCTGTTTCCGTTTTCCCGGCGAAGGCCGGGACCCAGATTCATCCGGAGTCTCTCAGGACGTCACCTGGGCCCCGGCCTTCGCCGGGGAAACGGATCAAATCAATCCGTTCAGATTCAAGCTTCCAAGGCTGAGACACCTGGGAGCGTCTTGCCTTCCATCCATTCAAGAAACGCGCCGCCGGCGGTCGAGACGAAGGTGAAATCGCCCGACACGCCCGCGTGGTTCAAGGCCGCCACGGTATCACCGCCGCCGGCAACGGCGACGATCTTACCCGATTTCGCGAGTTTGGCGGCGTGTTTTGCCGCGGAAACAGTCGCTTCGTCGAAAGGCGGCACCTCGAAAACGCCCAGGGGGCCGTTCCAGATCAGCGTATTGCTCGATTCCATGGCTTCGATAAGCCGCTGGGCGCTCTTGGGACCGGCGTCCAGGATCAGGTCGTCGGGCTGGACGTCGGCCAGCTCGCGGGTCTCGGCGTCGACGCCGGGGGCGACCTTCTTGGCCACGACCACGTCGATCGGCAGCAGCAGTTCGCAGCCCGACTTCTGCGCCGTCGCGATGATCTGGCGGGCGGTGTCGGCCAGGTCCTTTTCACAGAGGCTGCCGCCGACATCGTGGCCCTGGGCGAACAGGAAGGTGTTGGCCATGCCGCCGCCGATCGCCAGGCGGTCCAGCTTGGCGACCAGGTTGTTGAGCAGGTCCAGCTTGGTGGAGACCTTCGAACCGCCGACGATGCCCAGCACGGGCTTGCGGGGATTGCCGAGGGCGGCGTCCAGGGCGTCCAACTCGCGCTGCATGGCCAGGCCCGGATAGGACGGCAGGATGCGGGCCAGGGCTTCGGTCGAGGCGTGGGCGCGGTGGGCGGCGCTGAAGGCGTCGTTGACATAGAGGTCGCCGTTGGCCGCCAGCTGGGCGGCGAAGTCGGGGTCGTTCTTCTCTTCGCCGGCGTGGAAGCGGACGTTCTCGAACAGGGCCACGCCGCCGTTTTCCATGGCGTCGACCACGGCCTTGGCCTTGGGGCCCACGCAGTCGGCGGCGAAGGCGACCTCCTGCTCCAGCAGCTTGCCCAGCGGCTCGGCCACGAAGGCCAGGCTCATCTCCGGCACGACCTTGCCCTTGGGTCGGTCGAAGTGGGCCAGCAGGATGACCTTGGCGCCCTTGGTCGACAGGTAGTGGATGGTCGGCAGGGCCGCGCGCAGGCGGGTGTCGTCCGTGATCTTGCCGCCGTCGACCGGCACGTTGAAGTCCACCCGGACCAGGGCGCGCTTGCCGGCGAGGTCGGCGGTGTCGAGGGTGCGGAAGGGCATGACGCTATCCAATCAGAGTGAGGTGCAGACATCGGCGCCGCGGAAGGCCAGCAGCGCGCTCAGCAGGAAAACCCCGGCCGGGACCAGGATGTGGAGAAGGCCCATGCGCCGTCGGCGCGAGGCGTAGGCGTGCAGCCCCAGGGCGACGAGCCAGCCAAGGGCGAAGAACGGCATCATGGGTTGGGGGTCGTACGCGAAGTTGGAACCCAAAACCCGAACAGGCGGGATGGCCTGGCCGGGGGCGTAGGCGCCGCCCAGCGCGTCGCATGTCGCCATGGCGCCGCCGAAGGCGCAGCCCAGCGCCGACAGGGTCAGGGCGATCGACACCACCCACGTCCAGAGGCGAGCGCGCCAGGAGGCTCTCAGCGGCGTCTGGACGGAGGTGGTCGACATCGATCCTCGGCGGTCTGGTGAAGAAAAACCCCCGCCCTCTGGAGGGGCGGGGGTTCTTTCGTCTTAGAGGAACTTCGCCATCACCAGGGCCGTGTCGGCCATGCGGGTCGCGAAGCCCCATTCGTTGTCGTACCAGCTGAGCACGCGGACCAGCTTGCCCTCGATGACCTGGGTCTGGGGCAGGGCGGCCGTCGAGCTGGCGGCGATGTGGTTCAGGTCCGACGAGACCAGCGGGTCGGTGGTGGTGAACAGCACGCCGTTCATGTCGCCGTCGGCGGCGGCCTTCAGGGCATTGTTCACTTCCTCGACCGTGGTGTCGCGCGACGGCACGACCTTCAGGTCGATGACCGAGACGTTCGGGGTCGGGACGCGGATCGACGAGCCGTCCAGCTTGCCCTTCAGGGCCGGCAGCACCAGGCCCAGGGCCTTGGCGGCGCCGGTCGAGGTGGGGATCATGCTCAGGGCCGCGGCGCGGGCGCGGTAGAGGTCCTTGTGCATGGTGTCCAGCGTGGGCTGGTCGCCGGTGTAGCTGTGGATCGTGGTCATGTAGCCACGCTCGATGCCGACCAGGTCGTGCAGGACCTTGGCCACCGGGGCCAGGGCGTTGGTGGTGCACGAGCCGTTCGAGACGACGATGTCGTCGGCGGTCAGGGTCTCGTGGTTGACCTTGTAGACGATGGTCTTGTCGGCGCCGTCGGCCGGGGCCGAGACCAGCACGCGCTTGGCTCCGGCTTCCAGGTGCAGGGCGGCCTTGTCGCGGGCGGTGAAGATGCCCGTGCACTCGAACGCGATGTCGACGTTCAGGTCCTTGTGCGGCAGGTCCTTCGGGTCGCGGATCGCCGTGACCTTGATCTTGCCCATGCCGACGTCGATCCAGTCCTCGCCCGACGTGACGACGCCCGGGAAGCGGCCGTGGACGCTGTCGTAGCGCAGCAGGTGGGCGTTGGTTTCGACGGGGCCCAGGTCGTTGATGGCGACGACCTCGATGTCGCGGCGCGCGTGCTCGGCGATGGAACGCAGGACGAGACGTCCGATCCGGCCGAAGCCGTTGATGGCGACGCGAATGGCCATGAGGTCTTTCTCCTAACGAGCGTTCGGTCCAGGCGACCGACGTTACCTTGATTTTGCAGCGCGTTTTGCGGTGCGGGGCGGGGAAGTCAACCCCAAGAAACCTCCGCGAGCGCTCACATAGGATGACCTATTGTTATCCGCACGCTTTCATCGCCCAATTGTCGCCATGGCGGGTGGCGAAGCGGGTGGCAGTCTATATGTTGCGCTGCATGAAGTTTGGACGATGCCGATGACCCCGGGCGAAGGGAACGCCCTCGAACTGGCCGCACGGCGCCTGGAGCGCGCCGTCGGCCAGCTGGAACAGAAGATCACGGCCGAGCGCACCGCGCGTCTGGCCGCGTTCTCGGCCGCCGCCGCCGCGGCGTCGGCCGCCTCGAGCGGCGAGTCCGGCGATCCGGGCCTGTTCGATGTCGAGGCCGAGTCCCGGGCCGCGCGCCTGGCGGTCGACCTCGAGGCCGCGCGGGCCCGTGAGAAGGCCCTGGAAGAGGCCGGCGAGCAGGCCTCCGAGGCCCTGGGCCGCGCCATCGCCGAGATCCGCGCCGCCCTGGGCGACGAGAGCCTGATCACCGAAGGCGTCCATGACGACGACGAAGAGGACCTTGGGGAAGACCTCGGGGAAGACGAAGAGGGCGCGCCCGATGCCGAAGACGGGGCGGGCGACCTGTTCGGCGGCCTCGACGACGGCGTCACGGAAAGGGAGGCCTGAGCCATGGCCCAACTGACCATCCAGGTGAACGGCCGCCCCTACACCGTCGGCTGCGAGGACGGGCAGGAAGCCCACCTCTTGGAAATCGCCCGCCTGTTCGACCGCCAGGTCCGCCAGGTCAGCCAGGACGTCGGCCAGCTGGGCGAGACCCGGCTGTTCCTGATGGGCGCCCTGCTGCTGGCCGACGAACTGTCGGACCTGAAGCTGCGCCTGGCCCACGCCCAGTCGGAACTGGCCCGCCTGCAGACCGAACAGACCCGCGTCGAGATCCGCGCGATCAAGGCCCTTGACGCCGCGTCCGAGAAGATCGAGGCCCTGGTCCAGGGCTAGGGGCGGCGGGGGCGGTCCTCCGCCGGCCTCGGTTCAGGAACGCCTCAGTTCAGGAACAGGGGCAGCTTCCAGCCCGTGCCGAAGCCCGCCACCAGCAGCCAGCCGATCAGGGCGACGGAAATGTCGACGATGCGGTTGGACAGCTTCTCGTTCTCGCCCCAGCCGGGGACGTACTTCTCGTAGAACTCCCAGCCCACCACCACGATGACCACCCACCACAGCGGCATGCACCAGGCGCCGAACGCCAGGCCGGCGCTGAAATGGGCCAGGGTGTAGTAATCGAACGAGCCGCGATCGATGCCGGGCAGCACGTGCGCCCAGTCGTTCAGTATGGCGATCGTCAGGGTCACGACCCCGAAGCCGATCGTCACGCCCCAGCGCCACTCGGGCGAGATCTGAGTCCCGTGCAAGGGAATGACCGAAAGGCCCAGCCCGACGATGATGGCGAGCAGGCTGACGTAGGCGTACCAGGGGCGTTCAGTGAGCGTCATGGAGGCCTCCCTCGTCGATCGCATCCAGGATGCGCCAGGATGCAATGCTCGCATAGGTCGAGGTTAACACGTCCTGCGCGAACGTCCAGGGGCGGCGCCGCTCAACGTGCGCTGGGGGCGGTCACGTAGCCCATCACCTGCTGGAACGGGGCGACCCAGACGTCGGGGCTGCGTTTGAGATGCTCAAGAAGCTGCTGATGGGCCTCGGCCGAGACCTCGAGATAGTCGCCGCCCACCCCGTGGAATTGCAGCACGCCCAGCCCGCCGGCTGCGCGTACGCGCTCGACATAGGCGATAAGCGCCGCGCCGTCCGGGTGATCGACCGGACCCCAGCTGGGCACGGCGAAGGCGTCCAGTTCCGCCGCGTCCGTCACCACCGAGCGATAGGCGTCGCCGCCGGTCCGCGCGTAGCGGACCAGTCCCGAGCCGCGCAGGCCGTCGTGATAGTCCTCGCCGCCGACCAGGCTCTGGCTGCACGGATAGGCGTAGGTCCGCGCCGTGGCGCCGTCGACACCGAACAGTACGGCGTTCATCACACCGATCTCGGCCAGCATGGACCGGGTGTCGTAGGTCTCGGCGACATAGTGCTCGGCGCGGGGCAGCATGGCGCGCGGGCAGGGGTGGTTCACGGAGTGGTTGCCCAGTTCGTGGCCGCTCCGCGCCGCGCCCCGCCACCGCAGGATCTCGGCCGGCGTCAGGCTGTCGGCGTCCAGGAAGAAGGCGCCTTTCAGTCCCGCCGCGTCCAGTTGCGGGATCGCGACCGCGAGCTGCGAGGGCATGGCGTCGTCATAGGTCAGCACGATGGCCGCGCGCTTGCCCTTCGGCCAGGCGAAGGGCTCCCGGGCCGCGGCCGGCGCGCCGGCGGCCAGGGCCAGCATCAGCGTGGCGAGCAGGGCCAGTCGCATGTCTTGTTCTCCGACTTGCGTCGTGGGTGACACGCTTTGTGTCGATCACCAAGTCGGAGACCGGCGTTCGGCCCTCTCTAATCCCCTAGCAGTTCCGCCAGGATCGCCAGCCCCCGCTCGGCGGCTTCGGGCTCGGCGAGGCTGAAGTTCAGGCGGATCGTCGGGCTGGCGCCGCCCTCGGCCAGGAAGTGGCTGCCGGGGGTGAACAGCACGCCGCGTCCGACCGACCGTTTCAGCAGGTCCTCGACATCGACCTCGCCGGCCAGGGTCAGCCAGAAGAACAGGCCGCCGGGCGGCAGCGACCATGAGGCCCGGGCGCCCAGATGCCGGGTCAGGGCGTCGGCGAAGGCGTCGCGCTTGCGGCGGTAGAGGGCGGCGACCTGGGCCATCCGCTCGGCCCGGCCGGGGTCGTTCAGATATTGCAGCACCATCCACTGACTCAGCCGGTTGGTGTGCAGGTCGGCCGCCTGCTTCAGCTGGACCAGCAGCGGGAACAGGTCCGGCGAGGCGGTCAGGTAGCCCAGGCGCAGGCCCGGGGCGACGGTCTTGGAGAACGAGCCCTGGTAGATCCACGAGCCGCCCGTCATGCCGGCGCAGACCGGCGTGCGGTCGCTGGGCTCGTAGACCAGGTCGCGATAGGGGTCGTCCTCGAACAGGATCACGTCGTTGGCCTGGCAGGCCCGGGCCATCGCCAGCCGCTCGTCGGCGCTCCAGCAGTGGCCGCTGGGGTTCTGGAAGGTCGGGATGACGTAGGCCATCGAGGGCGGGGCGTCGGCCCAGCCGGCGCCGGGGGCGGCTCCGGGGGCGCCCCTATCGATGATCTCGAACTTCGCGCCGTAGAAGCGGAACACCTGCAGGGCGGCCAGATAGGCGGGCGACTCCACGGCCAGGGTCGTGCCGGCGTCGACCACCAGCTTGGCGGCCAGGTCGATGCCCTGCTGCGAGCCCGACAGCACCATCACCCGGTCGGCCGAGGTGTCCAGGCCCAGGGCGATCAGGTCCTGGGCGATCCGCTCGCGCAGGGCCGGTTCGCCCTCGGTGGGGCCGTACTGCAGCAGGTCGCGCGGCGGCGGCGGCAGGTCCAGGCCGGCGAAGGTTTCCGGCGAGGGCAGGCCGCCGGCGAACGAGATCATGCCCGGGCGCTGCGCCACGTTGAGCATGTCGCGCACCGGCGAGGGCTTGATGTCCGCACTTCGCATCGACAGCCGCGCCATCGCCGACCTCCACCGGTGTCCCAAAAACGTGTCAAAGACCTTGACCTATCGACAAGATGCGACCGGGCGACCTATTGTGTCAATATGCTTGACCTAGATAATCCTGCCCCTTCGGACGATATTCGTGACGCGATCGAGCAATTCTATTTCGCCTATCGCGGCTTTACCGATCGTCCTGACCGGATTTTGGAAAAGCGCGGCCTGGGGCGGGTGCACCACCGCATCCTCTATTTCCTGGGCCATCGCCCAGGCGTGTCGGTGCGCGGCCTGCTCGACCTGCTGGCCGTCAGCAAGCAGGCCCTGAACGCGCCGCTGCGCCAGCTGATGGAGATGGGCCTGGTCCGCGCCGAGGCCGGGACCGAGGACCGCCGGGTCAAGAACCTTCGCCTGACCCCGCAAGGCGAGAAGCTGGAAGCCGAACTCACCGAAGCCCAGACCCGCCATCTGCGCGCGGCGTTCGATCGGGCGGGGGCGGAGGCGACGAACGGCTGGCGGATGGTGATGGGGGAGCTGGTGAAGGGATAGATCCTCCCCCCGTGGGGGAGGTGTCGGCGCAGCCGACGGAGGGGGGAGTGATCGGCGGGCGGCCACAACCCGAATCGACGATCCGACAACTCCCCCCACCGGCCTTCGGCCGCCTCCCCCACAGGGGGAGGGCCTTTTCTGACGTCCCGCGTCAACGCGGCGCTGGCGCAACGCCCCCCGAACGCCTATCTTGTTCAACGGCGGGTCAGCTGTGGCCCTCGTCGAAGATTTCTATTCCCAGGGACCTTAATCTCTCTATCGGGACCTGTTCCCTCCCGTGGCCGTGGCTGCGGGAACACGGGGCCCACCTGTAACTAACAGGTTCGAGTGGATTGAAACGTCTTCACGGTTCTTCACGGCGCCGCCACCTTCCCCCATTCTCGTCCGATCCGAACGCTCCGACGCGCGGGATCCGCATGAAAAAAGCCAAGGCCCTGATCGGCAGCGCCGTGTTCCTGGTCGTCGCCCCCGGCGTGGTGGCGGGGTTGGTCCCCTGGCTGCTGACCCATTGGCGGTTCGCGCCGCCGCCGCTGGAGCTGGAGGCCGGACGCTGGCTGGGCGGGGTGCTGATCCTGGCGGCCGCCCCGGTGCTGCTGGAGGCCTTCGTCCGTTTCGCCCTGGAGGGCCGCGGCACGCCCGCCCCCGTGGCCCCGACCAAGATCCTGGTGGTCGGCGGGGCCTACCGCTTCGTCCGCAACCCGATGTATGTGGCCGTCGTCGCCCTGATCCTGGGCCAGGGCCTGCTGCTGGGCCAGGCCGTGCTGCTGGCCTATGGCGCGGCCGCGTGGCTGACGATGCATCTGTTCGTGGTGTTCTACGAAGAGCCCCGGCTGCTGGCCGACTACGGTCCCGCCTACGAGGCCTTCCGCCGCCACGTGCCGCGCTGGCTGCCGCGCCTCAAGCCCTGGCGGCCCGCCGCCTGAGGTGGCAGAGGAAGGCTCATGACGATCGTCGATCCCGCCGCCGCCAAGACCGCCCTGCGCGTCCTCGTCCGCAATCGCCGCAAGCAGCTGGCCCTGGAGCATCCCGAGGCCGACTGGATGATCGTGGAGGTCGCCCGCGAGCCGCTGACCGCGCTTTTTCCCACCCCCGCCGGCAAGGTGGCCGCGCTCTATGTCGGCCTCGGCGCCGAGATCGACGCGCGCCGCCACTTGGCCGACTGGCTGATCGAGCAGGGCTGGACCCTGGCCCTGCCGCGCGTCGAGGGCGAGGACGGCCACATGGCCTTCCGCCAATGGGCTCCCGGCGACACCCTGATCCACGACCAGATCGGCCTGAACGCGCCGGAACCGTCCAAGCCCGCCCTGGAGCCCGACCTCGTCGTCACGCCCCTGCTGGGCTTCGACCGCGAGGGGCGGCGCCTGGGCCAGGGCGGCGGCTACTACGACCGGGCGCTGGAGGCCCTGCGCGCCCGCAAGAGCGTCTTCGTGCTGGGCCTGGCCTATGTGGGACAGGAGACACACGGTCTGCCCGATGAGCCTCACGACCAACGATTGGACGCCATCCTGACGGAAAGCGAGTATATCGCCGTCCAAGAGGACTGAAATTCATGCGTTTTGCTTTCTTCGGCGACGTCGTCGGCAAGTCGGGCCGCGACGGCCTGGCCGACCACCTTCCCGCCCTGCGTCGCCAACTCGGGCTCGAGTTCGTGATCATCAACGCCGAGAACGCCGCCGCCGGCTTCGGCATCACCGAGAACACCGCCCGCGAGCTGTTCGAGGCCGGGGCCGACTGCCTGACCCTGGGCAACCACAGCTGGGACCAGCGCGAGGCCCTGACCTACATCGTGCGCGAGCCGCGCCTGATCCGTCCGGCCAACTACCCGATCCTGTCGGACGCGCCGGGCCGGGGCAGCCACCTGTTCCAGACCGAGGGCGGTCGCACCATCATGGTGGTCAACCTGCTGGGCCGGGTGCACATGGACGCCATGGACGACCCGTTCGCCGCCGCCGACCGCGAGCTGGACAAGGCCCCGCTGGGCCAGGTGGCCGACGCGGTGGTGGTCGACATGCACTGCGAGGCCACGTCCGAGAAGATGGCCATGGGCCACTATTGCGACGGCCGGGCCTCGCTGGTCGTCGGCACCCACACCCACGTGCCGACCGCCGACGCCCAGATCCTGCCGGGCGGCACGGCCTACCAGACCGACGCCGGGGCCTGCGCCGACTACGACAGCGTGATCGGCAACCAGAAGGAAGAGCCGCTGCGGCGGTTCACCACCAAGATCAGCGGCGGCCGCTACACCCCCGCCTCGGGTCCGGCCACGGTCTGCGGCGTGTTCGTCGAAACCGACGACCGCACGGGCCTGGCGGTCCGCGTCGAGCCGATCCGCGTCGGCGGACGGCTGAAGGAGACGATTCCGGAGGTCTAAACCCCTCTCGCCTCTGGAGAGATTTCATTTCGACCCGATCCTTCAAGCCGGCCGCGCTTGCGCCCGTCACACCTTCGGCCACAAGGTCGCCCTCCGCGATCTCACCCTCGAAGGAGCCCCCTCATGACCGACGCCATCTACACCGCCCGCGCCCACGCCGTCGGCGGCCGCGAAGGGACCGCCAAGACCGACGACGGTCACCTTGACGTCAAGCTGGGCTACCCCAAGTCGATGGGCGGCAACGGCGAGGGCACCAATCCCGAGCAGCTGTTCGCGGCCGGCTATGGGGCCTGCTTCCTGGGGGCCCTGGGCCTGGTGGCCCGCAGCCAGGGCGTCAAGCTGGGCGAGCACAGCCTCGACATCGAGGTCGACCTGATCAAGGACGACACCAGCTTCCACATCGGCGCCCGCCTGACGCTGAATGCGCCGGACCTCGACGCCGAGACGGCCGAAAAGCTGCTGCACGCCGCCCACCAGGTCTGCCCGTATTCGAAGGCCACACGCGGCAATATCGAGGTCGAGCTGAAGGTCGCCTGAGGCTTCTAGCGGCGGCCGCGCCGATGCGGCCGCCGTTCCGAGACCTGGTGGACGATCAACTCGTCGATCTCCAGCCGGCGGATTCTGGCGCGGCCGATCGATAGGCGGCCGATGGCCAGGGCGCCGATGGCGACGGCCCCTACGGCCAAGGCTCCGATCATCATGCCGCCCAGCGCGGCCGCGCCCGTCGACAGCGCGCCGGCCGCCGCGGCACCCGTCGCCATGGCGGAGGGCTTGTCGGCTGCATGGATCGCCTCCTGGTCCTGCGCCTCGAGAGCCCCGAGGCGAGCCGGGTCGAACGGTTCGGACAGGAAATCGGACGGGGTCATCTGAGGGTCTCCAAGGCGGGCCTGCAGCTTGGAGGATGACAATACGGGGCGCCAAGCGCTAGAAGCGCGCCCTACCTTTCACTTCGCAGATCAGAGAAGAGCCTCCGAATGGCCGGCCACTCGAAATTCAAGAACATCATGCACCGCAAGGGCCGCGCCGACGCCGCGCGCTCCAAGCTGTTCTCCAAGCTGTCGCGGGAAATCACCGTGGCGGCCAAGGCGGGCCTGCCGGACCCGAACATGAACCCGCGCCTGCGCCTGGCCGTGAACAACGCCAAGGCCGAAAGCCTGCCCAAGGACGTCATCGACCGCGCGATCAAGAAGTCGCAGATGGGCGACGCGGCCGACTATTCGGAAATCCGCTACGAGGGCGTGGCCGCCGGCGGCGTCGGGATCATCGTCGAGGTGCTGACCGACAACAAGAACCGCGCCGCCGCCAACGTCCGCTCCTACTTCACCAAGATGGGCGGCAACATGGGGGCCACCGGCTCGGTGACCTTCAACTACGATCGCGTCGGCCAGGTGAGCTATCCGGCCAAGGCCGCCAGCGAAGACGCCATGATGGAAGCCGCCATAGAGGCGGGCGCCGACGACGTGGTGTCGGACATGGACGAGGAGGGCGAGGGCCACACGGTCTACACCGCCTTCGAGGACCTCAACGAGGTGGCCGCCGCCCTGGAAGCCAAGTTCGGCCCGGCGTCGAACACCAAGATCGCCTGGCGTCCGAAGATGCAGGTCCCGGTCACCGGCGACGCCGTGGCCACCTTGATGAAGCTGCTCGACGCCTTGAACGACGACGACGACGTGCAGGCGGTCTATTCGAACGAAGAGATCAGCGACGAGGAGGTCGCGAAGCTGGGCTGACCTGATCCGGGGGCATGCACTCGTGCGTGTCCCCACGCCTCGCACTAGTCTCGTTCGCTTGAGGGGGCGTTGCAGGGGACACGCACAAGTGCATGTCCCCGGTCCGTGGGATCGCCGTAGAACTTCATCCGTTCACGCCCCATGGACACGCCCCTGCAACTCGCCATGCCCATCCTCGGCGCCCTGGTCGCCGGCGGGGCGATCGGGTTCGAGCGGGAGTATCGGGCCAGGCCGGCGGGGTTGCGCACCCACATGCTGGTGGCCCTGGCCTCGGCCCTGCTGATGCTGGGCGCGGTGCACCAGATCACCTGGCTGGAGGGCGCGCCCAACGCCGTGGTGCGGATCGATCCGGTCCGCATGGCCCACGGCATCCTGACCGGGGTCGGCTTCCTGTGCGGCGGGGTGATCTTCCAGCAGGGCGCCTCGGTGCACGGCCTGACCACGGCGGCGTCGCTGTGGATCACCTCGGCGATCGGCACCCTGTTCGGCGTGGGCCTGTACGAGCTGGCGGTCGGCGGCACGGTGCTGACGGTGGTCATCCTGAGCGGCGCCCGCTGGCTGGACCGCCACATGCCGCAGAGGAACTTCGCCGAAATCACCGTGCGCTCGCGCCGCGAGGCCTTGATCGACGAGCCCGAGCTGCGGCGGCTGCTGGAGGGCTTCGACCTGGAAGGCGCCCGGATCCGCCAGAAGCTGGCCGACGGCGGGACGGTGTTCGAGCTGTCGGGGCCGTTCTCCGGCCGGGGCGTGCTGCGCCTGGACGCCCTCTCGGACGTCCTGCGTCGCGACCCCCGCGTGTTGGAGTTCGACATTCAACCCCGGAAAGACTGAAAATCAGGGATTCCCTGATTTTCTTCTCGGGCGCCCACCTGGCCCTGAGCGGATTCCTCAAGCTGGAGTGTTTGGTTCCGGGGCTGTCAGGGCTGGGGAACGTCATGGAACGTCTTCGCTTTCGAACGATGGGGGAAATCCTCTACGAGGTGATGACCGGGCTGCTGTTCTACCCGCGCACCCTGTGGCGGGTGCTGTTGTGGCCCGCCGAGGCCCTGACCCCCTCGCCGGCGGGGCGGGATGAGGCCGGCGCGAACGCCGCTGGGGCACCGCCCGACCTGATCAGCCCGCCGCTGTTCCTGGTGATCTCCATCCTCCTGGCCCACGCCCTGGACCTGTTCCTGCGCGGCCAGTTGGGCGAGGCGGCGGTGTCCTCGGGGCTCGGCCCGCTGCTGTTCCGCGCCCTGGCCTTCAGCCTGTTTCCGCTGGTGATGGCGGCGGGCACGCTGCGACGCCAGGGCCGGCCGATCGATCATGCGACGCTGCGCGAACCGTTCGAACTGCAATGCCTGTGCGCCGCGCCGTTCGCCCTGTCGCTGTCGGTGGCCGTCATCCTGATCGGCTCGTCGACCGCCTCGACCCGACTGGCGGGCGTGGCGATCGGTCTGGCGGCCGTCGCCTGGTACCTCAGCGTCCAGACCCGCTGGCTGCACCATCGCCTGGCCGTGGGCGGTTTCCAGGCTTTCCGGACGGCGACCTGGCTGTTCGTGGTGGCGTCATTCTGCTGCCTGCCGCCCGCCCTGCTGATCCTGGGGCCGCCGCATCCGGAAGGGGGCTGAAAACCCGCGCCCCGAACGGCGGAGCGGCTTCCCGGCGCCCGTCCGGCCGCGCTATGCTGGTCCCATGCCGCTGCGCTTGCACATCGATACGGACTGCGGCGTGGACGACGCCCTGGCCCTGGCCATGCTGGCGCGCTCGCGCGACGCGGTGGAGATCGTTTCGGTCTCGGCGGTGTTCGGCAACACCTATGTCGACCAGGCCGCCGCCAACGCCCGGGGCGTGCTGCGCCTCGCGGGCTGTCCGGCCGAGGTCTATATCGGGGCCGGTTCCGGGGTGGCCAAGCGACGCGTCGAGCGGATGCGGCCGGCCCACGGCGTCGACGGCCTGAACGGCGCCGGCTTTTCCCAACGCTGGAAGCTGCCCGAACTGGACCGGGGGCAGGGCGGCTCCCTGCTGGCCTTCCGGGCCCGGGCCAAGGTGGCGGGATTGTTCCTGGGTCCCTTGACCAATCTGGCCAACGGCCTGCTCGAGGATCCCGGCGCCTTTCGCGGCTGGCGGCCGACCGTGATGGCCGGGGCCTTCGCCGTCGAGGGCAAGGCGGCGGGCGGGGCCGACTTCAACAGCTGGAGCGACGCCGAGGCCCTGGCCCGGGTGCTGGAGCGCGGGGTCATGCCGCGCCTGGTGCCGCTGGACGTCAGTTCCCAGGTCACCCTGACCGCCCAGGCCATGGCCGAGGGCGCGGCCACGTGCGGTTCGCCGCTGTCGGCGCGGCTGAACAAGGCCATGGGGCCGTACATGGCCTTCCACCGCCGAGCCTGGGGCATCGAGGCCGCCTGCCATCCGCACGACGCGGTGGTCGCCGCCAGCCTGGTGGCCCCCTCGCTGTTCGTGTTCGAGCCCGCGCGCCTGCGGGTGATGACCGACGGCGAGCACCTGGGCCGCATCGAGCGGATCGACGGCGAGCCCAACGCCGAGCTGTGCGTCTCGGTCGACGTCGCGGCCGTCGAGGCCCTGCTGCTGGCCCGGCTGTTCTGCGCCCCGGCCCTGAATCCGGCTTAGGTCTCCCGCTCTCTATCCCTTCATCCCGACGAAAGTCGGGACCCAAGCTGGATGTCCGGACGGACGCCGAGGCACGGGATGTCCTCGCCCTCTTCGGCCGCCTCGGCTTGGGTCCCGACTTTCGTCGGGATGAAGGGAATTGGGGAAGGGCCGATCGACCCCGTTTAAGCTTTCGTTAGGCAAGTCGCGTGTTTTGCTGAGCAGCGCCCTCCGCCTTTTCTTCCGGCGAAAACCGGGCGATGGTGCGAGAACACATGATGAACGCGAATCGCATCCCGATCCGGATCCTGGGGCTCGACCCCGGCCTGCGCCGCACCGGCTGGGGCGTGGTCAGCGTCGAGGGCTCGCGCATGAGCCACGTCGCCCACGGGGTCATCGTCCCCGACGAGAAGGCCGACTTCGCCTCGCGCCTGCTGCACCTGTTCGAGGGCATCTGCGCGGTGATCGACGAGCACAAGCCCGACGAGGCGGCGGTCGAGGAGGTGTTCCTCAACACCAACGCCCAGTCGACGCTGAAGCTGGGCCACGCCCGCGCCGCCGCCCTGATCGCGCCCGCGCGGGCCGGCCTGCTGGTGGCCGAATATTCGACCCGCCTGGTCAAGAAGGCGGTGGTCGGCACCGGGGCGGCCGACAAGGCCCAGATCGGCTTTATGATCGCCCGCCTGCTGCCCACGGCCGGCAAGACCACGGCCGACTGCGCCGACGCCCTGGCCGTCGCCATCACCCACGCCAACCTGCGCGTCGCCAACCGGAGAGTGGCATGATCGCCAAAAAACTATGATTGGGCGCTTACGTGGGGCCGTCGCCGAGGTCGGCGAGGAAGAGGCGCTGATCGACGTGATGGGCGTCGGCTATGTCGTGCGCTGCGGGTCGCGGACCCTGCAACGGCTGCCGGCCCTGGGCGAAGAGGCCCTGCTGCATATCGAAAGCCAGTGGAGCGAGAGCGCCGGCCTGCGCCTGTACGGCTTCGGCACGCGCGAGGACCGCAAGGCCTTCGTGCTGCTGCAGGCCATCCAGGGCGTGGGCCCCAAGGCGGCCATGGCCGTGCTGGACGTGCTGTCGCCGGCCGAGCTGGCCTCGGCGGTGGCGCGCGAGGACAAGGCCGCCGTCGGACGGGCGTCGGGGGTGGGGCCGAAGTTGGCCCTGCGGATCGTCACGGAGCTGAAGGACAAGCCGATCACCGACGGTCCGGTGATAATGACCGCGCCGGGCGCGGTGGCGGCGGCTCCGGCCAAGCCCGCCCCGACCGGCGACGCCGTGGCGGCGCTGATGGGCCTGGGCGTGGCCGAGGTGAACGCGCGGCGGGTGGTCGAGGCCGCCGCCGCCAAGCTGGGCGATGAGGCGACCGTCCAGGCGCTGATCAAGGCGGGCCTGCAGGAGCTGGGGCGGTGAGCGCCCTGCGCACTCCCCCCACCGGCCCTTCGGGCCGCCTCCCCCACGGGGGGAGGGCCTGCGCACCTAGGTCCTCCCCCTGTGGGGGAGGTGTCGGCGCMGCCGACGGAGGGGGGATATGACCCGCATCATCTCCGGCGAGCCCCAACACGGCGAAGCCATTCCGACGTCAAGCGACCGCGCCATGCGTCCGCAGACCTTGGCCGAGTTTGTCGGCCAGGAGCAGGCCAAGGGCAATCTGCGGATCTTCATCGAGGCGGCCAAGGGCCGGGGCGAGGCCCTGGACCACGTGCTGCTGTTCGGCCCGCCCGGCCTGGGCAAGACCACCCTGGCCCAGATCGTCGCCCGCGAGCTGGGCGTGAACTTCCGCGCCACCTCCGGCCCGGTGCTGAACAAGGCCGGCGACCTGGCGGCGATCCTGACCAATCTGGAAGCCAACGACGTCCTGTTCATCGACGAGATCCACCGCTTGCCCTCGACCGTGGAGGAGATTCTCTATCCGGCCATGGAGGACCACGTGCTGGACCTGGTGATCGGCGAGGGGCCCTCGGCGCGGTCGATCCGCATCGACCTGGCGCCGTTCACCCTGGTGGCGGCCACGACGCGGGCCGGCATGCTGGCCACGCCCTTGCGCGACCGTTTCGGCATCCCGATCCGCCTGGAGTTCTACACCCCGGCCGAGCTGCGCCACGTGCTGCTGCACGCCGCCCGCAAGATGGGGACGCCGCTGTCGGACGACGGGGCCGACGAGATCGCCAAGCGGGCCCGGGGCACGCCGCGCGTCGCCGGCCGCCTGCTGCGCCGCGTCCGCGACTTCGCCGCCGCCGACGGGGCGAGCGTGATCGACCGCAAGGCGGCCGGCCTGGCCCTGGCGAGACTTGAAGTGGACGAATCCGGATTGGATTCTCTCGACCGCCGCTATCTGCGCGCCATGATCGAGAACTACGGCGGCGGCCCGGTCGGCGTCGAGACCATCGCCTACGCCATCGCCGAGGCCCGCGACGCGGTGGAGGACGTGATCGAGCCTTACCTGATGCAGCAGGGCTTCATCCAGCGCACCCCGCGCGGCCGCATGGCCTGCGGCAAGGCCTATCTGCACCTTGGTCTGACCGAGCCGGTCTCGGCCCCGAAGATCGTGCAGGGCGGGCTGTTTGGGGAGGAATAGACGGCCGTCTCAACCCTAGCGTCTCAATGACCTGAAGACCCTAGGGTGGTCACTTGATATTCCGCCCGGTCCCTAGGTTACCGGTCTCGGCTACGGGGAAGGCAGGACACGGCGGCCTTCGCGCATCTATGTCCAAAAACAACCAGTGGGGCTAGGGCCGGGGAATCCCTGCACAGTAGCGATTGTGGATCAGGTGCTCCTTTTCCGGTTCCGCGTGTCAGATGCCGTTTCGCAAACCTTGAGGCTACAATGGCGCCCCGAAAGAACGTTCCGCAGCCGCCGTCTCCCCCACAACTGACCCCTATTGAAATGCAGCAGGGCATTGCCCGACTGCAACAACGCATTGCCGAACTAGAGGCGTTTTCCCCTGCGGCAGTCCAGCGGCGCTATGATTCATCAGTGAAGGTGCTTGAGACCGCCATTCAAGGCACGCTCGCCAAGATCTTCGGCCAGAACACGCCAGATTACTACCGTTATAACGGGGCGACCACCTTAGATAATGGCTCTATATTCATAGACTACGAGGTCCCGCTGTATGAGGTGCGCGAAAACCTAGAGGAAGGCAAGAAGGGGGCCTTGGCGTTGCTTAAGCAAGCAGTCCGCGAACTTAATGAAGAACTTGGATATGCTGCAACTGCGGAGCCGCTCAAACACGAGGGCTCTTCGACCGAACGGGAGCTCGCCCGAACTGTCTTTGTGGTTCATGGGCACGACGAGGGGGCCCGCGAAGGAGTAGCTCGCTTCCTTGAGAGGATCGGCTTCGAACCCATCATCCTGCACGAGCAAGCCTCTCAGGGGCGGACAGTCGTTGAAAAGGTCGAGGCCCACGGAGGGGTTGGCTTTGCGGTGGTGATCTTAACGCCAGATGATGTCGGCGGAGCCAGCGCCGGCGCACAGTCACCACGAGCGCGTCAGAATGTCGTGCTGGAGCTTGGCTATTTCATCGGCAAGCTAGGGCGTTCTCGGGTATGCGCGCTGAAGAAGGGCGAATTGGAACTGCCGTCAGATTTCCACGGCGTGGTCTACACTCCTTTCGACGAGACTGGTGGCTGGCGTCAACTCTTGGCGAGGGAGCTCGCTGCGGTCGGATACGCGATTGATTGGAACCTCGTAATGCGTTGAGGCGAGCCTGCGCGGTGCTGGCGACCGCGGTAAAGGTTAATCACACCTCTGGCCTGTGCGGCGGCGCGCCCGTCTCGAAATTGATCGGCGCGTTAGTGGCAATGACGATCGTTGGCCTCGTCCGCAGGTTCATCCGCGCGCGATGGATCGCGATCGCGCCTTTCTTATGGACCATGCTACCGCTGTGCTGGGGCCGGTCCCATTCGGCGGAACACGAATGATCCTGGGCTCCGCCCCTCCCCCTGGGCGAATGGGATCGCTACAACGGGGCCATGAACGAGCTTCCTCACCCCACCCCCGGCGTCTTCGACGGCCGCGAGCACCAGCTGCCCGTGCGCATCTATTACGAGGACACAGACTTCTCCGGCATCGTCTACCACGCCAACTACCTGCGCTATTTCGAGCGGGGGCGGAGCGACTTCTTCCGGATGATCGGGATCTCGCACACCGCCCTGCACGCGGCCGACACCGCCTTCGCGATCGTCCGCATGGAACTGGACTTCAAGCGGGCGGCGCGGATCGACGACGCCCTGGTGGTGCGCACCACCTACGACCGCGTGAAGGGGCCGCGCCTGTTCGTCAGCCAGCGGATCACCCGCGGCGAGGAGCTGATCTGCCAGGCGGCGGGCGAGGCGGTCTGCATCACCCTGGACGGCCGGCCGCGCAAGCCGACGGCGCAGATGCTGGCCCAGATGGCGCCTTGGCTTGAGGCCTAGGGCCGCCCCCGAGCCCGTCATCCTCGGACTTGTTCCGAGGACCCCTCGGTCCGCCGCGCTGTCGTTTGGAGTTTGCTCGGGACCTCACCGCTCCACGGATATTCTTCTTCGCCACCGAAGCAGGGGTCTTCGGAACAAGTCCGAGGATGACGGGCGTTTTGGGGCGTTGAGGAGGGCGTAGGGGAGAACGCGGTGAAGCTCAGGGCTTCACCATCAAAAAACCCGCTCCCCCGCCGATTGTCATAGTTTCACCATTGCCCCGCTTCATGTCAGTAAGGGCGCAACGGAACCCCGGAAGGTGCGCTATCAACCTTCCACGATACTGACGCCCCAACGGAGCAGGACCCCCGCATGGACGCCGCCGCAGACCCGCAGAGCTTTTCCTTCATTTCGCTGTTCATGCAGGCCGACTGGGTCGTGAAGGGCGTGATGGTCGGTCTGATCCTGGCCTCGCTGGGGTCGTGGGCGGTGATCATCGACAAGCTGTTCCGCTTCTCGTCGCTGAACAGCGCCGCCAACCGATTCGAGGATCAGGTCGGTTCGGGCCAGGGGCTGGAGGAGGTCGCGGCCCAGGCCGGCGCCAATCCGCGCCACCCGCTGCCGCGCATGCTGCAGCTGGCGCTGAAGGAATGGCGCGACGCCAAGACCAAGGGCCCCGTGGGCGAGGCCCAGGCCGCGTTCCTGATCCAGCGCATCGACCGGATGATGGACACCCTGATCTCGCGCGAGACCGGCAAGGCCGAGGAAGGCCTGGGCAGCCTGGCCATCGTCGCCACCGCCAGCCCGTTCATCGGCCTGTTCGGCACGGTCTGGGGCATCATGCACGCCTTCCAGAACATCGCGATCTCGAAGAACACCTCGCTGGCCGTGGTCGCCCCGTCGATCGCCGAGGCGCTGTTCGCCACCGCCATCGGCCTGATCGCCGCCATCCCGGCCTATATCGCCTACAACAAGTTCTCGACCGACGCGGGCAAGTTCGCGGGCCGGCTGGAGAACTTCGCCGACGACCTGTCGACGGCCATCCAGCGCCGCCTGAGCGAGCGGGTCTAGTCGCATGGCGATGTCAGCCAACGACGCCTTCGCCACCGGCGGCCGTCGCGGCCGCCGCGGCAAGGGCGCCCTGTCCGAGATCAACGTCACCCCGCTGGTCGACGTGATGCTGGTGCTGCTGATCATCTTCATGATCAGCGCGCCGCTGCTGACCGCCGGCGTGCCGCTGGAGCTGCCCAAGACCGAAGCCGCCGCCCTGCAGAACCAGCAGGAACCGATCACCGTCTCGATCAAGGCCGACGGCGCGGTGTTCATTGGCGAGGGCGAGGTCCCGTTCGCCGAACTGGCCCCGCGCATCTCGGCGATCGCCGGCGAGGGCTACGACAAGCCGATCTTCGTGCGCGCCGACGGCAAGGCCAACTACGCCACCGTCGCCCAGGTCATGGCGGCGCTGTCCAACGCCGGCTTCGCCAAGATCAACCTGCTGACCGACACCGGCGGCCCGTCCTCGGGCACTGCCCCCAAGGCGGCGGCCGGAGCCGAGGGTTCGGACGCGGGCGCCCTGCGTCCGGCGCAGTAAGGGTGGACTCGGTGAGGCGCGAGCGCACCAATTTCTCCCCGGCCTTCGTCGGGTCGATCGGCCTCCACGTCCTGGTGGTGGCCGCGATCCTGATCGGCCCGTGGAAGCCGTCCAAGCCGCTGGTGATCGGCGAGAGCGTGCCGGTGACCATCGTCACCGAGGGGCCGACCAACGTGCGGCCGGCGATCGAGGACGTCGTCGACCAGACGGCCCAGACCGAGGACCCGACGCCCGAGGCCGATCCGCAGCCGCCGGCTCCGGTTCCCGCCCCGGTCCCGACCCCSGCCCCCGCGCCGCCCAAGACCGCCGCGCCCGTTCCGAGCCCCAAGCCGACCCCGACCAAGCCGGCCAAGGCCAAGCCCGAGCCCGACTTCTTCGCCTCGCTGGAAAAGACACTGGCCAAGACGCCCAAGGCGGCCGGCAAGCCCGTGGCCAACGCCGCCAAGGGGCCGACCCGTCCGGAGACCGCCACCCAGGCCCGTCCCGGCGCCGGGGCGATGACCGGCCTGCAGGCTTCGGCGATCAACGGCATGAAGGACGAGATCCAGCGCCGCTGGAACCCCAACTGCGAGGTCGAGGGCGGCTCCAGTGTGGTCGTGACCCTGAGCTTCCGCTTGGCGGCCGGCGGCCGCGTCGCCGGCCAGGTCACGGCGGGCGGCAAGGAACATTCGTCCGACCCGGTGGTTCGTACGGCGGCGGAGCGCGCCATCCGCGCGGTCTACCAGTCGGCCCCTTTCCCCAATCTTCCCCCCGAATACTATGCCCAGGAGTTGTCGCCGACGTTCAAGGCGAAGGACGCCTGTGGCGGCTAGCAGGAGACAGAGATGAGAACCCTATTTCGCGCGATCGTCGTCGCCGTCGCGGTCTTTCTCGGCTCCTCGACGATGGTCCAGGCCCAGATCGCCTTCGACATCGACAAGGGCGCGGTCAAGCCGCTGCCCGTGGCCATCCCCGCCTTCTCGGGCGGCGGGCGCGGGGCCGAGATTTCGCAGGTCATCGCCGCCAATCTCGAGCGCTCGGGCCTGTTCCAGCCGCTGAACGTCAGCAACGTGGCCGACAAGCTGACCGACGCCAATGTCCAGCCGCGTTTCCCCGACTGGCAGGCGACCGGGGCCCAGGCCCTGATCAACGGCCAGGTGACGGTCGGCGCCGACCGCGTGCTGCGCGTCGACTTCCGCCTGTGGGACGTCTTCAGCCAGCAGCAGCTGCTGGGCCTGCAGTTCACCTCGACCGAGGAGAACTGGCGGCGCGTGGCCCACAAGATCAGCGACGCGGTCTATGAGCGGCTGACCGGCGAGAAGGGCTATTTCGACACCCGCGTGGTGTTCGTCGCCGAGAGCGGCAGCAAGGTGGCCCGGGTCAAGAAGCTGGCGATCATGGACCAGGACGGCGCCAACCCGCAGTACCTGACCGACGGCTCCTACATCGTCATGACCCCGCGCTTCTCCTCGACCAGCCAGGAGATCACCTACATGGCGCTGCGGCCCACGGGGTCGAGCATCTACCTGACCAACCTGGAGACCGCCCGCACCGAGACCATCGGCAAGTTCCCGGGCATGGTCTTCGCCCCGCGCTTCTCGCCGGACGGCAGCAAGGTGGCCTTCTCGGTCGAGAAGGGCGGCAATTCCGACATCTACGTGATGGACCTGCGCAGCCGGCAGTCGACGCGGATCACCACCGACCCGGCCATCGACACCTCGCCGTCGTTCTCGCCGGACGGCAGCCGGATCGTCTTCAACTCCGACCGCGGCGGCCAGGCCCAGATCTATGTGATGAACCTGGACGGCAGCGGCGTGCGGCGCATCTCGTACGGCGGCGGCCGCTACACCACCCCGGTGTGGAGCCCGCGCGGCGACTTCATCGCCTTCACCAAGCAGACCGGTGGCGAATTCCACATCGGCGTGATGCGGGCCGACGGCGGCGACGAGCGCCTGCTGACCACCAGCTACCTGGATGAGGGCCCCACCTGGGCCCCCAACGGCCGGGTGCTGATGTTCTCGCGCGAGAGCTCCAGCGGCAATTCGCGGCTGTGGACGGTGGACATCACCGGTCGGATTCTGCGGCCGGCCGCCTACCAAGGCGCCGCCTCGGACCCCGCGTGGTCGCCGCTGCTGGATTGATTCACACGACTTTGGCGCAACCTTCACCGTAAAGGCGCGTTGCCCTAGAGTCGTTCATCCGACGTTCACCCGGCAGGTGAAAACAGGTGGGTGTGCGACATTCTGACGCCATTGTGAGGCGATAGGTACGATTTGGCGCGGCGCCGCAAAGGCTTCACGCGCTAGAAGTATGAACCTTGGCCGTGGACTTGAGGAGAAACTGGATGAGCTTCGACACCCAACGCGTTGCTAGACTGGCGATGATCGGTCTGGCGGCCGCCTCGCTCGCCGCCTGTGCTTCGCGGCCGAAGCCCGCGGGTCCCGCGGCTCCGCAGCCGCAGCCGACGCAACCCATGCCCCCGGAACAGCAGCCGCAGGTTCCGCAGTCGCCGGTCAACCAAGGCCCGTTGCCGGGCACGGTGCAGGACTTCGTGATCAACATCGGCGAGCGGATCTATTTCGCCACCGACAGCTACGACGTCACCACCGACGCCCAGGCCGTGCTGGCCGCCCAGGCCCAGTGGCTGAACCGCTATCCGGCCGTGCGCGTGCGCATCGAAGGCAACGCCGACGAACGCGGCACCCGCGAATACAACCTGGCCCTGGGCGCTCGCCGCGCCAACGCCGTCCGCGAATTCCTGGTCGGCCAGGGCGTCTCGGGCTCGCGCATCGAAAGCCTGTCGTACGGCAAGGAACGCCCGATCGATCCGGGCACAAGCGAAGACGCCTGGGCCAAGAACCGCAACGCCCGCACCGCCATCACCGACGGCGCGCGGTAAATGACTGAGCGCCCTTCCCTCGTGGGAAGGGCCGGCTACCCTGTCACCCCGGATTGTCCTTGCGGGCCGTCCGGGGTGACAGTCGTTTTCAGCGGTCGCGATCCGGCCGCACTTTTGTCCGCAACCGGGGCATAATCGTCGACATGAAGCTGAAAACCGCTCTGCTCGCCTCCGTCCTGGCGCTCACCGCTGTCCCGGCCGTGACCTCGATCGCCCTGCCTTCGGCGGCCATGGCCCAGACCGCCATGCCCGATCCGCTGGACGACCGCTCGGTCAAGCGGCTGGACAAGATGGAGAAGGTGGTCCGCGAGCTGCGCGCGATCGTCTTCCAGGGCCGCGACACCGGCAAGCCGGTCGTCGTCCAGGCCGCCGAGACCGACGCCCAGATCGCGGCGCTGTCGGAAAAGCTGACCGATCTCGAACAGACCCTGACCCGGCTGAACGGCCAGAACGAGACCCTGACCCACGACCTGGACCAGGCGCGCCGGAACGGCGACAGCGAAAAGGCCCGCGCCGACGCGCTGGACCAGCGCCTGGCCGCCCTGGAAAAGCGCATCGCCGACCAGGAGGCCGCCGCGGCCGCCGTCGTCGCCGCCGCGCCGGTCGCCGCCGCGGCTCCCGCCTCGACCGATCCGAACACCGCCTTCAAGTCGGCCCGCCAGCTGCTGCTGGACGGCGACTACGGCGCCGCCGAACAGGCCTTCGCCGGCTATGTCGAGGCCTTCCCTGACAGCGCCAAGGCGCCGGAGGCCCGCTACTGGCTGGGCGAGACCCAGTTCGTCCGCGAAGCCTATTCCGATGCAGCGGGAAGTTATCTGGGCGCGGTGCGCGGCTGGCCGCAGACCAGCTGGGCGCCCGACGCGGTGCTGAAGCTGTCGCGCTCGCTGGTGGCCCTGAAGAAGCCCGCCGACGCCTGCAAGACCCTGGACGAACTGACCCGCCGCTATCCCAAGGCCCCGACCGCCGTCACCGCCAAGGCCACGAGCACCCGCGTCCAGGCCAAGTGCGCGACGTAGGCGTCGCGCTGATCTGGTGAGGGAAGGGGCAGGCATGACCTTCCCATCCTTCACCGCCGCCCTCGATCGCCGCCTGCGCCCCGACACCGCCGCGCCGCTGGCCGTGGGCTTCTCGGGCGGCGGCGACAGCCTGGCCCTGCTGATCCTGACGCTGGACTGGGCCCGGGCCCATGGCCGCGCCGTGGTCGCGCTGACCGTCGACCACCAGCTCAATCCCGCCAGCGCCGCCTGGACCGTCGACGCGGTCGTCAAGGCCCGCGCGCTGGGCGCCGAGGCCCGCGCCTTGGCCTGGACCGGACCCAAGCCCGCCACGGGCCTCTCGGCCGCCGCCCGCGCCGCCCGCCACGCCCTGCTGGCTGACGCGGCCCGGACGGCCGGAGCGCGCGTCCTGCTGCTGGGCCACACCGCCGACGACCTGGCCGAGGCCGCGCTGATGCGGGCGGAAGGCTCGACCGTGTCCGACCCCCGCGAATGGTCGCCGTCGCCCGCCTGGCCCGAAGGGCGGGGCGTGTTCGTGCTGCGGCCGCTGCTGGCGGCGGGGCGCGGCGAGATCCGGGACTGGCTGGCGGCGCGGGGCGAGGCCTGGCTGGACGATCCGGCCAATGAGGACCCGAAGTCGGCGCGTGCGCGGGCGCGACGTGATCTTCAACAAAACGGGCTGTCATCCCGGACGAGCGCGCAGCGCGAAGATCCGGGACCGCCGGAAGCGCCGCGCTCCGCATCGATCCCGTATCTTCGCTTCGCTACATCCGGGATGGCAGAGCACGGCTATCTCGTCCTCCCCCGCACCGCCCCCGCCGCCCATGTCGCCGCCGCGTGCCTGTGCGCGGCCGGGACGTCGCAACCGCCGCGCGGCGAGCGGCTCCAGCGGCTGGTCGAGCGGATCCGGGGCGGCGAGAGCTTCACCGCCACCCTGGCCGGGGCGCGGATCGAGGCCTTCGGCGAGACCGTGAGCTTCTTCCGCGAACCCGGCGAAGCGCGCAGATCAGGTCCTCCCCCCACCGATCCTTCGGATCGCCTCCCCCACGGGGGGAGGGTCTTGGAAACGCCCTTGCCGCCCAACCGGACGATCGTCTGGGACGGCCGCTACGAACTCACCGCCGCTTCGCCCGGCTTGAGCGTCCGCCCCCTGCAAGGCTTCGCCGCCCGCCTGCCCGCCGCGCAACGCCAGGCGCTGAAAGGCCTTCCGGCCGTCGCCCGGCCCAGCTTGCCGACGGTGTTGGCTCCCGATGGGACGGTGACTTGCCCGATCCTTGCAGAGGCGAAAGCGACGCGAGCGCGTTGTCTTGTCATGGATCGTTTCGAGGCGGCGACGGGCCGTGTCGATCAAGAACCCGCGACATGATATCCCGCGCGTGGCGAAATCGACCGGGCCGTCCTATCTTGGAAGGTCAGAGACTATCGTTGGGAAGACAACGCGTATGAATTTCAAGACCCTGGGCATCTGGGCGACGATCGTGGTGGTGCTGGTCATGGCCTACACCGTCGTGAGCCAGGGCGGAAAGCCCGGCGGCAACGGCGAGGTCAGCTACTCGCAGTTGCTCAAGAACATCGACAGCGGCGAGGTCAAGAAGGCCGACATCAGCGGCGACGTCGTCAAGGTCGAGCCCAAGACCGGCAAGCCCTACAACGTCAACGTCCCGCCGAACTCCGAGGACCTGGTCAAGCGCCTCGAGGCGCGCGGCTCGACGATCGTCTATCAGCGCAACACGTTCAGCCTGCTGGGCCTGCTGTTCCAGATGCTGCCGATCCTGCTGCTGATCGGCGTCTGGATCTTCTTCATGCGCCAGATGCAGGGCGGCACCAAGGGCGCCATGGGCTTCGGCAAGTCCAAGGCCCGGCTGCTGACCGAGAACAAGAACCGCGTGCTGTTCGACGACGTCGCCGGCGTCGACGAGGCCAAGGAAGAGCTGCAGGAAGTCGTCGAGTTCCTCAAGGACCCGGCCAAGTTCCAGCGCCTGGGCGGCAAGATCCCCAAGGGCGCTCTCTTGGTCGGCCCTCCCGGCACCGGCAAGACGCTGATCGCCCGCGCCGTCGCGGGTGAGGCCGGAGTGCCGTTCTTCACCATCTCCGGTTCGGACTTCGTCGAGATGTTCGTCGGCGTCGGCGCCAGCCGCGTGCGCGACATGTTCGAGCAGGCCAAGAAGAACGCCCCCTGCATCATCTTCATCGACGAAATCGACGCCGTCGGCCGCCATCGCGGCGCCGGCCTGGGCGGCGGCAACGATGAGCGTGAGCAGACCCTCAACCAGCTGCTGGTCGAGATGGACGGCTTCGAGGCCAACGAAGGCATCATCCTGATCGCCGCCACCAACCGTCCCGACGTTCTGGACCCGGCCCTGCTGCGTCCGGGCCGCTTCGACCGCCAGGTCGTGGTGCCCAACCCGGACGTGATGGGCCGCGAGAAGATCATCCGCGTGCACATGAAGAACGTGCCGCTGGCCGCCGACGTCGACGTCAAGACCCTGGCCCGCGGCACCCCCGGCTTCTCGGGCGCCGACCTGGCCAACCTGGTCAACGAGGCGGCCCTGACCGCCGCGCGCAAGAACCGCCGCATGGTCACCATGCACGACTTCGAGCACGCCAAGGACAAGGTCATGATGGGCGCCGAGCGTCGCTCGATGGCCATGAGCGAGGACGAGAAGAAGCTGACGGCCTATCACGAGGGCGGCCACGCCCTGGTGGCCCTCAACGTCGCCGTCGCCGACCCGGTCCACAAGGCCACCATCGTGCCGCGCGGCCGCGCCCTGGGCATGGTCATGCAGCTTCCCGAGGGCGACCGCTACTCGATGAGCTTCGACATGATGACCTCGCGCCTGGCCATCATGATGGCCGGCCGGGTGGCCGAGGAGCTGATCTTCGGCAAGCACAAGATCACCTCGGGCGCCTCCAGCGACATCAGCGCCGCCACCAGCCTGGCCCGCAACATGGTCACCCGCTGGGGCTTCTCCGACGAGCTGGGCACCGTGGCCTATGGCGACAACCAGGACGAGGTGTTCCTGGGCCACTCGGTGGCCCGCACCCAGAACGTCTCGCCCGAGACCATGATGACGATCGACGCCGAGGTCCGCCGCCTGGTCAAGGGCGGCGAGGACGAGGCCCGCCAGATCCTGACCGAGAAGCTGGCCGAGCTGCACCAGGTGGCCAAGGCCCTGCTGGAGTTCGAGACCCTCAGCGGCGACGAGATCATCAACGTGATGAAGGGCATCCCGCCCGTTCGCGTCGAGGACGAGAGCAACAAGATGCCGACCGGTCCGACGGCCTCGGTGCCGGTGTCCACGGGCGTCACCGCCTAGGGCTTCCGTCGAGACGGAGTTGGAAAAGCCGGACCGGTTCGCCGATCCGGCTTTTTCTTTGCGTGTCACATCGGGCGGACTAACCTGAGCCTTGGCCGCGACGCGCGGCGGGGAGGCATGACATGAACAAGAAGGCGATCATCGCCCTGGCGGCCGCTGCGGCGTTCCTGGCCCAATTCTCTTTGGGAAGCGCGGCCCACGCCCAGGCCATCGACAGGGAAGGCATGACCGGCCCGGAAGTGTCGGCCTGGCTGCAGAAGGGCGGCTACAAGGCCGAGCTGAGCAAGGACGACGGCGGCGATCCGCTGATCACCAGCGCCGCCGACGGCCAGACCTTCAAGATCTATTTCTACGACTGCAACGAGGCCAAGCGCTGCAAGGCCCTGCAGTTCTCGGCCGGCTTCGATCTGAAGACCCCGCTGGCGCTAGAGAAGGCCAACGAGTGGAACCGCAAGAACCGCTATCTGAAGGTCTATCTCGACGACGACGGCGACCCCTACGTCCAGTACGACGTCAACGTGAACGCCGGCCGCACGATCTCGGGCCTGGACGACGACTTCGGCGTCTGGACGGGGATGATCGGGGATTTCACCAAGTTCATTGATTGGTAGGCGGGCTGCTTTCGGATTCCCCCAAAACCCCGCTCATCCCGGCGAATGCCGGGACCCAGATCCCTTAGCGGTGTGGATGATTGGAAGCGCTCAGCGCCCTTGGCGTCAGCCACCCCGCCATTCCATCTGGGTCCCGGCATTCGCCGGGATGAGCGGATCGGTGGGAGCGAGAGCAAACCTGTTCTAGAACCCCATCCATGACCGCCCACCACCCCCGCCCCCGCGTCATGGGGATCGTCAACGTCACGCCCGACAGCTTCTCGGACGGCGGGCGGTTCTTCGATCCGACCGCGGCCCTGGACCAGGCGCGGCGGCTGATCGACGAGGGGGCCGACATCCTCGACATCGGCGGCGAGAGCACTCGGCCCGGCGCGACGCCCGTGTCGGCGGCCGAGGAGATCGCCCGCGTCGTCCCGCTGATCGAGGCGATCCGCGCCGCCAGCGACGTCGCGATCTCGATCGACACCATGAAGCCCGCCGTGGCCCGCGCCGCCGTCGCCGCCGGAGCCAGCATCTGGAACGACGTCGCCGCCCTGCGCTTCGCGCCCGACGCGCCGGAAGTTGCCGCCGAGCTGGGCTGCGAGGTGATCCTCATGCACATGCTGGGCGAGCCTGGCACCATGCAGGACGATCCGCGCTATGACGACGTGGTCGCCGAGGTCGAGGCCTTCCTGCTGGCCCGGGCCTTCACGGCCATGGCCGCCGGGGTCGAGCGCGAGAAGATCTGGCTGGATCCCGGCATCGGCTTCGGCAAGACGCCCACCCACAACGTGGCCCTGCTGGCCGCACTGCCGCGCTTCGTCGCCCTGGGCTATCCGATCCTGCTGGGCGCCAGCCGCAAGCGCTTCATCGCCTCGCTGGACCCAATGGGCGCCGAGCCGACGGCGCGTCTTGGCGGCTCCCTTGCCGCCCACCTGCACGGCGCGGCGGCCGGCGTGGCGACGGTGCGAGTCCACGACGTGCGCGAGACGGCCCAGGCCCTGGCGGTGTGGAGCGCGATCGGGGATGCATAGGGCGGAGCGCGAGGCCGAGGGGCGGCGGATCTGCATCCTGGCCTGCGAGCTGGAGGAGGACGGTCGCTTGGAAGCCGCCGTCGAGCTCTATCGCGTCGCCGCCAAGCTGGGGGACCAGGCGGCATGGACCAATCTGTCGGCGCTGCTCGGTGACGCGGCGATGCCGGGACCATCGGCCGAGGCGCTCCACTGGCTGGATCGTTGGGCGCGCCGCGATCCCGCCGAAGCGTGGTGGAACAGGGCGATGTACTACCGCCAGCGAGGTCAGCGACGGCTCTACCTGCACTGGCTGACCAGGTCGGCGGAGGCGGGTTCCGAGGACGCCGTTCAGGCGCTCAGCGATCCAAAGCGCCTTGAACAGGCCTGGTGGGCGTTGGATGGCGTCATGCCGCCGCGGAAGTTTCGCCTTCGCGGGCTCTAGGCCCCGCCTATCCTCGCAGGATCTTCGCCATCGCCTTGCCCTTGGCGAGTTCGTCGATCAGCTTGTCCAGGTAGCGGATCTCCCGCATCAGCGGCTCGGCGACCTCCTCGACGCGGATACCGCAGATCAGGCCCTTGATCTCGGCCCGCGCGGGATTCAGTTCGGGCGCCTGGGCGAAGAAGGTCTCGAAGTCCGTCTTCTCCGCGAGATGGGACTCGAACTCCGCCTGGGTGAAGCCGGTCAGCCAGAGGATGATCTGGTCGACCTCGGCCTTGGTGCGCCCCTTCCTCTCCACCTTGGCGATGTAGAGCGGATAGACGCTGGCGAAGCTCATTGTGTAGATGCGGTGCTTGGTCATCACGATCTGGTCCGCTTGCGACGGGACCTTGTTCTTTTGGCGCAACCACCAGCGCCCGTCATCCTCGGACTTGTTCCGAGGACCCCTGCTTCAACCGCGAAGAAGGATGATCCGAGGAGTGGCGAGGTCACGGGTCTGCTCACAACCGACAGCTCGGCTGAACGAGGGGTCCTCGGAACAAGTCCGAGGATGACGGGCGTGGGGGAGATGAGGGGGATTGTCAGACCCGCGCCAGCCCCGCCCGTTCCGGCAAGGTCTCCGGCGTGCGCACGTCCCACGCCAGCCCCAGCCGCTCCAGCAGGCGGATGAACGCGAAGCCCCAGTCGGCCTGGCCCGGATAGAGCCCCAGCTTGGCCGAGCCGGGCCAGGCGTGGTGGTTGTTGTGCCAGGCCTCGCCCATGGTCGGGATCGCCGCCCAGGGCACGTCGTGGGCCTGGATGCCCGAGGCCTCGACCAGCCAGCGCTGCGGTCCGGCGCGATGGGCCAGGCGGCCGACGAACCAGTGGCCGGTCACCGACACGCAGACCCGCGCGCAGACGCCCCACAACAGCCAAGACCAGCCGCCCAGGGCGAACAGCGCCACGGCCACCGGCAGCTGCTGCAGCATCCAGGTCCGTTCCAGGAAGCGGTAGAACCGGTCGCCGGCGATCCGCGCGGGGATCTCGACGCGCGGCGGCGAGGCCAGCACCAGCCGGCCGTGCAGGTTCCAGGCGTAGTCGATCCAGAAGCCGGCGCGGTTGGACAGATAGGGATGGCAGTCGGGCTGGCGCTGGCCCCAGTCGCGCAGGTCGTGGCTCCGGATCATCGCCAGCGGCCCGCTCATGCCCACCAGCGTGCCGGCGTACATCATCAGGTGGTCCAGCCAGAGCGGGCTCTGGAAGCTGCCGTGGATCAGCCGCCGGTGGAAGCCGACGGAGTGGCCGACCAGCAGGGTGGCGCCGGTCAGCGCGACGAAGACGGCCAGGCCGCTCCAGCTGAAGAACCACGGCGCGGCCAAGGCCCCAGCCAGCATCGCGCCCTGCCAGAGCGAGGTCGCCGGCGCCCAGACCACGCGGCCGGTCACGGCGTCGTCGGCGGGCGAGGGGACGATGGAATGGACGGCGTAGGGATCGTCGTGGTCGGGATGACTGTCAGTCATTGGCCGGTCCTTTCGGCGCGATAGGCGCTCCTGGCCACGGTCCAGCCGACGACCGCCCCGATGGCCACCAGGGGGGCGATGATCAACAGGACCCCGAACCCTTCACCGCCCTCGGGGGCGGCGTCGGTCAGCGTGAAAACGCCTCCGACCATCAGGAGGACCAGGGTCGCGCCGGCCGCCGAGGAGACGGCCCGCGACCGCAGGCCCAGGCGATGCAGGACCCACCAGACCGGGCCGCCGACCACCAGGATGCCGGCGAACCAGATCGGCGTGGCGAAGGCCAGGCTCATGAGGCCGACCCAGAAGGCGAGGGGGCCCGCGCCCGTCACGACCATCACCACGACCGTGACGGCCGCGACCAGCAGGCCGCCGTATCCGGCGCCGGTCAGCATGGCGAACAGCACGCGATCCGGCGGGAGCGAGGCGGTGGGCCGTGGAATCAGGAGGCAAGCCATGGTCGCGTCTCCGGCATTGAATAAGCTATTCCTTAAATACCTTATCACCTATTTGCAAGCGGTTAGCGAACAGCTTAAATACCCTCACATGCAACGCGTGTTCGAAGCCCTCTCCTCGACGGTCCGCCGGAAGATCCTGGCCTATCTGGCCCATGCCGAACTGACGGCGGGCGAGATCGCCTCGCGGTTCCAGATCTCCAAGCCGGCGGTGTCGCAGCACCTGTCGATCCTGGAGGCGGCCGGCCTGGTGCGCAGCGAGAAGCGCGGCCAGTTCGTGCACTACAGTCTGGTGCGCGACAGCCTGGTCAACACGCTGAACGACTTCGTCCAGGAGGTCTGCCCGGTGTCCAAGCCGTTGAAGACCGAGAGCGCGCGGCTGAAGGGCGAGCGGGAGGACTAGCCGCCCGGCAGGGCGTCCATCAGGTGGCAGGACTTGCCGGCCGTGAGGTTTTCCAGGCCGATCACGTCCAGGGCATGGCCGTCCTCGCCTTCGATCTCGGCGTATTCGCCGAAGACCTCCACATACACCGGCGCCTTCAGGGTCTTCAGGCGCTCGCGCAACCGGGCGACCGGCTTTTCGGACTCGCCCGCGCGGTCGCGCAGGACGTAGCGGTTCTGGGCCAGGTCGCAGCGAGTCAGCACCACTTGGTCCTTCCGGACGTCCAGCGTGCCGATGAACAGGTCCTGGGCAAGGACCGGCGCGGCGGTCGCCATGGCGGCGAGGCCGCAGAGCGCGGCGAGGGGCAGGTTACGGAGCGGCATTTTCGATCATCTCGAAGGTGTAGCTGCAGCCCGCCAGCGTCTTGCCCGGATGGGAGGTGACGGTGGAGACGTTGAGGGTGACGTGGGTCTTGTAGGTGAAGCCGCCGGCCTCGCCCTTGTCGGTGGTGGTCGCCATCTCGCGCTCGCCCAGGAACTTGGCGGGCACGTCGATGGCCGGCTCGATCTTCAGCTCCCGGGCCAGCGGATGCGGGTCGGCCTCGTCGAGCACGGCCATCGGGCCGGAGCTGTTGAAGACGATGTGGCGGGTCTGACGGCCGAACACCGTGATCGGGGCCTTCAGCGCATAGGCCCTCAGCAGGAAGTTGGCCGACTTTTCCTCGGTGAGGCCCAAGGCGGCCCGCGCCTTGGGCGCCTCGTCGCCGACCAGCCAGAAGGCCAGGGCGTTGTAGGTCGGCACATCGTAGGTCCGGCATTCGATCAGCTTGGCCAGGTCGATGGTCGCCGGATCGATCTCGGCGTCGTCGCGGGCCCAGGCCGCGGCCGGCGCGAGACAGGCGGCGGCGATCAACGCGACGCAAAACGATTTTCTCATACGGAGATCCCGACCACGCAACCTGACAACGGATAAGCGCCGGTTGCGGTGAAGGTTCCGCGGAGGGCGTCGTTTCAAACCGCCTACCCCAGACCCCCGACTCCCCGCTAGAACCACCTCATGACCCAAGCCTCGCATCAAGGCCGCGTGCTCGTCCTCGCCGGATCGGATTCCGGCGGCGGGGCGGGGATCCAGGCCGACATCAAGACCATCACCGCCCTGGGCGGCTACGCGGCCACGGCGATCACCGCGATCACCGTGCAGAACACCCTGGGCGTGACCGGCGTGCATCCGATCCCGCTGGACATCGTCGAGGCCCAGGCCCGCGCCGTGCTCGACGACATCGGGGCCGACGCCCTCAAGACCGGCATGCTGGGCGACGCCGCCATGGTCGAGGTCGTGGCGCGGGTGCTGGACAGCGCCAAAGGGATTCCGGCGGTCATCGACCCGGTGATGATCGCCAAGGGCGGGGCCTCGCTGCTGGCCCAGGAGGCGATCGGCGCCTTGAAGAGTCTGCTGATCCCCCGCGCGGCCCTGCTGACCCCCAACGCCCCCGAGGCCGCCGCCTTGACGGGCCTGAGCGTCGAGACCACCGACGACCTGCGCCGGGCCGGCGAGGCGCTGCTGGAGCTGGGCGCCCACGCGGTGCTGATGAAGGGCGGCCATGTGTCGGGAGAGCGGGTCGTCGACCTGCTGATCACCCGCCAGGGCGAAACGGCTTTCGAGGGCGAGCGGATCGAGACCCGCCACACCCACGGCACCGGCTGCACCCTGGCCAGCGCCTGCGCCACGGGCCTGGCCCAGGGCCTGAGCCTGACCGAGTCGGTCGCCCGGGCCTGGAACTACGTCCACGAGGCGATGCTGCGCGCGCCGGGGTTCGGGGCCGGGCATGGACCGTTGGATCATGCGTGGGTGGTACGTAAATGAGTGATCTGGAAACCCGCCTCGTCGACATTATCCACGGCGTGCCGACCACCATGCAGGTGCTGCGGACGATCCGCGAGCTGGACCTGCCCGACGCGATGATCTTTTCCGGCGCGATCTACCAGCCGGTCTGGAACCATCTGACCGGCCGGGCGCCCGACTACGGGATCAAGGACTACGACGTGGCCTATCACGACGATTCCGACACCTCGTACGAGGCCGAGGACGTGGTGATCCAGCGGGTGGCGGCCCAGTTCGACGAGCCGCTGAAGAGCCTGGTCGAGGTGCGCAACCAGGCCCGGGTGCACCTGTGGTTCGAGAAGAAGTTCGGGGCCGACGAGCCCTATCCGCCGCTGCTGAACAGCGCCGACGCCCTGAAGCGCTTCGTGGCCACGGCCTTCTGCGTCGGAGTGCGGATGGAGGCGGACGACAGCCTGTCGGTGTTCGCGCCGTTCGGGCTGGACGACCTGTTCGCCCTGCACCTGCGGCCCAACCCGCTGAGGGTGAAGGGCGCGGGCGGCTGGGAACGCACCACCGGCTCGGCCCAGGCGCGCTGGCCGGAGATCACGGTGGAGGGGCAGTAGGCCCGGGGCAGAGCTGGGGACAGGCGCACGGTCAGGTCGCCCGCCAGGGTGTCGAAGGTCAGCAGCGGCGCGTCGACGCCCAGTTCCTCGAACAGGGCGTGGGCGCTGGCCAGGGTGGCGTGGCCGCAGATCGGGGCCTCGACGGTGGGCGTGAACCAGCGCAGGC